>NZ_MJXI01000042.1:1161-3263 GCF_001762705.1 Campylobacter sp. BCW_6460 | reverse complement strand
ATTAGATTGAATAGATTTTACATAATTGCTTATGCCTAAATCTTTCTGGCTCAATCGATCACTTATTTAGATTTCAAAGATTGACTAATAAGATTTGAATAACAATACTAAGTTAAAAGAACAAAACAAAAAATCATTTTTAAAAGAAAAGTTTTTAAATTAAAAACAAGATTTATAAAAAAGCTTTTAGTTTTAAATTAAAAAATTAAGAAAGTTAAAAACTCAAATAATTTAAAAACTTAAAAAATCTAAAATAAAGTTAATTTATAAAATCTACTCAGTTAGTGAAACTTTATAATTTAAAAGATTTTAAGTCCTTTTTTCAAAAAAAGGAAATGAAAGTATAACCAATTAAACTTAAAAGGGGATTAAATAAAGGATTAAATAATATAAATATTTGGTAGGTTTTTGAAAATTTTGTATAAAAATATATTTTAAAGATTATATAATTTAAAATTGCAAAAAGCAATCAGACTTAATTAAATATAAATTTAAAATAAGTATAATTTTAAAACATTTTATATCAAAGGAAGAAAATGAAAAAAATATTTAGTGTTGTTTTAGTTGCCTTGATTGGCTTATTTTTAAACGCTTGCAATGATTCTAAAAACAAAGAAACAAATGCAAGCGTAGAATTAAAGGTTGGAACTGCCCCAAACTATAAACCTTTTAATTATAAAGAAAATTCAAAACTCACAGGCTTTGATACGGATCTAGTAGAAGAGATTGCCCAAAAAAATGGTATTAAAATTGTTTGGGTTGAAACCAATTTCGATGGGTTAATACCTGCTTTAAAAGCCGGTAAAATCGATATGATTGCCTCGGCTATGAGTGCAACGGATGAAAGAAGACAGAGTGTTGATTTTACCAAACCTTACTATATGAGTAAAAATCTTTATCTTAAACTAAAAAGTAACAATTTACTTCAAACAAAAAATGATTTAGAAGGTAAAAAAATAGGAGTTCAACTAGGAACTTTACAAGAAAATACTGCAAAAGCTATCAAAAATGCACAAGTGCAAAGCAATAAAGATTTAAATATTGCTGTTTTAGCACTAAAAAACAAGAAAATTGATGCTATTATCGCAGATGAAGATACTGCTAAAGGTTTTTTAGCTGAAAATCCAGACTTGATAAGTTTTTACCAAGAAATGGATGGTGGAGAAGGCTTTAGCTTTGCTTTTAATAAAAACAAACAAAAAGAATTGGTAAAAATTTTTGACAAAGGTATAGACGAGGTAAAAACCAATGGATTTTACAATACTTTGATGAAAAAATATGAACTAGAGTAAGCGTGAAAATTCACGCTTATACAACTTAAATCTTCGTTGTGTTTTGTAAAATAACATTTCATATAAATTTACTCCCATTAAATCAATTTTTTTATAAAATAAAATTTAAATTCAAACTATATAGTTTTATAATAATTAATATTTAATTATATTTTAAGTTTAAATATTTTATTATTCCGCTATTTTATTTTTATATTTTATATTATTATTAAAAAATAAATAATATGAAATTAATTTCAAAATAAATCATTTTAAATAAGGAAGGAGAAAAATATTTGAGTAAAAATATTATTTCAAGTAAGGTGTCTACGGGGGGGGGATTAAAGAACCCTGTTTAAATTCTAAAAAGATAGTTTTATCTTTAGCTACTATTTCTTTCTTAGCGAGTTGTGCTAATGCTACACTTACTCCTGAAATAAAAACTTATGATGAAGCAAATAAAAATCTTAAGGCTAGTTCAGCAAGTGTTTATAGTCCTCAAGCAAGAATTGATACGACCGTAAGCAATTCACAAACTAACACAATAGAAGTTAATGGAAATGGTTCTCATTCTATAACAATTGAAAAAAATGGAACTTTAGGCAATGAGAATAACAACGATAAAATTATCTATGTCCATGCTAGCAACAGCGATACTCTTACTCTTACTAATCTTACCAATAATGGAACCATCAATGGTAAAGTAGCCATACAAAATAGCCGAGATAACCTCACAGGAACCATCACTGTCAATACCTTTGAAAATAAAGGTCAAGTTAATGGTCAAATTTATATGGGAGTTTGGGGAAATAAAAACTCAGGAATTCTCAC
>NZ_MJXI01000042.1:0-1111 GCF_001762705.1 Campylobacter sp. BCW_6460 | reverse complement strand
CAGTGGAACTATAGCTTCAAGCGATAAAGGAGTTTTTTTCGAAGGCGGTGCTAATAATAAATCTACGATTAATAATTTTAACAATACTGGAGTTATAAGTTCAACAAATAAAGAAGCGGTCCAGTTTACTCATACTAATGTACAAACTCTTAAAAATAGCGGCACTATTCAAAGTAGTAGCCAAGAGGCAAACAATTGGGTAAATCATGGAATGTATATTAGTGACTCTACAATCCAAACATTTATCAATAGCGGAACTGTAAAAGGTGATGGAAAAACAGATCCAGGAGGGGTTAATGGAGCTTCTTATGCAAGCGTCGGAGTCAATCTTCAAGCTTCTACTATAACAAATTTTGATAACTCAGGTATTCTTTCAGGAAGAGTAGGTATAAATATATCAAGTACTACTATAGATAATTTTAAAAACACTGGTACTATAGAAGGAACATCTGGAGCCAAACAATTATCAGGAGCAGTATTCATTCAAAGTTGGAGAACTTCAAGCTCCACTATTAAAAATTTTGAAAACACAGGTCTAATCAAAAATCAAAACGGCAATGCTATCTTCATAGGTGATGGCAACAAGATAGAAACCCTTACAAATAAAGGAACTATAGAAGCAGGCAACAATGGTATAACTTTTTATGCATTTGATACAAATAAAAAGCCCGTTAATATTGGTAAAATCACTATAGAAGAAGGTGGTGTTATTAAAGCAGGCAATGATGCAATCCATATAGATGGAAGTAAAAATGGTATTGAGGGTGAAGGTATTGAAGTTAAAGAAGGGGGTAGATTAGAAGGTGGTAATGCAGGTATTTATATAGGCGGTGGTAAGCAAGTAAATACTAGCATCAATGTATCTGGAACTATCCAAGGTGGTAATGGGGGTATTATAAATACTGGAACCATTGGAAAAGAAGGACAAGAAAAACAAGAATACGGAATCACTATTGAAAATGAAGGTCTTATTGCTTCTGCAAAAGGAAGTGGTATTTTAAATACTGACAATGGAATTATTTATGGTAATATCTTCAATAGAAGTAATAATAATTTAAGTTTAAAAAATGATTCTGATGCGACTATTACAAGTGGTATTAAAAATGAAGGT
>NZ_MJXI01000041.1:1875-105430 GCF_001762705.1 Campylobacter sp. BCW_6460 | reverse complement strand
AAGCCGTTAAAGAATCAGTTCAAACCGTATCAGTTGTAGAAGGTGGTAATCTAACAGCAAGAATTACTGCTAATCCAAGAAACCCACAACTTATTGAACTTAAAAATGTTCTAAATAAACTTCTTGATGTTTTACAAGCTAGAGTAGGTTCTGATATGAATGTTATTCATAAAATATTTGAAGAATATAAAAACTTAGATTTTAGAAATAAAATCTCTAATGCTTCAGGAAGTGTTGAATTAACTACTAATGCTTTAGGTGATGAAATAGTTAAAATGCTAAAACAAAGTTCAGACTTTGCTAATGCTTTAGCTAATGAAAGTGGAAAATTACAAACTGCTGTTCAAAGCTTAACCACTTCTTCAAATTCTCAAGCTCAATCTTTAGAAGAAACTGCAGCAGCTTTAGAAGAGATCACTTCTTCTATGCAAAATGTTTCAGTTAAAACTAGTGATGTTATCACTCAATCTGAAGAGATTAAAAATGTTACAGGTATCATAGGTGATATTGCAGATCAAATCAATCTTCTAGCTTTAAATGCAGCTATTGAAGCAGCTCGTGCTGGAGAACATGGTAGAGGCTTTGCAGTGGTAGCTGATGAAGTTAGAAAACTAGCTGAGAGAACTCAAAAGTCTTTATCTGAAATAGAAGCTAATACTAATTTACTTGTTCAATCTATCAATGATATGGCAGAAAGTATTAAAGAACAAACTGCAGGTATTACTCAAATCAATGATAGCGTAGCACAAATTGATCAAACTACTAAAGATAATGTTGAAATTGCTAATGAATCAGCTATTATTTCTAGTACAGTAAGTGATATAGCTAATAATATCTTAGAAGATGTTAAGAAGAAGAGGTTTTAATCTTAGATAACTAGCTAAAAAGCTAGTCATCTCTAAATTTACTTATTGATTTAAAATTTGATTTTTACTCTTACATAAATTCTGCCAATTTGAAACACCTTTGATTTCAAGACATTGTTTTAAACTTTCTTTTTCAGCTTGGATATTTTGCATTCTTTCATAAGTTAAAGCTTGGATATATAAAGCTCTTGCCTTATCCTCATCTGAAAGTTTTAATTTAAGCAAATCTGTTAAAACAGCTAAACTTTCTTCATTTTTATTGATTTTAGCCAAAGCATCAAGATACATAAATTCTAAATTAGGACTAAAAAGGTTTATACCTTTAAAATTTTGATAGTCAATGGCCTTAGGTGCGTAAGTTAAAATAGTTGTTTGCATATTATGATCATTAGCATAAGAAAGTAAAGCATCATAAGCTTCTACCATACTAAAATTCATTGGAAAACTTTCTAAAATTTGCAAAATTTTAATGGCTTGATTGTAGTCATTTAAACGCAACAAAGACAAAAATTGCAAATAATAAGCCTTAAAATTCTCATCATCGCTTTTTAAAATTCTAGAATTAGCTATATCTTTAGAAATTTTGATCACCTGAGAATATTGTTTATTATCAAAAAGAATAGATGCTTTTTGAAGACTATAAAATATAGAATCTTCATTATAATTTTTATCTATATAATCAAGTGCTTGTTCAACATTAGAAGTTCTGATAAGACAAGCTAACATTTGTTTTTTATTCTCAATTTTCTGACCTATATCATAAGCGCTAAAACGCATAAAAATATTTGCAGCATTGATACAATTATCAGCTTTTATCGCATTTTTTAAATCATTAACAGCTGCTTTCTCTAAAAATTGAGTAGCATTTGGAATTTTTTTACTTTCTATAAGATCTTTATAAGCTAAAATCGCACTGAAATTTCCCTCTTTATAATAAAGTGCAACATCTTCATCTAAAGCCTTATTTGCAATATTCTCATCTTTATTTGCATATTGCTTCATTAAATCTGTATAACGCTGATGCAAAAAGCTTGCATTATTATCACCTAAAGCAAAGAATACCTCATCACTTGCTTTTTTGATTTCATCTAAATACCTGCCATCTATATAATCATCCATATACAAATCAAGGTATTTTTTAGCATCACTAGATCTGTTAGTATGTGATAAAACTAAGGCTAAATCTTTTAAAGTTTCTTCATAACTTGGATCAAGCTTGGACATTTTAGCAAAGGCGTCTTCATAAATACTTGCACTTATATCAAATTGTCCTTTTTGATTAAATAATTTAGCAAGTTCTAAAGATCTTGGAATATCTTTTCCAAAATATTCAGGATTGGCTTTTAAAATAGTATTAATATACTCTATAGCTTTATTTACTTGCCCATTTGAAAGCAAATTCTTTGCCAAACTCATAGCTGCTCTTGCAGCTAAATCTAAATTTTTTGTATTAAAATAAGTATTTTCATAAATATTTACAGCTTTTTCTTTTTCATTTAAATTATAAATATAGTCTGCATAATCAAGTTTTGATAACTGAGTAAAATAATTATTAGGTTGTTCATTATCCAAAATCGACATTGTATACTCTACATCAGCACGCTGAGCTAAAGCGATATAAGTTCTTAACATTATATGTAAAACTTCTGAAAAATTTTTATCACTTGTAAAAGTACGCGTCCAATTTTTAGCATCATCAATCATCTTTTCTAAAATTTGTTGATCACGCATGCTCGGATCTTGGGTGTAAAGTTTATTTTGAGCTCTTAATTTATATAGTATAAATTCACTAGTAAAAATACTGCCACGATATCTATTGATAGCATTTTGAGCATCAATCGCCACTTGATTGTAATTAGCCTTATCGTATTCTTTTTTGATGCGTAAATAAGTATTAATATCTGCACTTTGAGGGATGACAACAGGATCAGAATTTAAATCCAAAGCTCCAACATAAGGTAAACTCTCATGTGGAAAATTGATATTAAAATCAAGTCCATCATAGTCTTTAACGCGTACTAGTTCTGGTGTAAAAATAAAAGTAAAAGCCTTACTTTTATGCGAACTTGATGAACTGAGTTCTTTATCTATATAAATATTTTGAGAAGTGTCAAACATTCTTGCTTGCATTTTTGGCAAAATGATCATTTTAATTTTTTGAGCTTCTTGTATAAATTTTAAATCAAAAGCAGAAAAACTCTGATCTTTTAATTTATTATCAACCATACCTGCAATATCACATTCAAAATGAACTTTTGCTTCGGTAATAAATTTTTGACATGTAAATTCTAAATCATTACTCGCATGTAAAACTGCAAAAGCTTGATTATTTTCGCGACCCGTGTTTAAAACAAGCTCAAAAGCAAAAGCATTTAAAAAACTTAATAAAATTAAAAATAATATTCTCATAAAAATAATTATAGCAAAACTCTTATAACATTAACAATATAGCAAAAGTGCTTACACAAACACAAAAAGCTAAAATAAAATTTTGTATAAAACTAAACTTAATATTATGAACCCTATCATTTTTCATAAATAAAGCATGAATTAAAATCTTTAAATACGCATAAAGCATAATAACAGAAGATAAAGCCACAAAAAGCGCCAAATACCAATATCCATTTAAAATTGCTGTATTTAAAATCATAAATTTACCCCAAAACACTCCAAAAGGCGGGATACCTGCTAAAGAAAGCACACTAATGCTTAAGCAAAAAGCAATTAAAGGTTTTTTAACCAAAAGCCCATTTAAACTCTCATAAGAATTATTCTCATAATTGCTTAAAATCATAAATACAGCATAATTTGCAAAAGCAAATAAAGTCCAATATCCAAAAATAGCAAGCAAAATTCCATCAAAATTTTGTTCTTTTAATAAAGGAATACAAGCTACCAAAACCAAAGAAGAATGCACTACAGAACTATAAGCAAACATTTTTTTGATATTGTTTTGACTTAGAGCCGCAAAAGCACCTATAAGCATAGAAAAAATCGCTAGAACTATTATGATATATTCAAAACCTGTATTATTTAAAAAATCAAACAAACGAATAACCACAACCAACATGGCAACTTTTGGCACAACTGAAATAAAAGCAACCAAATTTGTATGTGCTGCATAATACACGTCTTTAAGCCAAAAATGAAAAGGCGCCAAAGAAAGCTTAATTGCACAAAGAATGAAAATCATCACTCCAGCACCCAAAAGCATGGGATCTTTTTGAAACTCATTTTTTAACGCTAAATTAGCAGATAAATCTAAAGTTCCTGTTTTTAAATAAATAAAAGCTACAGCCATAACAAAAAACCCAGCTCCTACAGCCGCTACACTAAAGTATTTTATCGCACTTGAAATAGCATTATTACTTCCACGCATTGCTATTAAAGTATAAAGTGCCAAAGAAGAACTTTCAAGTCCTATAAAAATAAGTACTAAATTTGAGCTTGAAACCATCAAAAGCAAAGATGCAATCATAAATAAAAATAAAGCATAAAATTCACCTTGATTTTCTTCTTTTTGCATTAAAAGATATAAAAATGAAAAACACAAAATCACCAAAGAAGCATAAAATGAAACAATATCATTATTTAAAGTAGCCAAAAAAGCTTTTGCTTCTAAACCTTGAGCATTTGCATTATTTAAAATCAAAAAAGCACTTACAATTAAAGATAAAGAACTTATGCCAATATAAAACGATC
The DNA here is from genome assembly GCF_001762705.1 of Campylobacter sp. BCW_6460. Taxonomy (NCBI): domain Bacteria; kingdom Pseudomonadati; phylum Campylobacterota; class Epsilonproteobacteria; order Campylobacterales; family Campylobacteraceae; genus Campylobacter; species Campylobacter sp. BCW_6460. The sequence continues at coordinate 100,862 of NZ_MJXI01000041.1, read as the reverse complement.
GATGAAATTTCCAAAAACCAGAGCAAAGCAAAAGAACTATTGCAGTTGTAATTAAAAATAAAAATGGATAAGATAAGCTTATATTTAAAAGTTCTAAATTTAAAAAATTATTTAACATTTGCCTCTCCTATTTTAGATAAAAAATCTAAAGTATTTTGCTCCACAGCTCTAATATTCATTGTTTTTATAAGATTATCCACATCTTTTTGTATCGGCTTTAAAAGTATATTTGGCATAAGCCCTAGTCCAAAAATCATTACTACAATACACACAAGCGCTACTATTTCTCTAAAGCGTAAAGAAAAACTCTCTATAAAGCTTTGTTTTTGCATGAAAAATATTTTTCTAAATACTGCAAACATATAAATCGCTCCTAAAATAATCACCAAACCTGCCAACAAAGCGTAAAATAAATTAATCTTTGCTATACCTAAAAGAATTAAAAACTCTCCCACAAAAGAAACAGTTAAAGGCAAAGAAACACTCGCAAGTAAAATTAGCATAAAGAAAATTGAAAATAAAGGTGCTTTTTTGGCCAAAGAATGGTAAAAAGAAATATCATAAGTATGATATCTTTGGTGTAAAAGTTCAACCATTAAAAATAAAGCTCCCGTTACAATACCGTGTGCAAACATATAAAAAACCGCACCACTAATACCCAAAGCATTTAAAGAAAAAATTCCCAAAATCATCACACCAAGATGTGAAATAGAACTATAAGCGATCAATTCTTTAATATTTTCTGCTCTATAAGCAATTAAAGCATTATAAACGATACTCACTATGCATAAAGCTACAATTAAAGGCATAAAATACACACTCGCATCTGGAAAAAGTGGTAAACAAAAAAGTAAAAATCCAAAAGGAGCCATTTTAAAAACTACAAGTATTACAGAAACAAGCACAGGCGAATTTGCATAAACCTTAGGTGCCCAAGTATGAAGTGGAAATAAAGGAGCTTTGATAGCAAAAGCGATAAAAAATGCTCCAAAAAGTAAAAGTTGCTCTGTGAAATTTACTGCTGAGGCATTATTTTTCCAAATTTCCAAGTCAAAAGTGAAGATATTTAAAAGTTGATAATTTAAATAAGCTTGATAAATCAATGCTACAAGCATTAAAATTGAACCCGCAAAAGCATAGATAAAAAATTTCACCCCTGCTCTAAAATCTTTACCATAAACTCCCATAATATAAAGCAAAGGCAAAAGAGAAAATTCCCAAAAAACATAAAACAACAAACCATCTTTTGCACTAAAAAGTCCCATAATGGCAAATTCTAAAAAGAATATACAAGATACAAGTGCTTTTTGTTCCAGCTTTAAAAATAAAAAGCTTAAAAATATCATCAAAGAACTTAAAAGCATCAATATAAGTGCGATACTGTCTACTCCTACATGAAAGCTAAAAAATTTCAAAATTTTAAAAGAGAGATTATAATCAAAACTTGCCCCTTGTAAAAAATCCGCAAAAATATCCAAACTTAAAGCCAAAATCATAAAACTTACAACAACGCTAAAAACCTTAACGCCTCCGCGATTTAAAAGCAAAACCACAAAAGCAGAAATTAAAGGAAAAAATATCAAATAATTTAGCATTTTACACCATCCATACCAAAATCAACAAAATCACAAAAGCTGCCACCAAAAATCTAAGCATTAAGTTTAAGCTGTTTGGCATAATCATTTTTTGTGAAATAATTTGGGAATACAAAGCAATTTTTTCAACTATTCTATCAAAAATATAAAGATCACAATGCTTTAAAATCGCACATAAACTTTCATATTTTGAAACAATAAATTGATGATAGAATTTAGGAATAAAATAATCATTACTTAAAAGTTTGTGAATTTTATTTTCTTCAATACTTTCTTTAAACCAAGAATTTTTATAAGCAAAAATAGCCAAAATTACACCCAAAATAGCTACTACACTCGCACTAATCATTACAATTTGATTTTGTGCATCGATAAAAACTAATTTTGTGCTTAAATATTCAAAAAAACTATGTTCAAAAAATCCTGCAACAATAGCTAAAACCATCAAAGGACTCATAGCCAAAAGTGCGATTTTACTTGCTTCATGTGGATGTTCATCATGTCTTGCAGGGGTAAAAAATACCAACATTAAAAGTCTAAAGCTATAAAATGCTGTTAAAAAAGCTGCGATTAAAAGCACCAAAAAAATACCATGGTGAAAAGAAATGAAAGAATATCCTAAAATCAAATCTTTAGAGAAAAATCCTGCAAAAGGATAAATTCCTGCTAAAGCTAAAGATCCTATACACATCAAAATAGCTGTAAATTTTAAAGGTTTAAAAAGTCCACCCATTTTTTTAATGTCTAATTTATCATTCATAGCATGCATTACATTTCCAGCACCTAAAAAAAGTAAAGATTTAAAAAAAGCATGTGTAGCTAAGTGAAATAAAGCTATACCATAAGCCCCAAGTCCTGCAGCTACAAACATATATCCAAGTTGCGATAAGGTAGAATAAGCAATAATGCGTTTTAAATCCCTAGCCACCAAAGCCATAGAGGCTGCAAAAATCGCTACAAAAGCTCCAAGTAAGGCAATAATATAAGAAACCTCAGGAACTAAATCATAAAGCGTACTCGCACGAATTACCAAATAAACCCCCGCTGTTACCATGGTTGCTGCATGGATTAATGCAGAAACAGGGGTTGGCCCTGCCATAGCATCAGCAAGCCAAGTGTGAAAAGGAAATTGTGCAGATTTTCCCATAGCCCCTATAAATAAACAAGTTGCGATTAAGATCAAAGCGTTGTGATCTAGGCTTTGTGCCATGGAAAAAACTTCATCATATTTTAAAGTTCCTGCTTGTAAATAAAGCCAAAAAATTCCTAAAAGCATACCCAAATCCGCAATACGATTCATAATAAAGGCTTCATTAGCCGCAAAAGAATAAGTATTATTTTTATACCAAAAACCTATGAGCAACCAAGAGCAAAGCCCAACACCTTCCCAACCTACAAAAAGTCCTAAGAAATTATCACTCATAACTAAAAAAAGCATAGAAAAGACAAAAAGCCCCAAATAAGCAAAAAATTTATTAAAACCTTCATCATGAGCCATATAAAAAATACTATAAAAATGCACACAAGTAGCTACAATACCTACAACACTCATCATAGTAAGCGAAATAGCATCTATATCAAATCCAAAATTTACTCCAGCAAACCATTCAAACAAACTCACATTAAAAGCTTCATTGCAAAAAAGCAAATACAAAGAACAAAAAGCACTCAAAGCTATTAGAAGTGAGCAAATTATCCCTACAAATTGTTTTTTCTCACTCAAAGCAAAACAACTTGCAAACAAAAAAGCTATAAAAGGACTAAAAAGAGAAATCAAAGCCAAATTTTGCATACTAAGCCTCCACTTCTTTTAAACTTTTTAACTCTAAAGTGCCTTTTCTTCTATACCAAAGCACACACAAAGCTACACCAACAGCTACTTCACAAGCCGCTACACCCATGATAAAAAGTGCAAAAACCTGTCCATTTAAATCATTGTGCATTTTAGAAGCTGCTACCAAGGCTAAATTAGCACTATTTAATAAAATTTCACTCGAAATAAAAAGCATAATGAGATTTTGTCTTTTTAAAATCCCTACAAGCCCTATAACAAACATTAAAATAGCGACAAAAAAATACTTTTCTATCATTGTTTTTCCTTTGTAAGCTCTTTATGAGTAAGAGTGATAGCACAAACTAAAGCAATCAAAAGCAAAATAGCTATAAATTCAAAAGCTAAAAGATATTTTGAAAAAATCGCTAAAGCCAGTTGTTTATTAAAATCAAACAAAGCAGGATCATTTAAAGGCAAATCCGTGCTGATATTTTGGTATTTAAAACCTATAAGCATGGCCAAAAGTAAAATTGCACTTAAAACTACCAAAGTAAAAAAACTTTTTTTAGCTTTAAGTTGTTCTTTAAATTCTTTAGAAGCATCAAAAAACATCATCGCAAAACTATAAAGTCCAAGTACAGCTCCACTATAAACAATAATTTGTATCACGCCTAAAAACTCTGCATCAAGTAAAAAATAAAATCCCGATAAAAACACCATTCCACCCGCTAAAGCCGAAAGAGAATAAAGCATATTTTTACTTAAAACCGCAATGCCAAAAAAGCCTAAAACCACTACACTAAAAAATACAAAAGCCAAATTTTCTATCATTTATTTTCTCCTTGTGAAGCTAAATTTGGCAAAACGCATTGTTCATCTGTGCATAAATTTTTCTCTCTTTCTTGCATTACATCATAATAATTTGGCGTTTTTTTAACCCACAAATTTGCATCCTTTCTAAGACTTCCTGCTCCTTCAAATTCAACTTGATTTTTAAGCTTATCAATAGGAGTTAAAAAATCTTGCTTATAGCCAAAATAAGACCTTTGCTCAGCTGCATTTTCATACTCTGTTCCATGTACTATAGCAAGTTCAGGGCAAACCTCAGCACAAAAACCACAATAAATACAACGCCCTAAATTAATACTATAATTTCCTACTTTTTTACGCCCATTTTCATCTAAAGAAGTTTCCATTCTAATACAATTGCTAATGCAAATTTTTTCGCAAAGCCCACAACCTATACATCTTTCGTTTTCGCTTTCTATAAAACGCATCAAACGATGGACAGCACGGTAACGATTGTCAAGCTTTACCTTTTCAAAAGGATATTTAATCGTAGCGCTATTATTTCTCTTAAGTAATTCTCTCATCATCACAAAAAGTCCTACAAAAAGCTCTAGCTTAACGCTTCTATGCAAAGCTTGTGAAATTTTCTCCCAAGCGCTAACAGGAGTTTTTCTTTTCTCATCCACTAAATAATAATTTTTCATATTAAACTCCTATAAAAGAACTGCCAAAGCAGTGATTAAAAGGTTTAAAACCGCTAAAGGGATTAAGATCAAATAGCACATTTTCATCACTTGATCTGGGCGCAATTGCGGAAAAGCAGCTCTTGCCCAAAAATACCAAAAGAAAATAAAACTTGATTTTACTATCATCATAATCCAACCAGGAATAATCCAAAAGCTATTAAAACCTCCTAAAAACAAAAGAGTTACCAAAATAGCTCCAGCTATCATAGAAGTATATTCACCTATGAAAAACATGCCCCATCTTAAACCCGAATACTCCGTTCCATAACCCGCTACAATTTCAGCATCATTTTCTGTCAAACAAAGCGGAGTTCTATTAGTCTCTATAAATAAAGCAATTATAAAAAGTACAAAAGCCAAGGGCTGTTTAAAAATAAGCCAAGAAAAAAATCCATCGCTTTGATAATTGTTAATATCCACCAAAGAAAAAGAACCTACAAGCATTACAACAGCAATCAAAGCCAAAGCTCCTACGCTTTCATAGGAAATAATCGCTACAAGCCCTCTTGCAGCCCCTAAAATCGACCATTTATTATTACTTGCAAGTCCACCCAAAAACACCGCATAAAAGCAAAGTCCTGAAGTACCGATGACAAAAAGCAAAGCTACATTGATATCTGCCACTATAGGCTGAATCACCCTTCCAAATAAAGTAAATTCAGGTAGCATAGGAATAACTGCTAAAGAAACAAAAGCACAAATAGCAGAAATCAAAGGTGCTATAGCAAAAATAAATTTTTGCGAATTTGAAGGGATTATATCTTCTTTGGTAAAAAGTTTTATCATATCAGCTACAAGTTGAATAAGCCCAAAAGGCCCTACCATATCAGGCCCTATGCGTCTTTGAAAATAAGCTAAAACTTTTCTTTCAGCATAAGTTGCAAGACCTGCCAAACTCGCAAATATTGCAATGACAATAATACATTTAATTAAAACCTCTAAAGCAAAAAAAGCAAAATCACTCATGGCTTGCTCCTAATTTTTCTAAATTCGCCACAACAAATCTTTCGTCAAAAAAGCTTAGCGTGTCAAGTTTTTCATCAAAATACGGCAAGAAAGCTCCATTTTTTATATCCTTATCCACACGCACACTAAGGCTTAACTCTTTATCTTTTATTTTAAGTTTTACAAGATCTTTATCTTTTAAATTTTTCTCTTTGGCTAAATTTTCACTTACACCTAAAAAAATCGCTTCATTAATCGCACTAGCACGATTTGAAAATCTACCAAATTGATAGCTAGGATTAGCACTATAAAGCAAAATTTCATCTTCTTTTGGGTTTAAATTTTCAAAATTTGGAGAGACGAATTCTTTTTTAGCAACTTGTTTAAAACATTCTAAATTAAGCTCATATCCCCTTTTACAATCGCCTGCATTGGTATAAAAATTGTCTAAATGATCAAAATCAATCGGAGAAAAACCTTTATTTATAGGGAGTCTCTTAGTATAATTTATAGTATATTCCTCATCAAAACCTAAAGCATTAGCTAAATCATTTAAAAAATATCCCTTAAATTCTAAAGCAGCGTTAGTTGGCACCACTCTTTTATCATAATTTAAAAAAGTTCCTTCTTGCTGATTTAAACTCGCACTAGCTAAATTTGCATGCTCTTCATAAGAAAAACTAAAATCACCTTTTTCATTGTAGCCTAAAGTCTTGCCTTCTTGTGTGTTTTTATCCAAATCACAAATCATAGCCACACCTAAGGTATTAGTATGCGTAGGATTTAAAAAGACTTTAAAAGGAGTGGTATTTTGGATCAAAGCAAGTAATTTAGCAAGTTTTTTGGCATTTTTATGAAAATAAAAATCACTCCCTATAACAAGAGTAAAATTTACTTTTTTGAGCAATAAATCTTCTAATTTATCTTCATCTATGCCTAAATTTTTAGCAAAAACAGAGCGTTGTACTTCTATGATTTTTTTTACTTTTTTAGGTACGACTTTTTTTACTTCTTTTTGGATTTCATTACCTTCTTCATCTTTTTCTATGACTTGTTCTACAACTTCTTCGTTGATACTTTCTTCTATTTCTTTATTTTCGCTAACAAAAAACTCTGCTAAATGAGTTTTAATACCTTCATCTTGGCTAAATTTTTGAAGTAAAAAATATAAAATTTGCTCTTCATCGCCACTTTTATGAATGTGCGGGATAAAATTTTTAGAATATTTTGCTATACCCACATCTTCCATAGGATGAAAATAAAGCCCTGAACCTTTATTCATCACTAAAGCATTATTGATTTTATAACTAAGCGTTGGAGCATCATATCTTAAAAGCATTCCAGCTACAACTAAAAAATCACTTTTTGTTATATCTTGAGTATTAGCACTATAAAACTCGCCAGAATTAGCGATAAATTCTTGTAAAAATTCTTTAAATTTCAAAGCTTCTTCATTGATCAAAGAAAGATTAAATTTCTTTTTTAAATTTTGTAAAATCAAAGCTTCTTCATTGGTAATAAAACTATTAAATTTAATGTTTTTAATTTCATTTTTCTCAAAAAGCTCCACAAGTTCTTCAAAGGCTTTTTCATCTTTATCTGATTCATTTTGCGTATCAAAAGCAAATCTTGCAGCCTTATTTAAACTCGCAAAGGCAAAATCATTACTCACACGATAAATTTTTTCTTTTTGATTGCTAATACCACTTTGCTTAATATCATAATACATCAACTCACAATCGCTTGAATGCGGATTTGAAGCAGGGATTCTTTTAAGTTCCCAAATATTTGAAGTGTATTGAAATTTCGAACCTATCAAAGCTCCTGTTGGACACACGCTTGTACATTCTCCACAAAATGAACAATCAAGCGTATCGCCATTTGCAGGGCCTATCAAACTTTTTTGAAATTTAGTCCAAATCGCATAAGCATCTTTTCCCATGCTCTCTTTAAAGCTATTATCCACACTATCTCCGCCACGAGGAACAGTCTTTAAAGCACTTTCGCCGATTTTATCCTTACAAACTGTAATACAACGCTCACATACTATGCAAAGCGCGGGATCATAATTAATCATTCCCCAATGTTTATGTGGTTTATGCGTGTCTTTAATCCAATGTTTTTGAACATTTACACGACTTTTATGAGTGAAATTTTGCAATTCACACTCGCCTGATTTATCGCAAACCCCACATTCTAAAGGATGATTAATACAATAAGCTTGCATGATCTCATTTCTTTCATCCCAAAGATTTTGCAAATCACTTTCTACAACCATACCCTCTTTTGCTTTAGTATTGCAAGAATATACCTTTTTACCATCAGCTTCAACCATACACATACGACAAGCCAAAGTAGGACTACAGCCCGAAAGATAGCAAATCGCTGGGATAAAAATATCATTTCTTCTTGCTATATTTAAAATATATTCGCCTTCTTCAAAGGCGCAATCGATACCATTAATCTTAACTGTCATTTTGCTTCCTTTATGCGAATTGGAGTAAAATCAAAACCATTGTTTTCATAATTTAAAAAAGCTATGGTGCCTTGTAAATTTTCATCTAAACAAAGCTTGGCTTTAAGACTAAAATCTTTAGCCAAAATTTCAACTTCACTTTGATCTTTACATTTTGCAATTTGTAAAAATTGCCTTGAACAATGTAAATTTTTATCTTGCAAATTTGCTCTAAAAAGCACTAAACCATCATAATTATCTAGTTCTTTTAAGGTGTTTAATTTTGCCTTTTTAAAATCGCATTCTTCTTCATCGCTATCTAAAATCTTTAATTCATATTTTACGCTTAAGAAATTCAAAAAATATTTGATATTTTCGCTATCTTTATAAAAATGGATATTTTTATCTATAATTAAATACTTAGCCTCTTTTAAAAAAGCAAGCACTTCACCTGCTTCTTCCTCTCCAAAACAAGATTCAGCACTTAAATATCCCTCATCTAAATCGCAAAAATGCCCTTCATCACTTAATTTACAAAGCAAGGCCAAAACAAAACTCAAACTTGCAATTTCGCATTTGTAAAATTTAGCTTTTAAATTTTTATCTTCCAAACAAGAAATATTAATGCTATTTACACCTATTTTTTCACATAAATTTTTGTTTTTAAGGCTTGGCATATCTAAAAAACAAAGAGCATTATCATAAATCATACCCTCTCCTTTTTTATAACAATAGTCCAATCCACTTGATTAAATTTCAAAGAATTTAAAAGCTCGCAACCTTGTTCTTTTACAAAAGAAAAACTTTTTTCAACAGGAGAAAAATCGCCGATTTCAAAAAGCACCACTAAAACCTCACCTTGTTTTGCTTCTTTTATGATTTGTGCTAAATCTTCAAAAAGCTCTTTGCTTTTTCTTAAATCTACTCTTTTCATCGATCTATCTCACCTAAAACTATATTTACATTACCCATAATGGCTACAACATCAGCCAAATAAGTACCTACAAGCATTTCTTCAAAAAACGCACAATGCCAATAACTAGGCGTTCTAGCCTTTAAACGATAAGGTCTTCCTGTACCATCACTATGGATAAAAAAGCCAAGCTCACCTTTTGGACTTTCAGTAGGCACATAAACTTCGCCTTTAGGAGGTTTTAAACCTTGAGTAATTAAAACAAAATGCTGCATTAAGGAATAATTCTGCGTTAAAATTTGTTCCTTTGAAGCACTTACATACTCAGGATGCGTAGCTAAAATTTCAGGCGGAGTATCTTTATAAAGCGTGGCACATTGTCTAAGGATTTTTAAACTTTCACGAAATTCTTGCATATAAACTTTATATCTTGCATAAGAATCCCCTTGCGTAGCATAAGGCACACCAAATTCAACTTCATTATAAAGCAAATAAGGCTCTTCTTTGCGTATATCGTATTTTATACCGCTTCCTCTTAACATCACACCTGTACAACCCCAATTTAAGGCTTGTTCTTTGGTAACCACACCTACATTTTCAGTTCTTAAACGCCAAATTCTATTATCATCTAAAAGATCTTCATAATCTTTTAAATCATTTGGAAATTTATCGCAAAATGCAAGCATTTCTTCTAAATAATTCTCAGGTAAATCAAGCATAACCCCACCTATTCTCATAGAAGAATGCGTAAGCCTTGCACCGCAATACTTTTCTATCAAATCCAAAACATATTCACGTTCTCTAAAGCAGTATAAAAACACACTCATCGCACCAATATCAAGCGCATGAGTGGCAAGCCAAAGTAAATGCGATGCGATACGGTTTAATTCTAAAAGTATCATGCGTATGACTGCTGCACGGCGTGGAATCTCTAAACCACAAAGCTTTTCAACCGCTGCACAATAAGCATAATTATTCGCTGAAGCGGCGATATAATCCATTCTATCAGTAGTAGGAATAAATTCTTGATAAATCATATTTTCAGCCATTTTTTCCATACCACGATGCATATAACCTATACAAGGACGTGCTTTTACAACTTGCTCTCCATCAAGTTCTAAAATAAGACGTAAATTTCCATGTGCTGAAGGGTGTTGAGGGCCTAAATTGATAATCATTTTTGAGTCTTCTTGCTCAAAAGCTATATTTTCATAATAAGGTTTTAACTTGCTAGGAATTTGCATTTTAACGCCTTTTCTCTAAAATTTTTGCTTCATCACGTTTTACTTTTTTTACAAAAGCTACGCCTTCATCTTCTTGATATTCTTGTTTAAAGGAAATTTCCTTCTTTTGACCACCTTTTGGCACTTCATGATAAAGTCTTGCAAAATTTAGCGTATCTTTATCATCAACAAAACCAGAATCTCTTTGTTCTTCACCCACTACTTCACGATATTCTTTACCAAAAATTTTATCAATCTCATACCATCTTGCAAACTCATCACCCTTTAAAGGATAAGTTTTTAAAAGCGGATGTCCAAACCAATCATCAGGCATTAAAATGCGTTTTAAATTGGGATGATTTATGATGAAAATTCCAAACATGTCATAAATTTCTCTCTCACTCCAATTTGCCCCTTTAAAAACATGAGCCACGCTTTGCAAACGCTCTTTTACACCTACAAAAGTTTTTATTCTCACTCTTAATTTTTTTTCTAAATTTAAAAGCTGATAAAACACTTCAAAACCATTTCTATCTGCTATAAAATCAATAGCACTTGCCTCTGTAAAACTTAAATACCCTAAAGTTTTAAGCATTTGCAAGGTTTTAACATTGTCTTCTTTTTTAATTTCTATTACCCAAAAATCAAGCTCTACAAAGGAATTTAAAATTTCTACTTGAGTTTTTAAAACTTCAAAATCATCTTTAAAAACACTTTCATTAACATCAGATTTTACAGTGTGTGGTGCGTGATAAAATCTATCTTTGTAATAATTTTGAGTTTGAGCATTTTTTTTATCGCTATACTTTCTCATCATACCAACCTTTTAGGTGCGATCTTGCGACTTGCTTTTTCTTTGCGAATCTTTTTTTGCAAAATCATCAAAGCAAACTGAAAACTTTCGGGGCGTGGAGCACAGCCTGGTACATAAATATCTACAGGTATAATTCTATCCACTCCTTGAACAGTAGAATAAGTATTAAACATACCACCTGTATTGGCACAACTTCCCATAGAAATCACCCATTTAGGATCAGGCATTTGATCATAAAGTCTTCTTGTAAATTCAGCGTGTTTTTTACATAAAGTTCCTGCGATAATCATCACCTCACTATGGCGTGGTGAAGCTCTAAAAATCGTTCCAAATCTATCAAAATCATATCTTGAACCCCCAGCCGCCATCATCTCAATCGCACAACAGGCAAGTCCATAAGATAAAGCCCATAAAGAATTACTCCTACCCCATTGAACTAGTTTATCAACGCTAGTTAAAACGACGGGCAAACCACTTGCATAATTTACTTGATGCTCTGCCATGCAAACGCTCCTTTTTTATAAGCATATAAAAATCCAACTCCTAAAAGTACGATAAAAACAAAAACTTCTAAAAGCCCAAACCAACCTAAATCTTTAAAAATCAAAGCCCAAGGAAATAAAAACACAACTTCTATATCCAAAAGTATGAAGATTAAGGCGATGATGAAAAATTGAGAGTTAATCTTGTTAGCTTGTTTAACAGGAATAGGACCACATTCATAAATTCCAAGTCCTAATTTTTTGCGATTTTTTGCGGCAAAATTATTACCAATTTTTGAAGCTAAAAAAACCAGTCCAAAAAAAATAACACTAGCAAGTACTAGCATTAAAAAAATACCAAAATAAGGATGCGAAGCATCTATATGAGACATTTATTCTCCTTTTTTAAAGCACTTTAATCACTCCACAACAAAAATTAAATTTACACTTTTCTTTATTTTACTCTAAACTTTCTATATTGAAACTTATATTAAAAAATATTTTTTTAAAGTTTTAATTTTTTATGATTAAATTTATAAAAAAGATCACTTTGATGGGTTATAAATATATAAGAAATATTATTTTTTTGCTGATAGTCATATAAAAAAGTTAAAATTTCTTTAGAAGTTTTAATATCAAGCGCTGAAGTAATTTCATCTAAAATCAACAATTTAGGATTTAAAACCAAAGCACGGATAAGACCTACACGCGTGGCTTCTCCTCCGCTTAATTCATAGGGTTTTTGTTCTAAAATTTGTTTTTTTAGACTAAAAAAATCAAAAAATTCTAAAATCAAGTCATCATTCTTTTGTAAATTAAAATTTTCCAAACCATCTTGTATAAGATTTTTGATTTTTTTATAAGGGTTTAAAGTCATTTTTTGATCTTGAAAGCAATACTGAATTTGCTTTCTTAAAAGTCTCTGTTTGTTTTTATCAAGCTTGTGTAAGTTAAGATTTTCATACCATACCTCACCCTCGCTTGGATCTTCTAAAAAACAAAGAATTCTAGCTAATGTACTTTTACCTGCACCACTTTTACCTAAAATTATTAAATTGTCATTTTCATTTAAAGAAAAATTGATATTATCAAAAATAATATGTCTTTCTTTTTTTAAATACCAATGCTTTTTAAGCTCATAAAACTTACTTAAATTACAAACTTTAAGCATTATAATACCTTAAAAACTCATCTAAGCTATATAAATTTGAACTATTTTTTTCTAGCATAAGAATTTCATCTGCTAAAGAATTTACCAAATTTAAATCATGAGTGATGCAAACTAAGGCTGTGTTATTTTTTAATTCTTCTAAAATCGATATAATCTTAGAAGCGTTTTCTTTATCCAAAGAAGCTGTGATTTCATCACAAATTAAAATTTGGGGTTGATTTAATAATGCCAAAGCTAGGCTCACCCTTCTTGCCATACCCAAACTTAATTCATTAGCATAAGAATGCCACAAACGATCAAGATTTTCAAATCCTAATTTTTTAAAATAAGAAAAAGCATAATCTTTTCTTTCTTTTTGTTTTAATTTTGTATGAGTTTTTAAAACAAGATGACATAAATTTCCAATATCCAAATAAGGATAAAGACTAAGCTCTGCATCTTGCAAAACAAGTGCCACCTTAGAACGGAAATTTCTAAGTTCTTCTTTGTTAAAATTAAAAATACAAGAATTATGAAAACTTAATTCATCAAAACTTATTGTGAAATTAGAATCTAAAAATCTTACCAAAGCTTTTCCTAACAAGCTTTTACCCACTCCACTTTGTCCTAGTATCATTAAAGTTTTGCCTGTTTTTATATCTAAATTAATATCCTTAAGCAATAAATTATTCTTCAAACTGATATTTAAATTTCTTACCTTCAAGATCTTATACCCCAAATTTTTTGTAAAAAATTACCCAACCATAAAAGAGGTAAAAACAACAAAAGCAAGCTTAAAAGTGGAAAAAGTATCATCCACCAAGCACCTATAAAAACTGCTTTTGAAGACTCACTCAAAAGAGTACCTAAAGTTGGAATTTCAAATCCTAAGCCCAGTCCAAAAAAACTCAAAGTAGCTTCTGTGGCTATAGCATGAACGATATTAAATATAAAAAGTGTAAAAATCAGTGTTTTTAAAGCGGGTATTAAATCTTTAAAAAAAGCTCTAAATTTAGTTCTTCCAAGCACTATATTTGCTTTGTAAAAATCTAAATTTTCAAGTCTTTTTAATTCACTTTCTATAATTCTTGCTATAAAACACCAATGAATTAAAGCGATTAAAAAAATCATCAAAAACACATCAGAAGTTATCATACTTTGAAAAAACATCATAAGTAAAAAAGCAGGCAAGGCTAAAAAAAACTCTAAAATACGCATCCAAAAAATATAAAAAAAACATCGTGCTAAAAACAAATAACACAAAGCAAAGATAATAGACAATAAAGATCCACCAACACCTATAATCAAAGAATTTCTCAAAGCAAAAAGCAAACGAGAAAACAAATCTCTGCCTAAAAAATCAGTCCCTAAAATATAAGTAAAATTAGGAGCTTGATGCAAATTTTCTAAATGAGTGCTTAAAATATCAAAAGGAGTCAAAAAAGGTGCGAACAAGGCACATAAAAACAAAAAAATTAAAGGCGCAAGTATGATAAGAAATTTAAACAAAATCAAGCCTTCTTAATCTAGGATTTAAAATCCTAGCTACAATATCACTTAAAAATGTAAAAAATGCTGCAAGCAAAACACTAAAAAATATAAGCGCAAGCAAAACAGGATAATCTTTAAAAATAATACTTTTAAAAAGTAAAGATCCAAGCCCCTCGTAAGCAAAGACACTTTCTACCACATAAGTTCCCATCATAAAACTTAAAGCATTTCCCCCAAAATAAGCCACAATAGGACTTAAAGAATATTTCAAAACTAAAAAATAAATATCTTTTTCTCTCAAAGCCCTAGCGTATAAATTTTGAATAAAAATTTGAGAAAAACTTTCATTGATAAAATTTCTAGCAATCCTTAAAAATAACGCCAAATGTGATAAAACAAGCACCAAAACAGGCAAAATCAAATGCTCTAAATGATTTAAAAAATCATCTTCAAAGCCTATATCACTACTTCCCATAACAGGCAAAATTTTCCAAAAAATTCCAAAAATTAAAACAAACAATAAAGCTAAAACAAAAGGAGGTAAAGCAAAAAAATTAAAAGCTAAAAAAGTGATGATTTTATCTATAAAACTTTCTTTATAGTAATATCCTAAAAGTGCCAAAAAAACACTGAGTAAAAATAAAAGCATTAAGGCACTAAAACCCAAAATAAAAGTATTAAAAATTCTTTCTTTTATAAGCTTTAAAACACTTTCTCCACTTAAAAAAGAAACCCCTAAATCTCCTTTTAAAGCCTTAAAAAGCCAAATTTTATACTGCTCTAGCAAAGGCTTATCAAGCCCTAAATTTTGTTCTATTCTTTGAACAAATTCTTTACTTTGTGAATTAACTCCATTAGCATAAGCTATACTGCCTTTACTAAAATAAAGCAAAACAAAACATAAAAAAGTGCTAAAAAATGCTACGACAATACTAAAAACTAAGCGCTTTAGCACTATTTACTCCACTCATAAACATTCCAAGTAAAACCCACTCCGTGATGACCTAAAGTCCTTGCTTTGATACCTTTTAAATCTTTATTATAAACTAAAGCAAAATCAAGATAGGCTAAAAAAATAAAAGGAGGATTTTCATACAAAGCATCTATAAAATCTTTATAATATTTTTTTCTCTCTTCTAAATTTGAAGTATTTCTTGCTTTTTGCAAGGCTATATCCACTTTTTTATCATGATAATGTCCAAAATTCCAACCCTCATCATTTAAAGCACTATCTTGCGAACTTTCAAATACCCTAAAAGTGTGAAAATCAGGATCTAAAGGACTTCCCCAGCCTATTAAAAAACTATCTACTTTAGAATAATCAAAACTTCCAGCAGGTTTAGCCACCACCTTGCTTACAACTCCTATTTTTCTAAATTCGCTTTGCAAAATTCCAGCTAAACTTACCCTTAAAGGATCATTACTCATCGCCCAAATTTCAAATTCTAAAATTTTCCCATCTTTTTCAAAATTTCCATCTTTATTTTTCTTAAAACCTGCACTTACAAGTAAATTCTCGGCTTTTTTAGGATCATATTTGTAAATTTTAAAATTCTTAGGATTTGCCCAAGAACGCTCTAAAGGGTGATTGGCTACAAAAGCATAATCATGCAAAAGATTTTTTACTATACTTTCTTTATCAACTGCGTAATTTAAAGCTTGTCTTACTTTTAAATCTTTTAAAAATTCATTATCAAAATTAAACATTAAAGCCCGATAATCAGCCGATTTTTCACGTAAAATTCCAAAATTTTCATCATTTTTAAAAATATTTAGCAAAGAAACATCGATTAAAGCTGCGTCTATCTTGCCATTTTTAAGCTGGACGCTAGCTATAGAAGGATCAAAAATGTGTTTTATAATAAGTCTTGGAGTTTTTACCTTATCAAGATAAAAATGTTCATTAGCTTTAAATTCAACATATTCACCTTTTTTCCATTTTACAAATTTATAAGGACCTGTACCTATAGGATTTTGATTAAAAGAGCTTATGTTTAAATTCTCATTTTCAAGCAAATGCTTAGGAAGCATTCCTATGCTTAAAGCATCTAAAAATGCAGGATAAGGTTTAAAAAGTGTGATTTTTACATGAGAAGGATTTAAAATTTCCACACTTTTAATGTCTTCAAAATTGACATAAACAGAAGAATTGTTTTTAGGATTTTTAAAGGCTTCTATACTAAATTTCACATCATCAGCACTAAATTTGACTCCATCATGCCATAAAACATCATCT
Source organism: Campylobacter sp. BCW_6460 (assembly GCF_001762705.1). NCBI lineage: Bacteria > Pseudomonadati > Campylobacterota > Epsilonproteobacteria > Campylobacterales > Campylobacteraceae > Campylobacter > Campylobacter sp. BCW_6460. Next base: position 84,249 of record NZ_MJXI01000041.1, on the reverse strand, counting down.
CTTAAAAAAATATCATAAACAAGCCCATCTTTACTAACATCCCAAGACTTAGCCAAATCAGGTTTTAAACTCATATATTCATCAAAACGCGTAAGCCCTGAAAATACAAGATTAATCACTGCATCATGATCCTCACTATAAGCAGGATTTATCCTTGTGATTTCATTTTCAACCGCTACAATAAGTGTATCTTTTGGGATTTTTGCTTCTAAATTTACAAAAAGTAACAATACAAAAATTAAAAATCTCAACATAAAAAACCTTTTTAAAATAATTAGAGAATTATATGTTAAAAAATGTTTTAATAACAAGCCCCTGTGGGGGATTTATAATCAAAAAATATAATAATTAATAAAAAATTAATCTTTAATAGGATTAAATATATCTTAATTATTAATAATTTAATAGAATTTATAATTGAAAGGATAATTCATGTTTAATTTAAAAAATGCTTCATTAGGTAAAAAATTTTTATTCTTGAATATTATTCTAATTTTTATATTAACTATTATATTTTTATTAGGTTTTACAATTATTATGTCAAATTTTACAGAAAAAACTTTACACGATAGATTAAAACAAGAAAATGAAATTATAAATAATTTCTTAAATCAAATTGTTCAAAAAGATGGAGAAAATTTATTACAATTATTCAACAATACCCTAACAAGACATTTTGGATTTTCAGAAGAAACTTTCGCTATAAATGGCACAACTCAACTTTTTACGAATAATAAAATCATAAATATTCCTAATTTAACCTATAATGGAGGTAAATTAACCAACGAACTTGATTATATTTTGACCTTTAAACATTCAACTAATGCTGAAGCGACATTATTTGTAAAATATAATAACGATTTTATAAGAATTGCCTCATCATTAAAAAACAAAGATGAAAAAAGTGTTATAGGTACAGCTTTGGATCATAATTCTCCTGCTTATGTGTCTGTTTCAAAAGGAAATGATTTTTATGGTAGAACTTCTTTATTTGGAAAAGACTACAACTCAATTTATAAACCTATAAAAAATTCCAAAAATGAAATTATAGGTGTAATTTTCGTAGCTAGTGCAATGGATCAAGTTTATAAACTTATACAAAATAGTTTAAAGGATATTAAAATAGGAAAAAATGGAAGCAATGTAATTATAGATCCTAAAACAGATATTTTTATAACAGGTTATAAAGATCGAAAACCAAGTCAAGTTGAATATTATAAACAACTTCAGAAAAACAACAGTGTTATAAAATTTGAAAAAAATAGTGAAAATTTTGAATCTTATTCTAGCTATAATAATGCTTTAGATTTATATATCATTAGCGAAGCTTTTACCAAAGATTTCACCAAAAATGATTCAATCTTAACTAAAATTATTATTGCAAGTATAATCATTTTATTTATAGTTATTATGATATCTACTCTTATTATATTAAAAAAACTTGTACTAGAAAGATTACATAATGTGTCCCAAACTATTTTTAATTTTTTAGCTTATATTAGCCACGAGATAGATTATATTCCTTTGCTTAAAAAAGAAAAAAATAACGATGAAATAGGAAAATTATCAACAGCCATTAATCAAGCTATAATTAAAGCTCAAAAAAGTTTAAGTTTGGATTTTCAAGCTATAGATAGTTCCACTAAAATTGCCAAACAAATCGAAAATGGAAATTTAAATGTTAAACTTGATATAGATCCTGCTAGTCCTCAACTTAAGGAATTAAAAATAGTTTTAAATCAAATGCTTAATACTTTAAAGAAAAATATAGGTGGAGATATTAATGAAATTATAAAAGTTTTTGATGATTATACCAATCTTGATTTTAGAAGCAAAATTAAACACGCTTATGGGAAAATTGAAATTGTTACTAATGCTTTAGGAGCTGAAATTAAATCTATGCTTACAACTTCAAAAGAATTTGCTAATGAACTTTCAAATCAAAGCATTTTATTAGAAGATACGATTAGCAAACTTCAAAAAGGAGTAAACGAACAAGCTTGTTCCTTACAAAAATCTTCTAGTGCTATAGAACAAATCACTAAATCTATGGGTAATGTCACAAATAAAACTGAAACAATGATTTCTCAAACTCAAGATATAAAAAATATTATAGGTATTATATCAGATATAGCAGAACAAACTAATCTTCTAGCTTTAAATGCTGCTATTGAAGCAGCACGTGCTGGAGAACATGGTAGAGGTTTTGCGGTTGTGGCTGATGAAGTTAGAAAACTAGCTGAAAGGACTAAAATATCTTTATCTGAAATAGAAACTAATATTAATTTACTCGTTCAAACCATAACTGATGTAGCTACAAATATAAAAGAACAATCAGAAAATATTTCTCAAATCAATATAGCAGTAGAAAAAATAGGAGATGTTACGGATGATAATCTTAAAATAGCCAATAATACTGATAGTATAGCTAAAAAAATAAGTGGTATTTCTTCAAACATACTTGAAGATGTATATAAAAAACAATTCTAATTTCATACTTTTAGTGTGAAATTAACTTAAATTAATTTTTTTCTCCTTTTTAAAATATAAAATATCTCTTTTACAATAAAAAGGAGAAATTATGACAAAAGAACAAATTCAAATCATCAAAGATTGTGTGCCTATTTTGCAAAAAAATGGAGAGGATTTAACCAATGAGTTTTATAAAATAATGTTTAATGATTATCCTGAGGTAAAACCTATGTTTAATATGGAAAAACAAATTTCAGGAGAACAACCAAAAGCTTTAGCGATGGCGATTTTAATGGCAGCCAAAAATATAGAAAATTTAGAAAATATGAGAAGCTTTGTTGATAAAGTTGCCATAACTCATGTTAATTTAGGGGTTAAAGAAGAGCATTATCCTATAGTTGGAGCTTGCCTTTTAAAGGCTATTAAAAATCTTTTAAATCCTGACGAAGCTACTCTTAAAGCTTGGGAAGTTGCTTATGGAAAAATTGCTGAATTTTATATCGATATAGAAAAAAAGCTCTATGATAAATAATACAAGCCCATTTTGGGCTTTAATCAAATTTTTCTACTAAATTTTTAGCTAATTCCTTTATATTCTCACCCTTTAATTCGCTGATTTCACCATTTTGAGCCAAGAAAATTCTATCAGCACTATCAAAATATGCATCATCATGTGTGATAGCAAAGATTGTTTTACCTTGCTCTTTTAACAAAGGTAAAAGTTTTTTATAAAAAAATCTTCTAAAAACAGGATCTTGATCAGCCGCCCATTCATCAAGCACTAAAATATCCCTTTCTTCAAGCAAGGCTATAAGCATAGCTAAACGCTTTTTTTGCCCTGTAGAAAGTTTGGTTAAGGTCAGTTCATTATCTTTGACACTTGTTTTATCTTTAAGTTCTAAAAACTCCAACCAAAAAGCAATTTTTTCTTCGCTTGCAAAATTTTCTTTATTTAAGGTTTTAGTAAAAAGATGAAAATCGCTAAAAACAGCAGAAATAAGAGATCTATACTCATCTAAATTTTTATCATCTATAAGCGTATCATCAACATAAATTCCGCCTTTGCTTGGCTTAAAAAGTCCTGTCAAAAGCATACAAAAAGTGGATTTACCACTTCCATTTTTACCTATTAAAAATACCAATTCACCTTTTTTAAGTTCTATATTTACAGGATTTAAGTGAAAATTTTCTTCATAAGCAAATTGAGTATTTCTAAAAGAAATTTTTTTCCATTCACTAATATAATGTGTTTTTTTAAAACCTTCTATATAATCATCTAATTCCAATTTTGCGATCTTATCCAAAGCGATTTTTGCCAAAAGCAAAGTAGGAAAAGATCCTATCATAGATACTAAAGGGGTTCGTAAAAACAAAATAGAAAGAGCTATAGTTGTAGCATCTGCAACACTTGCCCATTCAAATTTTAAAGCTAAGTAAAACTCTACACCCACTAAAGCCAAAAGAGTTACATTTGTCCAGTTGTTTGAGAGATTGTTAAAAAGATTGCCTAAAGTACTATTTTTCTTTTTCAATCTTGCATTATTTTCAAATTCATCTTCATAGTAAAGCTTGGCTCTATCACGATTGATCAAAAGTTCTTTATGTCCATCTAGTATATTTTGGTAATTATTTTGCAAAGCATCGTCATTTTCCCTTGCCTTTCGAAAATACTGATATACTTTCATCATCAAAAAATTATTAGTAATAAAAATAACCATAATCCATACCACACACAAAGCAAAAATTTGTGGTGAAAGATAACATAAATAAACACTAGTGCATAAAATCAATATACTTGATTGTAAAAAATCAGGCAATCTTAAAAGCCCAAAAGATATATTTCTCACATCACTTCCCAAAGAAGCTAAAATTCTAGCCTTACCTACTTTAGCTACTCTTAATAAAGGGGTGTCTAAGATCTGCTTTACTACGCGTCTTTGCATTTTAAAAATAAAATTTTGTCCAAAAATACTAAGTCCAAGTTCAACTATGGTAGAACTTATAAAAAATATCAAAAGCAAAACAATAAAATAAAAAATAGGAATGTTTTGTGCATTTTTAAGCAAATAATCATTGATAAAAACAAGAGTTAAAACTCCAACAGCACTTGTAATAAAAGAAAAAAGCAAAAAAGAAATCAACTTTAATTTATTTTGCTTAAGTAATTCGATAATAAAAGGCATTTATAAACTCCAAAATATAATTTTAATTATAACATTTTAAGAGTGATTATCAAAATTTTATTTTATCTTTTACTATAAAAACAGCACAAATAGCCAATAATGCTAAAAAAATCATATATATACTCATACCATATAAAAATGGATTTTCATTTTTACTCGCGAGTGTATTAAGCCAAAAAACGAGTTGCGGAGTAATACCGCCTGAAATTGCATAAGCAATATTATAAGAAAAAGAAATTCCTGAAAATCTTATTTTAGCTCTAAAAACTTCACTCATTAAAATAGGTGCAAACACATTAATCCCACCTAAAAAACAAACAATCGAATACAAAATACACACCAAAACCAAATTTTTAAGCTCGTATAAAGCATAAAAATATAAAAAAGAAAAAAATACAAAAGTTAAAGAAAAGAAAATGCAAATTTTAAATAAACCAAATTTATCTACAAGATAACCCATAAAAGCCCCGCCTAAAGCTATTCCCAAAATTCCTAATACCTGTAAATAACTTCCTTCAACCCCACTTAAATTTAAAATACTAGGCATAAATTTAGGCATTAATAAAACAAGCACAATAACACAACCTGTTAAAACCCAAGTCATCATCATTGATGAAAATAAATTTTTTACAATATCCTTTTCTTTAAATAAATCTCTAAGTGGAAAAGAACTAAGTGATGATTCTTTTTTCATTTGTTTAAAAACAGGAGTTTCTTGCAAAAATCTACGCAAATAAATAGAAATAATCCCAAAAATTCCACCTACAAAAAAAGCAATACGCCATGCATAAGCAGCAATTTCTTCTATACTAAAAAAAGCATTAATGATTAAAAATACTATACTTCCTAACAAAATTCCTAAAGCCATAGCTGAATTTAAACAGCTTAAAAAGAAAGCTTTTTGTTTTTCTTGACAATGTTCTCTTACAAAAACCCAAGCTCCAGGCAATTCTCCACCTATAGCTATGCCTTGAAAAATTCTTATAAGTATCAATAAAACAGGAGCTAAAAACCCAAGAGTTTCATAACCTGGAATAAAAGCTAAGACAAAGGTAGGAAGAACCATTAGTAAAATACTTAGCATAAACATATTTTTACGCCCAAATTTATCTCCAAAATGTGCCATAACTATACCACCTAAAGGACGTGCTAAATATCCAGCTGCAAATGCTCCATAAGTATTTAATAAAGCCCAAAATTCACTCATATCTTTAGGAAAAAATACATTAGCTATATATTCAGCAAAAAAGACAAAAATAATAAAATCATAAAATTCTAAAGTTCCTCCTAGTGAAGAAAGTCCTAAGATCTTAATTTCCTTTGTTCCAAATTTTGATTTTCTCATTGATTAATTACCTTAAATTTTAAAAACATTGTTTTTATTATACTATAATCATTTCCAAAATATTATCTAAAAAATTTAAGGATAAATATGTTTAATTTTATAACCACTCTTTTAAAAACCAATCTTTATTTTTTAGAAGAAAAAACCACAAGCAAAAGTTCAAATCAAACCCATATAATCTCACTTAAACAATCTGATGATGAATTTTTAAATTTATTATTTTCTTTTTTAGTGCCACAAAGCGATGAAGATAAGAATTTTATAGGAAAAACTCGCACAAAAATCAAAAGAAATGAGCATAATATTGCTCTGATAAAAAATCCAAATTTTAATGCTTTAATAGACACAGGGTTTTTAGATACTATTGATACATTAAAAGAAAAATTACATATCCACAAAACCGATTTTAAAGATATCACTCATATTATCTTAACACACGCGCATCCTGATCATATAGGAGCTTTAATGAGCGAAGAAAATCTTTTTCCAAAAGCTCAAATTTTAATCGATAAAAAAGAATATGATTTTTGGATCAAAAGCGATAGACAAGAAATTAAAAACACCTTGCTTAAACTTAAAAATATAGAATTTATTAACCACTCTAAAGATTTGATCTTTCAAAATTCAGGCATTAAAGCCATACCTGCTTATGGACATACCCCAGGTCAAAATGCTATCATAATTGATGATAAAATAGTCTTTTGGGGAGATTTACTTCATCTTTATGATATACAAATCCCAAAACCTAAAATCGCTATAAAATTTGATATAGATCAAAATGAGGCTATACAAACAAGGGAAAAACTACTTAAACAATTTAAAGAAAGAAAACTCAAAGTTATAGGGACTCATGTGCCTTTTATTGAGCCTAAATTTTTAGATTAATTACTTAAAAATTACTAAAAATTAAGTAAAAATTTTAATAATTTTTGCTAAAATTATAGCCTTTTTATTTCATGAAAGGAGAAAATTTTGGCAAAAGATGATGTAATCGAAATTGATGGCACCGTACTTGAAGCATTGCCTAATGCAAATTTCAAGGTTGAACTTGACAACAAACATGTAATTTTATGTCATATTGCAGGAAAAATGCGTATGCATTATATAAGAATAATGCCAGGTGATAAAGTAAAAGTAGAACTTACACCTTATAGCCTTGATAAAGGGCGTATAACTTTTAGATATAAATAATCTAAGTTATTTAAAAGCTAATTTTAGATAAAATTAGAGTTTTTGCGACAAATTACATCGAACTATATGAAGAAGTATTTTTAAAATCCACCACTTATTTTGAAAATAGTTGGTTATTCATAAAACCTGATGTAGTCGTAAATCAAGTGGAATTCATTCAAGGAGACGCTCATGAAAGTGAGACCATCGGTTAAAAAGATGTGCGACAAGTGCAAAGTAGTTCGCCGTAAAGGCGTGGTTCGCATTATTTGCGAAAATCCAAAACATAAACAAAGACAAGGATAAACATGGCTCGTATTGCAGGTGTGGATTTACCAAAGAAAAAAAGAATTGAGTATGGACTAACCTATATTTATGGTATAGGACTTTTCACTTCAAGAAAAATTCTAGATAAAGTAGGAATTTCTTATGATAAAAGAGTTCATGAGTTAAGTGAAGATGAAGCAGCAGCTATCCGTAAAGAAATTCAAGAAAACTATATGGTTGAAGGGGACTTGAGAAAACAAGTTGCTATGGATATTAAAGCACTTATGGATTTAGGAAGCTTTAGAGGCTTAAGACACAGAAAAGGCTTACCAGTTCGCGGACAAAAAACAAAGACAAACGCAAGAACTAGAAAAGGTAAGAGAAAAACTGTTGGTGCAAAATCATAAGGATAAATCATGGCAAAAAGAAAAATCGTAAAGAAAAAAGTAGTTAAAAAAAATATAGCAAAAGGTATTGTTTATATCAGTGCGACTTTTAACAATACTATGGTTACAGTGACTGATGAAATGGGAAATGCTATCGCTTGGAGTAGTGCAGGTGGTTTAGGATTTAAAGGTTCTAAAAAATCAACTCCTTATGCGGCACAACAAGCAGTAGAAGACGCTTTAAATAAAGCAAAAGAACACGGAATTAAAGAAGTAGGCATTAAAGTACAAGGACCAGGAAGCGGTAGAGAAACTGCTGTTAAGAGTGTAGGTGCTATGGAAGGAATCAAAGTAACTTTCTTAAAAGATATCACTCCATTAGCTCACAATGGTTGCAGACCGCCTAAGCGTCGTCGTGTCTAAGATATAAGAAAAATTTAGGAGAATATTATGGCAAGATATAGAGGACCAGTAGAAAAATTAGAAAGACGCTTTGGTGTTAGCTTAGCATTAAAAGGAGAAAGAAGACTAGCTGGCAAAAGTGCACTAGATAAACGCCCTTATGCACCAGGACAACACGGAGCAAGAAAAGGTAAAATTAGTGAGTATGGACTTCAATTAAGAGAAAAACAAAAAGCTAAATTTATGTATGGAGTAAGCGAAAAGCAATTCCGTCGTTTATTTGCTGAAGCAGCAAGAAGAGAAGGAAATACAGGGGTATTACTTATCCAACTTTTAGAACAAAGATTAGACAATGTGGTATATAGAATGGGTTTTGCTACAACACGTCGTTTTGCAAGACAACTTGTAACACATGGACATGTTTTAGTAAATGGTAAAAGAGTGGATATTCCTAGCTTTAGAGTAGAAGCAGGTGCTAAAATCGAAATTATCGAAAAAAGCAAAAACAATCCACAAATAACAAGAGCTATCGAACTTACAGCACAAACTGGAATCGTTGCTTGGGTTGATGTTGAAAAAGATAAGAGATTTGGAATTTTCACAAGAAAACCTGAAAGAGAAGAAGTTGTCATTCCGGTTGAGGAAAGATTTATCGTTGAGCTTTACTCTAAGTAATAGGGGCTAAATATGAGAAACATTACAACATCTGCTTATACGCCAACAGAATTTACAATAGAAAACATTAGTGATACTGTGGCTAAAATCAGTGCTTGGCCTTTTGAGATCGGCTATGGAATCACCCTAGCCCATCCTTTACGCCGTTTGCTTTACACTAGCACCATAGGATATGCTCCAACTGCAATTCATATTGATGGCGTAGCTCATGAATTTGATAGCATGCGTGGTATGCTTGAAGATGTAGCACTTTTTATCATTAATCTAAAAAAACTACGCTTTAAAATTAAAGGCGAATCAAATAAAGAAATAGTAGAATTTAGCTTTAAAGGCTCAAAAGAAATTTACGGCAAAGATCTAAATAATGATCAAGTAGAAGTAGTAAATAAAGACGCCTATCTAGCAACAATCAACGAAGATGCTGAACTCAAATTCACATTGATTGTTGAAAAAGGTATTGGCTATGTACCAAGCGAAGAAATTAAAGAGCTTTTAAATGATCCTAAATTTATAGCTTTAGATGCTTTCTTTACACCTGTAAGAGAAGCAACCTATGATATTGAAAAAGTTTTATTTGAAGATAATCCTGATTATGAAAAAGTGGTTTTAACCGTAACAACTGATGGACAAATCACTCCAAATGAAGCTTTTCAAAATGCTCTAGAAGCTATGTATAAACAATTATCAGTATTTGACAAAATTACCAATGTTAGAAGTGTAATTAAAAATCAAGCAACAAGCAATGAACTAGAAAATACTAAATTATTGCAAAACATTACAGATTTAAATTTAAGTGCTAGAAGTTATAATTGTCTTGAAAAAGCAGGAGTGGTTTACATAGGCGAGCTTGCTTTGATGAGTGTAAGTGAACTTGCAGGGCTTAAAAATTTAGGTAAAAAATCTCTTGATGAAATTAAAAACATCATGGAAAGCATAGGTTTTCCTGTGGGAACTTCTAAGCTTAGCGATAATAAAGAAATACTTAAAAATAAAATCGCAGAATTAAAAGCACAAAACGAAGGATAAAGAATGAGACATAAACATGGATATAGAAAACTTGGCAGAACTTCATCTCATCGTGCTGCCTTATTAAAAAATTTAACTATAGCTTTAGTAAATAGCGGAAAAATTGAAACTACTCTACCAAAAGCTAAAGAATTAAGAGGTTATGTAGAAAGATTGATTACTAGAGCAAGACTTGGAGATTTTAACGCTCATAGAGCAGTTTTTGCTTCATTACAAGATAAAAACGCTACTAATAAATTAGTAACTGAAATTGCTCCAAAATTCAAAGATCGCAATGGCGGATATACAAGAATCATCAAAACAAGAATTCGCCGTGGTGATGCCGCTGAAATGGCTTTCATCGAATTTGTAGCTTAATCAAATCCTAGCTTTTGCTAGGATTAATACTTCAATTAAATATCCTAAAAATAAAAAGTTTTAAATAATTATTTTAAATAAAATTAAATTTATTTATTTTCTAAAACCCTTGCTAAAAATTCAACTACTTATGCTAATATAAGTTTTTAATTTTTAATTTCAAGGATATGTTATGCAAGAAAACACTCGTTTACGCATTGCGATACAAAAATCAGGTAGACTTTCAAAAGAATCCATAGAGCTTCTTTCAGAATGTGGTGTTAAAATGCATATCCATGAACAAAGTTTGATCGCTTTTTCTACAAATTTACCCATAGATATTTTACGCGTTAGAGATGATGATATCCCTGGGCTTATTTTTGATGGGGTTGTAGATTTAGGCATTATAGGGGAAAATGTTTTAGAAGAAAATGAACTTGAACGCCAGTCTTTAGGAGAAAATCCAAGCTATAAGCTTTTAAAAAAGCTAGATTTTGGATATTGCCGTCTTTCTCTTGCCTTACCTCAAGAAAATAAATTTCAAAATTTGAAAGATTTTGAAGGCTTAAGGATAGCTACTTCTTATCCACAACTTTTAAAGCGTTTTATGAAAGAAAATGGGATTAATTATAAAAATTGTATGCTTACAGGTTCTGTTGAAGTAGCCCCTAGGGCAAATTTAGCCGATGCGATTTGCGATCTTGTTTCAAGCGGGGCAACTTTACAAGCAAACAATCTTAAAGAAGTTAAAGTCATTTATGAATCTCGTGCTTGTTTGATTCAAAAAGAAAATGCTTTAAGTAAAGAAAAACAAGCCTTAGTGGATAAAATTATGTTGCGTGTAGCAGGAGTAATGCAAGCAAGAGAATCTAAATACATTATGCTTCATGCTCCAAAAGAAAAGCTTGATAAAATTCAAGTCCTACTTCCAGGAGTTGAAAGACCGACTATCTTACCTTTAGCACACGATGAAAAAAATGTAGCTTTACATATGGTAAGTAAAGAAAATCTTTTTTGGGAAACCATGGAGGCTTTAAAAGAAGAAGGTGCGAGTTCGATTTTGGTTCTGCCTATAGAAAAAATGTTAAAGTGAGTAAAAAATGCAAATTTTAGTATATGATAATTTAGATGAAAAACAAAAAGAAGAAGCGTTAAAACGCCCTGCTATAAGTGCGAAAGATGAAATTTCAAAAATAGTAAGTTCTATCATTAAAGAAGTGCAAGAAAAAGGCGATGAAGCTTTGATAGAACAAGCTTTGAAATTTGATAAGGCTGAAATTTCAAAGATTAAAATCACTCAAAAAGAAATCACTCAAGCAAGCAATCGTTTAGATAAAGATTTACAAGAAGCTATTTTAGTGGCTTATGAAAATATCAAAAAATTTCACGAAGCCCAAATCCCACATGAAATCGCTCTTGAAACTACAAAAGGCGTTAAATGTGAGGTTTTAACACGCCCTATAGAAAAAGTAGGACTTTACATACCAGGGGGTTTAGCACCTTTGTTTTCAACGGTTTTAATGTTAGCTATCCCTGCAAAAATTGCAGGTTGTGAAAAAATCGTTTTAGCAAGTCCTGCAAAAATCAATGATGCCGTGCTTTTTTGTGCCAAGCTTTGTGGTGTGGATGAAATTTATCAAATGGGCGGTGCAGGAGCTATAGCAGCTTTGGCTTATGGTACACAAAGTGTTTTAAAGGTGGATAAAATTTTTGGCCCAGGAAATGCCTTTGTAACCGAAGCAAAACGCCAAGTAAGTAGCGATATAAATGGAGCAGCTATTGATATGCAAGCAGGACCTAGTGAAGTTTTAGTAATAGCTGATGATTTAGCTAATGAAAAATTTGTAGCTAGTGATTTACTTTCACAAGCTGAACATGGTGCAGATTCTCAAGTGATTTTAGTGTGTTTAAGTCAAGATTTTGCTAAAAAAACAAGCGATGAAGTCCAAAGTCAATTAGAACTTTTACCTCGTAAAGAACTTGCAAGCAAAAGCATTGCTAATTCACGCATTATCATAGCTAAAGATTTAAATCAAGCCTTGGAAATTTCAAATCTTTATGCCCCTGAACATTTGATCATACAAACTCAAAATCCACGTGAACTTTTAAAAGGTGTAAAACACGCAGGATCAGTATTTTTAGGAGCTTATTCCCCAGAGTCTATGGGTGATTATGCAAGTGGGACTAATCATGTTTTACCTACTTATGGACTTACTAAAACGCATTCTAGTTTAGGTTTGGCAGATTTTAGTAAAAGAATGACCGTTCAAGAGCTAAGCAAAGAAGGCTTTCTAGCTTTAGGTAAAAGTGTTGAAATTTTAGCACAAAATGAGCATTTAGACGCACACAAAAACGCTGTAACTTTTCGTTTAGAGAGCTTAAAATGAGTCAAAAAATCCTTTTTATAGATAGAGATGGCACTTTAATAGAGGAGCCAAAAAGCGATTTTCAAATCGATACTCTTGAAAAATTGCGTTTTGAAAAAGATGCTATTCCTACTCTTTTAAAACTAAAAAATTTTGGATTTAAATTTATCATGGTAAGCAATCAAGATGGTCTTGGAACGCCGAGTTTTCCAAAGGAAAATTTTGAAATTGCTCATGAAAAAATGCTTGATATTTTAAAAAGTTGCGGTATAGAATTTCAAGATATTTTTATTTGTCCGCATTTTGAAAATGAAAATTGTGCTTGTAGAAAACCTAAAACCGCTATGTTAGAAGAGTATATCAAACACGAACTTTATGACAAGGAGCAAAGTTTTGTTATAGGAGATCGTGAGAGTGATATGATTTTAGCTTCAAATTTAGGTGTGCGTGGTTTAAGATACGGCGAACTTTCTTGGAAAGAAATAGAAAATGAAATTTTAAGTTCTTTTAGAAGTGCGAGTTATCAAAGAACTACCAAAGAAACAGATATAAAAGTAAAAGTGTGCTTAAATGGGGGCAAGGTTAGCATTAAAACAGGTATTGATTTTTTTGATCACATGTTAGAGCAAATCGCTGTACATGGAGGTATAGGGCTTGAAATTTCTTGCAAAGGGGATTTAGAAATCGATGAGCATCATAGCGTTGAAGATGTAGCCTTAGCACTTGGAGCTTGCATCAAAAAAGCCTTAGGGGATAAAATCGGCATTGCAAGATATGGTTTTGCTTTACCTATGGATGAGTGTTTGGCAAGTTGTGCGATGGATTTTTGCAATCGCCCTCATTTAGTCTATAAAGCCAAATTTAAAAAATCTCATTTAGGAGCTTTAAGCACAGAAATGATCGAGCACTTTTTTTATTCTTTAAGCTATGCTATGGGTATAAGTTTGCATTTAAAAGTTAAAGGCAAAAACGATCATCATAAAGCTGAAGGGCTTTTTAAAGCCTTTGCAAAAGCTTTGAAAATGGCAGTAAAAATAGAAAGTGAAAATTTAGCCAGCTCTAAAGGAGTGATATGAAAATTATCATCATCGATACAGCCTGTGCGAATTTAGCATCTTTGAAATTTTGTTTGGATAGATTAGGTTTTAATGCAACTATCAGTAGGGATTTAAAAGAACTTGAAAGTGCGGATAAGCTTTTTTTACCTGGAGTGGGTACTGCAAAAGAAGCGATGAAAAATTTAGAACAATTTAATCTTATTGATTTTATTAAAAATACCAAAAAACCTTTACTTGGTATTTGTTTAGGTATGCAAATTTTAGGAAATTTTTCCGAAGAATTAAATCAAGAAACCTTAAAACTCATAGATTTTACAACTCAAAAATTTAAAGCTAAAGAAGGCTTTACTTTTCCACATATGGGATGGAATCAAGTTCATAGCTCTCATGCTTTGTTTAAAGGTTTAGAAGGGGCTTATTTTTATTTTGTGCATAGTTATTGTGTAGGACTTGGAGAATACACTATAGCAGATTGTGAGTATTCGCAAAAATTTAGCGCAAGTGTAATGAAAGATAATTTTTACGGGGTGCAATTTCACCCTGAAAGAAGCAGTGAAGCGGGAGAAATTTTAATTTCAAATTTTATTAAGGATATAGGATGACTCAAATCATACCCGCACTCGATCTTATAGATGGCGAAGTGGTGCGTCTTGTAAAAGGGGATTACGAACAAAAAAAAGTATATAAATACAATCCCTTAAAGAAATTTAAAGAATACGAAAAAGCAGGAGCGAAAGAACTTCATCTTGTAGATCTTACAGGCGCAAAAGATCCTAGCAAAAGACAGCTTGTTTTGATAGAAAAATTAGCTAAAGAAGTCAGTGTCAATCTACAAGTAGGTGGAGGCATACGCTCTAAAGAAGAAGTTAAAGCTTTGCTTGATTGTGGAGTAAAAAGAGTAGTGATAGGATCTATGGCGATTAAAGATGCGACTTTATGTCTTGAAATTTTAAAAGAATTTGGTAATGAAGTTATAGTTTTAGCCTTAGATACGATTTTGAAAGAGGATTATGTTGTGGCTGTAAATGCTTGGCAAGAAGCAAGCGATAAGAAGCTTATGGAAGTTTTAGATTTTTATAGCAATAAAGGCTTAAAACACATACTTTGCACAGATATTTCAAAAGATGGCACCATGCAAGGAGTAAATATAAGACTTTACAAACTTATCCATGAAATTTTTCCTAATATTTGCATTCAGGCAAGTGGTGGAGTAGCAAGCTTAAAAGACCTTGAAAACTTAAAAGGAATTTGTAGTGGGGTTATCGTAGGAAAAGCTTTATTAGACGGAGTTTTTAGCGTAGAAGAAGGGATAAGATGCTTACAAAACGCATAATTGCATGTTTAGATGTCAAAGATGGCAGAGTAGTAAAAGGAACACAATTTAAAAACCATAAAGATATGGGAGATATCATAGAACTTGCTAGGTATTATTCTCAAAATGGCATTGATGAGCTTGTTTTTTATGATATTGCTGCAAGTGCTAGAAAAGAACGCATATCAAGAGAATGGGTAAGTGAAGTAGCAAAAAATATCAATATTCCTTTTTGTGTTGCAGGGGGTATTAAAAGCGAAGAAGATGCAGCTGAACTTTTAGCTAATGGGGCAGATAAAATTTCTATCAATTCTCCTGCTTTAAATGATCCAAGCCTAATCACACGCCTTGCTAAAAGCTTTGGCGTGCAATGCGTAGTAGTAGGGATTGATAGCTTCAAAGATGAAAATGGAAATTTAAAAATATTTCAATACACAGGCGATGAAAAAACAAGCAAGTATAGTGGAAAAAGCACTTTAGAATGGGTTAAAGAAGTGCAAGATCTAGGTGCAGGCGAAATTGTTTTAAATATGATGAATCAAGATGGCGTTAAAAATGGCTATGATTTAGAACAATTAGAAGCTGTATATAAAATTTGTAAAGTACCTTTGATCGCAAGTGGGGGAGCGGGAAAAATGGAGCATTTTTTAGAAGCTTTTAAACTGGGTATAGATGGGGCTTTAGCTGCTTCTGTTTTTCATCAAAAACTTATAGACATTAAAGAATTAAAAATTTATCTTAAAAATCAAGGTTTAAGTATAAGGATATAATATGCAAAATTTCAAAGAACTTAATGAAAAAATTGCTTGGCAAAAAGTGGATCATCTTTTACCTGTCATCATCCAAGATGCAAAAACTTGTGAAGTTTTAATGCTAGGCTTTATGAATAATGAAGCCTTAGAAAAAAGCTTAGAAAGTGGCAAAGTAGTCTTTTTTTCACGCACAAAACAGCGTCTTTGGATGAAGGGTGAAGAAAGTGGAAATTTCTTAAATATCGTAGATTTAAGCTTAGATTGTGATAATGACACGCTTTTAATTTTAGCAAATCCTGTAGGACCTACTTGTCATACGGGCGATATTTCTTGTTTTGAAAAAATTTCTAAAAATGCGGATTTTGTTTTTCTAGCCAGACTTGAAAAGCTTATCAATGCACGCAAAAATGCCGATGAACATACTTCTTATACAGCAAAACTTTTCAAAAGTGGCACAAAACGCATCGCACAAAAAGTTGGTGAAGAAGGCGTAGAAACAGCTTTAGCAGCGACAGTAAAAGATAAAGAAGAGCTTATTTGTGAAGCAGCGGATTTAATGTATCATTTAAGTGTTTTACTTGCAGATGCAAATCTTAGTTTCTCAGATGTGATTTCAAAGTTGAAAGAAAGGCATAAAGCTTAAAGCTTTATGTAAATGAATTTATATCAATGCAAGGCTTCGTTAAGTTTGACTGCTTTTTTATTTAAAGCTACTATCATAGCACCACTTATAGAATCTTGACGGAAATGTAGTCCATTTAAACCTTTAAGCTCTAAGCCTTTGTAAATTTCTTTATCAAAATTAAAATAAGGATTAAGTTTAGCAAGTTCTTCGGCATCTTTGAGTAAAAATTTCGTTCCTTCTAGCACCGCAATACCTGCATCAACTATACAATTATCCCCTAAAGGAATTCCTGTCACTGAATTAGCCCCTAAAAGACAAGCCTTGCCTACGCTTATAGCATTACCACTTGTTCCACTTAAAACACCTAAAATCGAAGCTCCGCCACCTACATCAGAACCTTCTCCTACTATAGCACTTGAACTAATACGCCCTTCAACCATACAAGCTCCTGTTGTACCTGCATTAAAATTCACATAACTTGCCCCTGGCATGATGGTTGTTCCTGCTGCTAAAGATGCACCCATTCTTACTTTAGAACTTTCTAAAATTCTTGTATTATCCTCAGGGATAATATGTGCTAAAAATCTTGGAAATTTATCAACAAAATCGATTTTTGGATATTGATTGCTCATTTTTAAACGCATTTCATTTGCTCTTAAATACTCAAGCTCGATAGGTTTATCATCGCTCCAAGCTACATTGCTTAAAAGTCCAAAAGCTCCATTTAGATTGATACTTCTTAAAGGCACTTTTTTAGTAGAAAGCAAATAAAGTTTTAGATAAACACTTTCTACACTTAAAGGTTCTTTATCCTCAAAAAGACAAACAAAAGCAAACTCACCATCTTTAAATTTATCTTTGATAATCTTTAATAAATCAATATTTTGATGCCCCTCTTCTTCTAAAAAAGGTTTAAAACAAGAAAGTGCAAAATCAATATCTTCTAATTTCAAAGTTTGCACAAACTCACTCGCATTAAAATCAATCTCCGCACCCCTTTGCATAAAAGCTTCAAGCATGATTGCCGCTGAGCCAAAATTTTGCTCGTAATTAATTAAAGCAAAACTTGCTTGCAAGATTTTATTTTTATTTAGCTGTCCTCTATCAAGCCTTGCTATACCAAAAGCTTTAGGTTTTTTATAACCACTTTTTTGCTCAATTTGTTTGATTAAAAGTAAAAAATCTTCTTTAGTATTAATCATTTTCTTTTCCTTATCCACTTAATTTTTAATGCGAACACGCACTTTTTCCATTCATCACAGGTTGTATAGCAGAATTATCCGCACCACCTTCATTGTTAATCTTTTCTATAAAGCTCCAAATTTTTTCAGCCGCCATTAAATAACGCTTTGAACTCACACTTTCAGGGTGATAAAAACTCACAGGCTTGCCTTCATCTCCACCTTCTCTTACTATCATTTCTATAGGAATTTGCGCTAAAACTTCACTTTTATAAGCTTTTGCCATATCCTCAGCCGTTCCTTTGCCAAAAATATCATACTCTTTACCATTATCAGGACATAAAAATCCACTCATATTTTCAATCACACCCGCTATAGGAATGTGAAGCTTATTAAACATATCTAAAGCTCTTTTGCTATCGTCTAAAGATACGGTTTGAGGTGTGCTTACACAAACTCCTGCAGTAATAGGAATACTTTGTGCAGAAGTAATTTGTGCATCGCCTGTTCCTGGAGGCATATCTAAAAACAATACATCAAGTTCAGGCCAAATCACATCAGCTAAAAGTTGCTCGATTGCTTTCATAATCATAGCTCCACGCCACATAAGACCTTGACCCTCTTCAATCAAAACCCCCATACTCATCATATAAACACCATGAGTTAAAATAGGCTTTAATCTCTGCCCTACTACTTCAGGCTGAGTTTTGGTTTCACCTAGCATTCTTGGAATATTTGGCCCATAAATATCCGCGTCTAAAATACCTACTCTTTTTCCCATTTTAGCCATAGAAATTGCTAAATTTACTGTAGTTGTAGATTTGCCCACACCACCTTTTCCACTTGAAACCATGATGAAATTTTTTACTTGTGGAGCGATATTTTTTCCACTTCTTGAATTACTTTTTTCTTCAGGAATTTTTGGAGTAATGATATTAAGTTCAATACTTTTTAAAGCCAAACTCGATAAAGCTTCAGTAACATTTTTACGAATTTCATTAGCTACTTCAGGATTTGCTGAAACGATTTCTATATCAATAAATACACCATCATCTTGAATTTTAATATCTTTTACAAAATTAAAACTCACTATATCCTTTTCAAAGCCAGGATATTTTACAGTTTTTAATTTCTCTAAAATTTGTTCTTTCATGTCTTTTCCTTGTTTTTTAAAAAAATCAATTTTACTAATAAAATGATAAAATTTAGCTTTTTATAAGTGTATAATATGGTAACATTATAAAAACCAACAATATTAAAAAGAGGAATGAAAAAATGAGTGAAATGAGCCTCATTATGTTAGCAGCTGGAAATTCTACTCGTTTTGACGCAAAGGTAAAAAAACAATTTTTACGACTTGGAAATGACCCTCTTTGGCTTTATGCAACAAAAAATTTAAGCTCTTTTTATCCTTTTAAAAAAATAGTTGTTACTTCTAGTAATATCGCTTATATGAAAAAATTTACTAAAAACTATGAATTCATAGAAGGTGGTGATACCAGAGCAGAATCCTTAAAAAAAGCCTTAGAGCTCATAGATAGTGAATTTGTTATGGTAAGCGATGTAGCAAGGGTATTGGTGAGTAAAAATTTGTTTGAGCGTTTGATTGAAAATTTAGATAAAGCAGATTGTATTACCCCTGCTTTAAAAGTTGCAGATACAACGCTTTTTAACAATGAAGCCTTACAAAGAGAAAAAATCAAACTCATTCAAACCCCGCAAATTTCTAAAACCAAATTACTTAAAAAAGCCTTGGATCAAAACCTAGAATTTACAGATGATAGCACAGCTATAGCTGCAATGGGTGGAAAAATTTGGTTTGTTGAAGGTGAAGAAAATGCAAGAAAACTAACCTTTAAAGAAGATCTTAAAAAGCTTGATTTGCCTACACCTAGCTTTGAAATTTTTACTGGCAATGGTTTTGATGTGCATGAATTTGGAGAGAATCGCCCTTTGCTTTTAGCAGGAGTGCAAATTCATCCTACTATGGGGCTTAAAGCACACAGCGATGGAGATGTTTTAGCTCACTCTTTAACCGATGCGATTTTAGGTGCTGCAGGACTTGGAGATATAGGAGAGCTTTATCCTGATACTGATATGAAATTTAAAAATGCCAACTCCATGGAGCTTTTAAAACAGGCTTATGATAAAGTCAGAGAAATAGGTTTTGAACTCATTAATATAGACATTTGCGTCATGGCACAAAGCCCTAAACTTAAAGACTTTAAACAAGCTATGCAAAGCAATATAGCTCATACTTTAGACTTGGATGAATTTAGAATCAATGTTAAAGCCACAACAACGGAAAAATTGGGTTTTATTGGAAGAAAAGAAGGTATGGCGGTGCTTAGTAGTGTAAATTTAAAATATTTTGATTGGACAAGATTATGAAAGTTTTAATTATTGAAAATGAAATTTATCTAGCACAAAGCATTAGCATTAAACTAAGTGATGCTGGATATAGCTGTGAAATTATCAACTCGTTTGATGAATATAATGGTGAAAAATACTATGATATTGTACTGCTTTCTACAAATACTAATAATTTTCTAAAAGCCGTAGGTCAGTTTAAACATAGTATTATTATTTTGCTTATTTCTTATATAAGTACAGATACAGTTTCAAATCCTTTGAAATTAGGTGCTAGTGATTACATTCAAAAACCCTTTATGATAGAAGAGCTGATTAGAAAAATAAAGCATTATCAAGATTTTAGAAAACTTTCAATCCTTAATAAAGCTTATCAAAGCTACATCAAATCAAGATTAGAAACAATCAAAATTCCAGAGTATAATTATAAAAAATTAAAACTTCCATTGATATTAAAATCCAACAAGCAAAGCAGTGCTGATGCTTTTGTTTTTAATTATGCAAATGAATGTGACATTACTCTTTCTTTTATTGATTTAACATCTACAAATTCAGTTGAAAAAGTTATGAAACTTCCCACAGAAAACAATCTTTTATTTTTAAGTAATTTTCAAGCATTAAAAGCAACAGAAAAGGAAAAACTCCTAGATTTTATACAAAACAAAAATGTTATTTTGCATACCAATTCAAATACAGATGATTTAAAAATAAACTGTATTAATTTAAATGATAATGAAAAAAATATCGATAGCAATGAAATTTTAACCATAGATGAGTATGTAAAATATGTTATTATAAACTACCAAAATATATTTCCTGATACTGATCTTTCAAAAAAATTAGGCATTTCACGTAAATCTTTATGGGAAAAAAGGAAGAAATATGAAATCAGCAAGAAAAAATAAAAACATTACCATAGATCAAAATCAATTTGGCATCTTATCACTTATTAAAGAAGGTTTATTAGGTACTTGCACTCATTTAATGAATGAAAAAGAAGTCAATGAAATCATTAAATCAAGAAAATTTAAAGGAGAAAGTTTTCCCTATCCCTTAAGCTTTGCACCAAAAAATGCTGAAGAAGCAGTAAATGATATAAAATCTGGCGATAGAATCGATCTAATACTAGATGAAAAAGTAGTAGGACATATAGATTTTAAAAGCCAATTTAAAAATAATAAAAATTTTTCTGATATTTTCAGTCCTAACACTTGCTCTTTAGAAGATATGGGGACAACTTGCATAAGTGGAAAAATAGAAATTTATAATTCTCAAATTAAAAAAATAAAAGAAAATTTTCAACAAATCAAAAACAATCTTAATGCACAAAAAATTACCGCTATAGTTTCAAGTTTTGATCCTTTGCATCGTGCCCATGAAAGAATGTTTCGTTGGACTATTGATAAAGCAGATTTAGTTGTAGTTTTTCTTGTAGAATCTTTTGATGCAAATGGGTTTGAATTCGAACTTAAAGAAGCTTATTTGAAAAAATTTATTCAAAACTATCTTCCACCGGATAGAATTTTCATTTTTCCATTAAAAAATATTAATATTTTTCACGCCCATTTAAATCCTGGCTTAGAAAGCATTATCGCAAAAAGTCTAGGTTGTACCAAACTAGTAGTAGGACAAAATCATACAGGACTTGGAATGTTTTATGATGATAATCAACCAAAAACCATACTTGATGATTTTTCCAAGGATTATGGCATAGAAGTGATTGTTTTGCCTGAATTTGTATTTTGCGATCAATGTCGCATGATTGTTAGCACAAGATCTTGCCCTCATGGTTGTCATCACCATTTGCACTATAATTCTCAGTCTTTAAAAGATTTGTTAAGAGCGGGTATCATTCCTCCAGCAATTTTCATGCGCAAGGAAGTATCTAGTGTTATCTTAACTTCTCTTTTTCCAAATAGATTAAAAAATATGCAAAAAATTTATAATGAGCTTTTTCCAACTGATGGAATTTTAGAATACAAAAATGATGAAGAATTTTATCAAAAACTTTTAGAAATTCATCAAATGTCTTATATGGTGTAACAAAATGCAAAAATTATTTTTAACTTTTTTTTATTCAGGTTCTATAAAAAAGGCAAGTGGGACTTTTGGTACTATCGCTGCTTTAATACCTGCTTTTTTTATACTTAAATATCTTGGGATTAATACTTTGTTTTTACTAAGCATTTTAATTTTTGTTGCAAGTATTCGTGTTATAGATGATTATGAAAAAAAAACAGGAATTCACGATGACAAACACATAGTTATCGATGAAGTTGCTGGGGTTTTTCTTGCTTGTGCTATTGCAGCAAGTGTCGAAAACTCAATAGTCAATTTTATTTTGGCTTTTGTTTTATTTAGACTCTTTGACATTACAAAACCTTCTATTATTGGCAAGATAGATAAAAAAGTCAAAGGCGGACTAGGTGTAATGCTTGATGATATGCTAGCAGGATTGTTTGCTGGACTTTTAAGTGCGGTAATTTATGGATTTTTACTTAAATTTAATTTAGTTTTTTGGGATATAAATTTAAAAGATTTATTTTGAAATTTTGCTTAAATTAATTAAATTTTAAATTTTATTCTTATATAATTTAGTCTTTAATTTCAAAAAAGGAAAATATAAATGGCAAACCATAAATCTGCTGAAAAAAGAGCAAGACAAACTATTAAAAAAACAGAAAGAAATAGATTCTATAGAACAAGACTTAAAAATATAACTAAAGCCGTAAGAGAAGCTGCAGCAAATGGAGATAAAAATGCTGCTAATGAAGCTTTAAAAGTAGCTAATAAAAGCATTCATGCTATGGTAAGTCGCGGTTTCATTAAAAAACAAACTGCTTCTCGCCGTGTAAGCCGCTTAGCCCTTTTAGTAAATAAAATCGCATAATTTTCTATATAATTTTTAATGTTAGCTAGCAAACTAGATCCTTTTTTAAAACGCTTTGAAGAGTTAAATTCTCTTCTTAGCAGTTCTGATATACTCAACGATATCAGTAAAATGACTACACTCTCTAAAGAACAAAAAAATTTAGAACCTATCGTTTTAAAAGCTAAAGAGTATTTAAAAACTTTAGACAATATAGAAGAAAATAAAGCTTTGCTAAACGATCCAGAACTTGGGGAACTTGCAAAAGAAGAACTAAAAACTTTAGAAGAATTAAAACCGAAACTTGAAGAAGAGATTAAAATTTTACTTCTTCCTAAGGATCCCAATGATGAAAGAAATATTTTTCTTGAAATTCGTGCAGGCACAGGTGGAGATGAGGCATCTTTATTTGTAGGAGATCTTGTAAAAGCTTATGCAAGATATGCTGAAAATCGTGGCTATAAACTTGAGATTGTAAGTTCTAGCGAAGGAAGTGTAGGTGGATTTAAAGAAATCATCATGCTTGTTAAAGGAACAGGGGCTTATTCAAGACTTAAATATGAAGGTGGAACGCACCGTGTTCAAAGAGTTCCTCAAACAGAATCCCAAGGACGCGTGCATACTTCTGCTATCACCGTGGCAGTAATGCCAGAAGTTGATGATATAGAAATTGAAATCAATCCAAACGATCTTAAAGTTGATGTGATGCGATCTTCAGGACATGGTGGACAAAGTGTAAATACTACTGATTCAGCTGTTCGTATCACTCATATCCCTACAGGTATAGTTGTAGTCAATCAAGATGGAAAAAGCCAACACAAAAATAAAGAAAGTGCGATGAAAGTCCTAAAAGCAAGGCTTTATGAAATGCAAGAGAGTGAAAGACTAGCAAAAGAAAGCGAAGCAAGAAAATCACAAGTAGGAAGCGGAGATAGAAGCGAACGCATTCGCACTTACAATTTTCCACAAAATCGTATCAGTGATCATAGAATAAATCTTACTTTATATCGCTTAGATGCCATTATGCAAGATGGGCTTTTTGATGAAATCATAGAACCTTTAATCACTCATCATCAAGCCCAAGCTTTACAAGAACAAAATTTATAAGATTTTATATAAATTAATGCTTATGTGGGAATTTATGTGGATTTCCACTAGCACCTACATGTAAAACATTTCCATTTTCTATATCATAAGCTTGACCAAAACCTTTTACAAAGCGTCCTTTTTTAAATTCAAGCTTTACTAGATGAAAATCAAGCATCTTGCGTATAGTTTTAATGCCTCCTTCTCCTCCGGTTTGTTTTTCAAACTCATCATAAATTTGATCAAATCTTTCACCTCTCTCTAAAAAGCTTGCATTTACTCTATAGCGCAATCTTTTGCGAAGTATAACAGAAGCAGCTTTACTCTCATCCTCTAAAAACATTATTTCTATATTGTTTGGATTTACTTTGATGTTGTTAAAATGTTCACTTACTTCACTTATATAAATATAATTTCCCCATTGTGTGCTTACAAAAGGTGCATACGAGCAAACAACTTCTCCATTTGCATTTAAAGTTGCCAAAGCTACAGAATTAAAACTTAGCATAAATTCATTTAATTCTTTTTCTACGCCACTAAAATTTTGCTCGCTCTTTGCACTCATGCAAAGGGATATTATAGTATCTTTAATCGTGTTTTCATCGGCTTTTTTAGGAAATTCCACTCGTAAATTTTCTTTATCATTGTAAACAAGATCCAAGCCATTAAAATCAACACTTTTTAGAAAAACATCTTGCACTTGCTCAATACCACCAAATTTTTTACAAAGATCAACTAAATTTGATTTATGATGATCATTCATATGAGAAATAATGCTTTCAAAATTCATTTTTATCCTTTCTTGATTTTAAAATAAAATATTAAAAAAAATGGTATCAATTATCAAATTAAAAATAACTTAAAATATAAAAATTATCTATTTTAACAAAAATTTATACTAAATTAAGTTAATAAAGGATAAATTTCGTTCTAAATTATTATGATATAAATTATCATTATTTATTTTATTTAAGGAGTAAAATTTGCACCCAAATAAAAAAGCTTTTAAATTATCTTTATTTGCATTATTGCTAATAACTAATTTAAATGCGCAAGAATCAAATGAAGCCATCAATCTACAAAAAGTTGTTGTTAGTGCAACAGGTTTTGAGCAAGATGCGGACTCAAATTTACGCAATGTAATCAGCATAGAAGGTAAAGATCTGCAAAATAAAGGTTATGTTTCCTTAGAACAAGCCTTAGAAAGAATTTCAGGCATTAGTTTTGTAAATTTTGGACTTGGACGCAATATAGATATGCGTGGACAAGGAGATAAATCCAATATAGCTGTAAAAGTTATGATCGATGGGCGTGCTATTAATGTTCTTGATAATTCCCATGGTGTGACCCCACTAGATAGTATCAATTTAGATAATGTAGAACGCATAGAAATCATACCTGGGGGTGGTTCTGTGCTTTATGGAAGTGGTACTAGAGGGGGCGTGATTAATATCATTACAAAAAAACAAAAATCAGATGCTTTTGCTATAAATTTAAAAAGCAGTGCTTATGATCATGGTGGACTAGGTGGAAATTTAGGTATCAATGGCGCCAAACAAATAAATGAAAATTTAGCTTTTAGCTTTGATATACAAAGTTTTAACCTTGATGGATATCAAGAAGGTTATAATGAAAAAGGTTATTTTATCAACACAAAAACCTATATTGATATCAATGATAATAGCGATTTAACTTTGGGTTATAATTATTTTAAAAGCAAAAATACCAGCAGTGGCTATCTAACAAAAGCACAAGCTCAAAGCGATCCAACCCAAAAAGGCAATAGTGACAATATCACACAAATCAATCGCCCTGAAATTTCTTTGGATTATCATTACTATTTTGATGATATATGGGAATTTAACCTAGAAGCTTTTTGGCAAAATCAAAAGATCAATTATCTAAAAGATGAAATTTCTATGATGGGAACTACAGCTTATCAAAATGGAAGTGGTTTTGAAGACACACTTACAGGGATAAGTTTAAAAAACAAACTAAATTATGCAAATAATTCTTATTTTATTTTTGGTTATGAATTTACAAACCATGATGCAAAAAGAAAGAGTTTGGTGTATTATAGCGTTCCAGGTGTCATAAATTATCACAGGATGACAACTTTAATGGATATGACTAAACAAAGCCATTCTATTTTCGCTCTTGATTCTCATAATTTTAATGAATTTTTTACTTTATCCGGTGGAGCTAGATATGAATTTAGCACTTATAATACCGATAGATCTTATAGAAATGAAATGAGTATGAACATACCCCGACCCCCATCATCTAATATTATAGACTCAACAACCCTTTTTGATACCAATAAAAACACCAATAATTTTGCTTTTGAAATCACTCCTAACTTTAAATACTCTGACACAGGCAATCTTTATCTTAAATACGAAAGAGGTTTTGTTTCTCCTACACCTGCTCAGTTTGTCAATCGCAACAACAACACTAGTAGTGGAATACCACCCTATTATTCGTCGAACCTAAAAGCTGAGATCTTTGACACCTTTGAACTAGGAATTGATGATTTTTGGTGGGATTTTTACGGCTTTAATCTAACTTTATTTTACACCCTAAGCAAAGATGAAATTTCTTATCTTGGAAACCCTCATTCTACTAGTGGATCTTGGTGGAAATATTATAATATAGATCAAACTCGCCGTTTAGGAGTAGAATTAAGCCTGAGTCAAAATTTCTTAGATGATGATTTAATCTTTAGAGAAAGTCTAACTTATCTTGATGCTAAAATTTCTAAAGGTGTTAATGACGGCATGAGAATTCCTTATGTTTCAAAAATCAAAGCCACAGCTGGACTCGAATACGCTTGGAATAAAAATTTCTCAAATTTTATTGATCTAACCTATTTTTCTAGAGCAAAAGATGGTGGAACCATAGATGAAAATACAGGAAAAATGTCTAAAAATTCTTGGATAAGGGATTATTTTTTAACAGATATTGGTATGAAATATAATTATAAAAAATTACAAATTTTAGCAGGAATTCGCAATCTTTTCGATAAAAGATACTACACCTATCAAGACAGTATAAATGATCAATACCTAGTTGGAAATGGCAGAAACTACTATGTTGAATTTAAATACGCATTCTAAAATTTTAGTGATTATAGGGCTTTTTGTAGCTTATATAATCGCTTCTTTTACAGCACTTTGCTTAGGAGATGAGAATTTAAACCCAAAAGAACTTTTTTCATATATCTTTAGCCAAGATGAAATTTTAAGACAAATCATCATAGATGGACGCTTGCCACGCATTATAATGGCGATTTTAATCGGTATGCTTTTAGCTAGTAGTGGGGCTATCACTCAAAATGTATTTTCAAATCCTATAGCTGATCCTTATATCATAGGTATAGCTTCTGCGGCAACCTTTGGAGCGGTTTTGGCGTATTTGTTAAAATTGAATGATTATTATTATGGAATTTTAGGTTTTGTTTGCTCTGCCTTTTTTGCCCTAGGAGTTTTTAAAATTTCTTCTAAAGCTTCTATAGCAACTTTACTCATTATCGGCATAGCAGCTTCATCTTTTTTAGGAGCTTTTACTTCTTTTTTCACTTATCTTATAGGCGAGGATTCTTTTAAAATAGTCGCTTGGCTTATGGGAAATATAGGCAATGCTTCTTGGTTTCGTGTGGGAATTTTAATCTTGCCTTTAATTTTTTGTTTGTTTTATTTTTACGCTCATAAAAACGAATTAAACATACTTTTAAGCGGAGATGATGAAGCTAGAAATCTAGGGGTAAATGCTCAAAAATTAAAGATAAATTTACTCATCGTCTCATCTTTGGCTGTATCTTTTGCGGTTGCTTTTAGCGGACTTATAGGCTTTGTTGGACTCATCATTCCTCATACTATAAGACTTTTGCTTAAAAATTATGATAATGCCTTAGTTATCCCTTTATGTACAGCATTTGGAGGATTATTTTTACTTATTTGTGATACTTTAGCAAGAACTCTTTTAGCCCCTGTGCAAATTCCGATTGGAATCCTAACTGCATTTTTTGGAGCTCCTATTTTTTTATATTTGACTTTAAGCGCTAGGAGATTTTTATAATGCTAAAAATACAAGATTTAAGCTTTGCTTATCACCAAAAAGATTTACTAAAAAACATTCATTTAGAACTTAAAAACCAAGCTTTTATAGGAATTTTAGGGCCAAATGGCTCGGGCAAAAGCACTCTTTTAAAACTTATACTTAAAAATTTAAGTCCAAATAAAGGAGAGATAAGTCTTTTTAACACAAATATCAAAGATTTTTCTCTTAAAGAATTTGCCAAAATTTGTGGCTTTGTGCCTCAAAAATCAGAATTAAACACCCCTTTAAAAGTCATCGATGTGCTTTTAATGAGCAAATATGCGAATTTAAAACACGCTTTTAGTTCTTATTCTAAAGAAGATATTTTAGAAATTAAAGAATTTGCTAAGGATTTAAGACTTGAAAATTTTCTAGAAAGAAGCATACTTTCTTTAAGTGGGGGTGAATTTCAAAGAATGCTTTTAGCAAGAGCTTTGCTTAAAAAGCCAAAAATTCTTTTTTTAGATGAACCTACTTCAGCCCTTGATTTAAACTATGCTATAGAGCTTTTAACTCTTTGCGAAAAACTAGTTAAAGAAAAAAATATAGCCGTTGTTTCTATCTTGCATGATTTAAATTTAGCTTCTATGTTCTGCGATAAAATCCTTTTTTTAAAAGAAGGGGAGATAAAGTATTTTGGAACGAGCAAAGAGCTTTTTACTCAAGAAATTTTAAAAGAAATTTATGATTTAAACTGTGAGATTATTTATAAAAATTCTAAACCTTATATTTTAGCTTTAAAGGAGAAAAAATGAAAAAAATTTTAATTATTATGAGTTTGTTTTTAATCACACTAAATGCAAAAGAACGCCTTGTAGTGCTTGATCCTGCAAGCATAGAAACCCTTTTTATGCTTAAGGCTGAAGATCAAATCGTAGGCATTGCCACTTTACAACACTCAAATATCTATCCTAAAGATCAAACCTCAAAACTTACAAGCGTAGGCACTTTTTCAAATCCTTCACTTGAAAAAATAGTAGCACTAAAACCAAGTTTGGTGATTTTAAGCTCTTATTCTTTAAATTTAGAAGAAGGACTTAAAAATTTTGGTATCAAAAGTATCAATTTAAAAGCCGAGCGTTTAGAAGATATAACAAAAAATATCACAACCTTGGGCCAAATCACCAAAAAAGAAAAAGAAGCGGAGCTTTTAGAACAAGAATTTACCCAAAATTTAAAAAAATTAAGCGATAAACCCTTAAATAAAAGTGCGATTTATCTTTATTCTAGCAACCCTTTAATGGCCTTTAATGATAATTCTTTAATAGCTGATATTTTAAGACTCATAGGGATTAAAAATTTAAGTCCGCAAAGTCAAATTTCAAGACCTGTTATATCAGCAGAATATATACTGAAACAAAATCCAGACATACTCATTCTTGGAATGAATGCCAAAAACAATCTTTTAGATACAAATGCTTTATTGAAAAATACCAAAGCAGTTAAAACAGGAAGTATTTATTTTAACAAAGATACACATATATTATTACGCCTTAGTCCTAAGATAATAGATAGAATTCAAGAATTTAAAACAAAGCTAGAAAATAACAATTTTTAATCACCCAATCTTGCTTTAAAAAATTCGCAAGTTTGACAAAGTTTTTCTATGCGTTTATCTTCTTCAAAAGCTTTTTTCATCATCTTTATACGCGGTGATTTAAAAAGCTTATCAAAGTTATTTTCAAAAACATTTCCCAAGTTAATATCTGCTTTAGTATCCAAACAGCAAGGCACTAAACTTCCATCACTTAAAATCCCAATTTGCTCTTTTAAAGCATGACATTTTCCTTTTTTATAAAGGGGTTCATCTTTTAAATTTGGCCATTTAAAAAGTTTATTTTGATGAAGCAAAATATGTCTTTGCAAGCGATTTTTACTTAAGTTTGTATCGATCTTAACTTCAAATTCTTTAGCTAAAAACTCATAAATTTTTAAATTTGACTTAGGTGCTTTAAAATTAGCATCTAAATTCCAAAGTCTTAGATTGATAAAAGAAAGGCTTTTTTGCTCTAAATGCTTTTTGCAAAGTTCTAAAATAGGCTTAAAATACTGTTCTAAAGAAATTTTGCTTTGACTTAAAAAAGACATTAAAGAAATATTGATTTGATGGATATTCTCATACCCTAACAATAAAGCTTGATTTTTAGAATTTAAATAAAAGCCGCTTGTAGTGATTTCAAGTTTCATAGCTTCATCTTTTGCGATTTTTAGATAATTTTCCAAATTAGGTAAAAGCAAAGGATCGCCCAAAAGATGAAAGGTAAAAAGCTCAGCTTTATTAGAAATTTCATAAGCTAAGTTTTGAAATTTTTCTTCACTCATTACCCCGCGAATTCCTTTTTGAGAAGGACAAAAATCACATTTTAAACCACAAATATCGCTTAATTCTATATATATTTTTTTAAATTTCATTATATTTCCTAGAGTAAACATTTTACCAAAATTTATGAAATTTATTAAAATATGTAACATTTTTATCGATATTTTTATCTTTTTTATTTCTCTTCTTTATTTTTAAATATATTAAACAAAAATCACACTATACTTAAATAAAAATCTAAAATTAAGGAAGGGTTTATGCAAGAGCTTACTCGCACGAAAAAAATTCGCTCTATTATTGCTGCAAGTAGCGGAAATTTAGTAGAGTGGTTTGATTTTTATATCTATGCTTTTACAGCAACTTATTTTGCTCATACTTTTTCAACTTCAGATAATCCTGTTATCCAGCAAATCAATGCCTTTGGGGTTTTTGCAGCAGGGTTTTTTATGCGTCCTATAGGTTCTTGGCTTTTTGGCTCTTTAGCTGATAAAGTAGGTCGTAAAAAATCTATGGTTATATCAGTGGTTTTAATGGCTTTGGGCTCTTTTATGATAGCAGCCTTACCAAGCAAAGATACAGTGGGAGATCTTGCTATTATCTTACTTTTAATAGCAAGACTCATTCAAGGTCTTAGTGTAGGCGGGGAGTATGGCATAGCAGCTACTTATCTTTCAGAACTTGCTACAGAAGGAAAACGCGGTTTTTACTCATCTTTTCAGTATGTAACCCTAATAGGCGGTCAACTTTTGGCCGTTGCAAGCATTAGTATAATGTTTTTATTTTTTAGCATTGATGATATGAAAGATTATGCTTGGAGAATACTTTTTGTAATAGGTGGAATTTTAGCACTAGGCTCGCTTTTTGTAAGAAAAATGATGAATGAAAGTGCTACAAAACTTCACCAGCATGAAGATCGTGGTACTTTAAAAGCATTATGTAAATCTTGGAAACCTTTTTTAATGGTGCTTGGAGTTACTTCTGGAGGTTCTTTAGCTTTTTATACTATTACAACTTATACTAAAACTTTTATGGAAAATACGGGTATGGATAAAATGCTTGTTAATAATCTTTTCTTAGGTGCTTTATTTATACTAATGATCATTCAACCTCTTTTTGGATATATAGGAGATAAAATAGGTCACAAACGATCTTTAATTGTATTTTGTATTTTGGCATTGGTAGGAATTTATCCTATTTTTTCACTTATAGCCAATAACGCACAAAATAATTCTTCTTTGACATTTATGTTAGTGGTATTATTGTTTGTTATTTTAAGTTTTTATACTTCAGTTGCGGGGATTTTTAAAGCAAAACTTTTTCCTGAACATGTAAGAGCTTTAGGGACAGGTTTAGGTTATGCTATTGCAAATGCTGTTTTTGGAGGATCTGCTCCTTGGGTTGCTTTGCAATTTAAAAATGCAGGTATAGAAAATGGCTTTTTTATCTATATAGCTATTTTTACAATCATCATGCTTATAGCTACTTTATGCTTGCCTAAAAAATCAGAGCTTAATTAATTTTTAACGCTTTTAAAGAAAGTGCCGAAAGCGCGGTACTTTCTAACTCTTTTAAGGTTTTAAATTCATAATTTTTATTTTCATTGTTTAAAATTTGATGATAAACCTTGATATGAAGTTTATACTTAGTATAGCCGTGCTTAAACTCCCCTATAAAACTCATATCTTTAGAAAGTTTATACTCTCCTTCTTTAAAAAAAGGAAAATTATACATACCCTTATAAAGCTTATCTTGGCTTTTCTGTATCGCAAATTTTTTATTAAATTCAAACAAAAAAAGATTTAAATTTAAACTCTCATAAAGTATTTTTTTAACTCTTGGATAAAGCTCTGTATTAAATTTACCTTGACAAAAATCATACAAAGGACAAATTCCACACTTTGCATTTTTACTCACACAAACCAAAGCCCCTATATCAAGCAAAGCTTGGTTGTGATCAAAGGCATGATTTAAATTTAAAAGCTCTTTAGCTCTTTTTTCAAGTTCTTTCATACTAGGATTTTCTAAAGCAAAAAGACGAGAAAACACACGGCGTATATTACCATCAACAAAAGAAACTTTTTGATCATAGCCAAAACAAGCTATAGCGCCTGCTGTATAAGCTCCTATACCGCTTAATTTTTTTAGATCCTCAACTTCTTTGGGTAATTTAGCTTCAAACTTATCCATGCATTCTAAGGCTGCCTTTTTTAAATTTCTAGCACGAGTGTAGTAGCCAAGCCCTTGCCAAGTCTTTAAAAGCTCATCTTCATTAGCATTAGCCAAACTTTCTAAAGTAGGAAATTTTTGCAAAAAGGGGAAATAAAACCTTTCTAAAACTGATTTAACTTGAGTTTGCTGAAGCATAATTTCGCTGATATAAACCCCATAGGCTCTATCAATATGCTTTAAACTTTCATCACAATTTTGACTTTGTAAATTACGCCAAGGTAGAGTTTTGCGTCCATTTTTTTCATACCAAAGAAGTAAATTTTCTTGTAGTTTTTCAAGCTCTTTTTTTTGCATAAATGAGAGTATAACAAAAAATTTTAAAACTTTTGTAAGCATATAATTTATTATATTTTTTACCATTAAAAATGTTTTATAAAATCAAAATTTTTGATATAATTTTACCATATGATTTAAATGAATTCCAAGGATTGGAAAAATGGATGGTAAAGACTAATCCCTATTTGGGATGAGCGCTATAACATCAATAATCAAAAAATCGATACTCAGCATAAAAGACTTTTTGAGCTGGCAGCACAAGTTGAAAATGCTGTTTTTAAATTTGTTAAACGAGATGAATTAAAAGAAATTTTAATTGAACTCTTTACTTATATGAAGGAACATTTTCATGACGAAGAAGAATTTATGCAAAGCATTCAGTATCCGCGTCTTTATGAACACAAACAAATGCATAAAAATATTATCTATGAAATGTCTCAACTAATACAGAATATAAAAACTACAAACGACCTTAAAGAAAAATTATATTCAATTATGTCAAACTGGCTATCTAAACATATACTAAGCCATGATGTAATGATAGTTACTTGGATTAATGAGAATTTAATAAAAGATCAAGAAAAAACACGAGCTCCAATTAACCGAGAACAGATTCAAGAACAAATTATGATGTATGAAGAAAATTTTGAATTTATTTATTCTTGCCCATGTCAAATAAACCATAGATTAACTTTTAAAGACCATGTAAGTGTAATGAATGATGGTAAAGTTATGAAATGTAAAAAATGTCACAAACTTTTGATTTTTGTCAAAAGCGAAGAGAAAACTTACAAAGGATAAAATTTGCTTCCAAAATGGGATAAAAGCTATAGTGTCCGAAATGGAAAAATTGATGATCAACATAAAAAACTATTTGAATTAGCAGCCAAAGTTGAGCATATCTTTGATAAACCTGTAAATAGAAATGAAATTAAAATTTTACTTACAGATTTTTTTAACTACATGAAATACCATTTTAACGATGAAGAAAAATACATGATATTTATTAGATATCCTGATTTTGAAAGACATCGTAGAATTCACAAAGAAATTATTCAATCTATGGTAGAAATCATTCAAAACATAAAAACTACAAATGATTTAAAAGAAAAACTTTATACCATGGTAAAAAAATGGCTTTTAGAACATATACTTTATGAAGACATGAAAGTAGAACAATGGAGAATAGGAGCTTTAAGCTCTGAAGATGGAGCTGATATAAGCTTTGAAGAAATAAAAGATGGAGATGAAGATGAAGCAGTTATTTATTTTTATACTTGTGATTGTATAGGACAAATGCATGATGTACCTTTTGGAATTCATAAAAAAATTCAGAGTGATAATGCCAAATTTAAGTGTAAAAAATGCAAAAATCCTATAAAATTTTTTAAAAAAGGATATTAATTTTAAAAATTAAATTATATAAGGATATTAAATGTTAGCTTTTTTTAAAGGTTTAGGCGTGGGTTTTTTATGTTTATTACTTTTTGTTGCGGGAGTAGTTTTTAATGTAGAATTTTTAGGCAAAAAAGACTCTAATCATGATTTATATTTTTCAAGAAATATAGAAGTAGGAAATACACTAAAACCCGATATTTTATATGCAAATATTAATTTTTGGGCAAATGAAAATTTAAGTTCAAAAATCACATTAGACAATAGTGAAAAAGCCGAAATCACAAATACTTTCAATCAAATTTTAGAACGCTCAAAAAAAGAAAATTTTTGTAGCGGAGGAAGTTTTTCTTTAGAACCTAATTTTTCCTATAAAGATGGTATACAAACTCCAAAAGGCCAAAGATTTGATGCGAATTTAGAATGTGAATTTAAAGAAAACCAACTTGCAGATTTTAACAGGCTTTTAAATGATATCAATTCTATCATAGCTAAAAATAATTTCATCAGCGTTTCAACACCAGCCATACAAACAAAATTTTCAAAAGATACACTAAACAACAACAAAGAAAATCTCTACAAAGAGCTTTTAAAAACATCATACGAATATGAAAAAACTTACTCTTTGGATCTTAATAAAACTTGTGTATTGAAAAATTTACAAGTAAATACAAATGCCAATATCGCACCTAGAATGCTAAATACGAAATCTGATAATATGGAACTTTCATCTCCAATTATCGGCGAAAAAGAACAAATTTTAAGTGCAAAAGCTTTATTTATTTGCAAATAACTTAAGGCAAAATAAACTCCTTTTAAGTTTATTTTGTTATACTTTTATCTTCAATTCTTTCAGAAATTTATGCGGGAATAGCTCAGGGGTAGAGCACAACCTTGCCAAGGTTGGGGTCGCGAGTTCGAATCTCGTTTCCCGCTCCATAATCACCCGCCCGGGTGGTGGAATTGGTAGACACAAGGGACTTAAAATCCCTCGGAATTTTTCTTCCGTGCCGGTTCAAGTCCGGCCTCGGGCACCACTTTTTCAACATTATCAGGGCGACATAGCCAAGCGGTAAGGCATGGGCCTGCAAAGCCTTGATCTCCGGTTCGAATCCGGATGTCGCCTCCAAAAGGCAAAACTTTACTTTATCGGGAGATGGCTGAGTGGTCGAAAGCGGCGGTCTTGAAAACCGTTGAGGGTCACACCTCCAGGGGTTCGAATCCCTTTCTCCCGGCCACCAAGACTTTCTAATTTATCAATTATATCATTCCTGAAATTATAAAGGATACTACAAATGAAAAATAATACTTCAGTCTTACTATTTTTGTTATATCCTAAAAAACTTAGAAAAACTATGGCTAATATAATTAAAAATAAGAAATACAAATGGAAAATTTAGAATTTATTATCTTAAAACAAAAATATAAAATTTTAAAAATATGTCAAATTTTAAAATACAAGGTAGGCAAATGAAAGAATTTTATATGAATTTAGCTTTAAATGAGGCTTGGAAATATCAGTTTTTAACCTATCCAAATCCGGCTGTAGGCTGTGTAATCTTAGATAAAAATGAAAAAATTTTAGCCATAAAAGCTCATGAAAAAGCTGGATTGGCTCATGCAGAACTTAATGCCATAGCTCATGCTTTTAAAAGCTTAAGACCTGAAATTTCATTGCCTAAAGAAGCAAACGCTTTACATGAGTTTATTTGTAAAAACCATCAAGGTGTATTTAAAGATAGTATAGCTTTTGTGACACTTGAACCTTGCTTTCATCAAGGAAAAACGCCTCCTTGCGCAAAGCTCTTTAGCGAGCTAGGTTTTAAAAAAATTTTAATCAGCGTTAAAGATGAAAATAAAATCGCAAGCGGTGGAGCTGAGTTTTTAAAAAAACAAGGTGTAGAGGTTGAATTTGACATACTTAAAGAAGAAGGGGAAAAACTTTTAAAACCTTTTTTAAAATGGCAAAAAGGGCAATTTAAACTTTTTAAATTAGCCCTTTCTATGAACGGCTCACCTTTTGGTAAAATCGTAAGCAATGAGCTAAGTCGTACTTATGCACATAAAATTAGAGCAGTGATTGATTTGCTTGTAGTCGGTGGAGAAACCATAAGAAAAGATCACCCTATACTAGATGCTAGGCTTTGCAAAGCAAAAGCGCCTAATCTTTGTATCTTAAGCCGTCAAAATATAGATAATTTTGATAAAAATATCCCTTTATTTAAAGTTCCAAACCGCCAAATTTATACCCAAATTCCAAGTGAGACTAAATTTTTAATGTATGAGGGTGGAGAAAATTTTCTCAAAATCTTTAAAGATGAAATAGATATGTTTTTGATTTTCCAAAGTTCAAGTTTAAATGATGAAAAAAATGTTACAATACCTTTAAATTTCAAGCCACTTTATAGGAATTTTTTAGGGAGTGATACTTATGGCATTTATGAACTTTAGTGGATTTTTTTATGCAAGAAATGATTTAAGATTATTTAAAATAGAAAAGAAAAATGAATTAAAATCCTTTTTTTACAAAGACTACACCTTATCAAGCTACAAAGATGCTCTAAATTTAAACAATGAAATCTTTTTTTATAAAAGTTTAAAAGAAAGCTTATTTAAAGAAAATGATGAAATTTTAGTTTCAAATTTGGGTAAAAAGATCATACTTTTTAGAAATTTCACTCAAAATTGTGATAATTTTAATGAGGCAAAATTAAAACAAATATTGCTTTTATTTTTTTTATTATTAGCGAGTGTATTTTTTGCAAGTTTGGCTATGATTAATGAATTTGGAGCCATAGATCTTGTTTTTTTAATGATTTGCTTATTGCTTTTAGTGATGGGAGCAATCAATCTTGGCTTGCTTTTTAAGCAAATTCGTATTCTTAAAAGTTTTTCCAAAGAAGAAATGAAAGAATTTTTAAGTCAAAGGATGAAAAAATACACTAAAGTGTAAAAACACTTTAGCATACTGTTTTTAAATTTGTAGCAAGACCACCTAAAGAAGTTTCTTTGTATTTATAATTCATATCTTTTCCTGTTTCGTACATGGTTTCTATAACCTCATCAAGGCTTACCATAGGAGTAGATTTACGTGTCATTGCCATTCTAGCAGCACTTATGGCTTTAATAGCTCCAAAGGCATTTCTTTCTATACAAGGAATTTGCACAAGTCCTGCAACTGGATCGCAAGTTAAACCTAGATGATGTTCCATTGCCATTTCAGCAGCGTTACATGCTTTAAAAGCATTAGCTCCTAAAACTGTTGCCATAGCTGCAGCTGCCATAGAACTAGCACTACCAATTTCTGCTTGACAGCCTGCTTCTGCTCCGCTAATACTTGCATTTTTCTTATAAAAAGAACCTATAAGCATTGCTGTTAATAAAAACTCTATAGCCTTTTCATCACTAAAACCTATAGTATGATTTTTAAGATAAAGCATAACAGCAGGGATAACAGCACATGCTCCATTTGTTGGCGCGGTTACAACCTTTGCTCCGCTAGCATTTTCTTCAGCAATCGCAATAGCATATAAAGAAATAAAATCGATAATGCCCATAGGATCAGTTGTCATCGCCACTCTTTCTTTAAGCCCTTTAGCTCTACGTTTTAAATGAAGTTTTCCAGGCAAATAATCTTCATTTGGATGTGTACCATTATAATACACTTCTTGCATTACTTCCCAAATTTCAAGACAATAAGCACGAATTTCCTCTTTAGTGTGAAATTGCAATTCATAACGATAAGAAAGCTCTGCTAAATCCCAATCTCTTTTATCACAAAGCTCTAAAGCTTCTTTTGCATTGTTAAGCTCTATATCTAGTTTTTTCTTTTTGTTTTGGTTGGAATTTTTGCCTTTTTTTTCTAATTGTGCAGCTGTTAAAACAAAGCCTCCACCTACAGAATAATAAGTTTCTTCATCAACTAACCCACCTTTGCAATCATAAGCTTTAATTTTCATACCATTCTCATGCAAAGGTAGAAAATCTTTGGAAAATATCAAATCTTTTTCATAATTAAAACAAAGTTTTTTTTCTCCACAAAAATCAATTTGAGCATTTTCAATAGCATTTTTATTTACTTCATCTTGTATTGCCGCGCTTAAATTTTTAGCTTCTAGGCCATTTAACCCCCAAATTACAGCCTTATCACTCAAGTGTCCTTTACCTGTTAATGACAAAGAACCATAGAGAGTGACTTCAACTCTATCAATTTCATCAAGCCTTTTAGCAACTTTTTTACAGAATAAATTTCCGGCAAGCATAGGCCCTAAAGTATGAGAAGAAGAAGGACCGACACCTATTTTAAAAATGCTTAAATTACTCATTTTTTATCCTTAATTTATAAAAGATTGTGAATTGCAGCAGAAATTGCAACTATTCCCATTACCAAAATAAAAAGATCTAAAAATTTATTACGAAATCTTGCCAAAATATCAAAACGATAAATACAATAAAGTGGCATCAAGAAAAGCAAAATAGCCAAAACAGGACCACCAATAGCCTCAATAATTCCTATAACACTTGGATTTTTATACGCAACAAGCCAAGCGATAGCAAAGGTAATGATCGCTGTTAAAGTTTGAGCGAATTTACCTTGAATTTTACCATTACTTGCTTTATATAAAATACCATTTAAGCCTTCTTGAGAACCAAGATAATGCCCTAAGAAACTTTTACTAATGGCCACAAGCGCAACAATAGGCCCAACATAAGCTAGTAAAGAAACTTCAGGAAATTTATTTGCTATAAAAGTAAGAATATTGATATTTTGATCTTTTGCTGATGCAAAATCTTCTGGTGTAAAGGTTAAAGCACAAGAAAAAACAAAAAACATTACAACAAAAACCATAAGAATAATTGCCAAAGAAATAATTTTTCTAGCGCGAGGCTCAGCATAATCACCATATTCTTTTTTACAATAACAAGCAAGTGAAGAAATAATAGGAGAGTGATTAAAACTAAACACCATCACAGGAATAACAAGCCATAAAGTAACCCAAAAATTACTTGTTGAAATTACGGAAAAGTCAACATTTGTAAATAATGATGAATTCCATTGTGGAATTAAAAGCAATGAAAAAATAAATAAAAATATAATAAAAGGAAAAACAAGAAAACTCATTGCTTTTGTTACAACATTTTCACCAAGAATAGAAATCAAAACCAAAACTCCAACAATCAAAAAACTCACCCACCAACGAGCAGCATGAGTAAGATCTGCATTGAAATTAAACTGATTGATTAAGAACTCAAGCAAAGTTGTTGTAAGATTAGCACTATAAACCAATAAAATAGGCAAAATAGCAAAAAAATACAAAAGTGTAATTAAAAATCCACCGCCTTTGCCAAAATAACCTTCTGCAACAAAAGTAATATCATCTTTTGGATTAGAACTTGAAAGCACAAAGCGACATAAATTTCTATGAGCTAAGTAAGTCATAGGAAAAGCTAAAACAAGTATAACTAACAAAGGTATCAATCCACCAAGCCCAGCACTAATAGGTAACAAAAGTACACCGGCTCCAATAGCTGTTCCAAAAAGAGATAAAACCCACCTTGTATCGTGACTAGTCCATTTAGGAGTATTCATTATTCTTCCTTAAAATTGCAAGATTATATCTCTTTTATTTTAGCAAAATATTTATAAATAATTATTTTTTTTAAAAAATATTTTAAATTTTATGTAACATTTTGTAAATTTAATTTTATAAAAAAACAATCACTTGTATCAATAAAGTATTATTTTAAAACTAAATATATTTTGGGTTTTACAATCAAAAAATAAAAATTTGGAAGACTATGCTTCCAAATTAAGAAGGTTAAATTTTCAAAAATTAATCTAATTTTTGACCTAGGACATTTCCTTGCATATCCGTATAAACTTTCATGTTATTATTAAACTTAAATTTATAACCATTAATTTCTTTATCTATTTCAATAATTTGAGCATTTGGTTGAGTTGCACTCACTTTTTTCATAACACTAGGTAAAATAGTATGCGGTAAAGCCTTGTATTTTCCATCAACTTCTTTCCAATCTCCATTGATCGTAAAATCAATTTCAGTTCCATCATTTAAAATTACATCATAAGAATCTATATCTTTTTTCACCAAACCAATTTGAGCGGTTTTAAAATTTTTAGAAATAAATTCTTTGGCATTATTTGGAAGTTCGCTAGCAGGAACAACCATATCTTTAGCTAAAAGCACCGTAGCACCCAACAAAGCAAGTAAAGTTAATTTTGCTTTCATAGTTTCTCCTTTTTTGTCTTGGTTGGCGAAAGTTTAACTCAAAACTGTGAAGTGAATGTGAAACTTAAAAAATAATTTTCAAGCTTTCATTCTCAACACTTATACCTTGACTTTTTATAAATTTTATTTCTTTTCCATCTTCAAATTTTAAAATATCTTTATCTTTTAGATTAATATCATAAGTTAAAATATGCAAAACAATATCATAAATACAAAAGAAAAGTTCTTTTTCTTCTATGTTTAAATCACAAACTTCAAGTTCTAATTTATCAAAATTTCTAAGCCCATAAGTATAAGCATTAACTCCATTTTCACTAGGATAAACACTAACATATATCCAATTATATACCGGCAAGCGATTATCATCTAACATTTTTGCATTTTCTATATAAAAACTGGGCTCTAAAACAACTGCACCTGTATAAAAACCTAAAGCATGTTTATTATCCAAACATAAAGCTGCAATTTTCGTAAACATTTTAGCTTGTTCTAATTTGCTTTGATCTTGACTTAGCACCGCTATAAGAAGATGAGCTTTATGTTTTTTAGTTTGCTCTAAGGCATCTTTCCACATAAAATTAAAATTTGCATAGTATTCTGCTTCGTGATTAGGTATAGGATTTTTAATCAAATTTAGAGTAACCAACATATTTTCATATAAAAAAATCACGCCCTCTTTGGTAAAATTTTCATCAGCTATTTTTATATTAAATTTATCTTCTAAAATGCTTTTTAACTCCGAAAAATTAAAATCAACTTCATCAAGAAGAACAAAAGAGGTAAAATTATGATTTAAATCTATAGTCATGTTAAACCCTATTAAATTTTTATAAATTATAACCTAATAAAAATAAAAATTATAAACAAGAATTTCTTAAAAATTATGATAATTGATATTAATTATAAATTTATTTTTTATATAGTATAATCTTTTAAAATTTAGTAAATATATTTTTGGAGAAAAATGTGGAATTTCTAAAAGATTACATCGATTTAATTATCTTTTTAATTCTAGGAATTATGGCATTTATAGCTTTTTGGTGTGTTGTAGAAAGAATGCTATTTTTTAGAAAAATTAACTTTAAAAATTATGAGAATCAAGAGCAATTTGATGATGCAATTAGTGAAAATTTAACCACTATATATATCATTTATTCTAATGCCCCTTATATAGGACTTTTAGGCACTGTAATAGGCATAATGGTTACATTTTACGAAATGGGCTTGGCAGGCAATATAGATGTCAAATCTATAGTCGTAGGACTTTCTTTAGCTCTTAAAGCTACAGCCTTGGGACTTTTGGTTGCTATTCCTGCTTTAATGGCTTATAATGCCTTACTTAGAAAAGTTTCCCTCTTAAGCAATGCTTATAAGGCAAATAAAAATGCTTAAACTACCAAAAAATGAAGGTTTAAATATAGTTCCATTTATAGACATTATGCTTGTTTTGCTTGCTATAGTACTTAGTATTTCAACCTTTATTGCGCATGGAAAAATTCAAATCTCACTTCCTTCAAGTGAAAATGCTACCAATATAAGTAATAATGAAAAAAAACTTCTTATAGCCATAGATGAAAAAAATACTTTTTATTTAAATGATAAATTAGCTGATTTAAATGAAGTTAAAAATGCTATTTTTTCGCTTGATAAAAAAACCATAGTAGAACTAAAAAGCGATAAAAATGCTAAATTTGAAAGTTTT
Organism: Campylobacter sp. BCW_6460; assembly: GCF_001762705.1. Lineage (NCBI taxonomy): Bacteria > Pseudomonadati > Campylobacterota > Epsilonproteobacteria > Campylobacterales > Campylobacteraceae > Campylobacter > Campylobacter sp. BCW_6460. The sequence continues at coordinate 42,097 of NZ_MJXI01000041.1, read as the reverse complement.
GTAAAAATTATAGATTTTTTAAAAGCCAAAGAACATGAAAATTTTCAAATTCTTACTGAGAAAAACAAATGAAAACTTTATTTTTAAATCATAAATACCAAGCTTCTTATATAACTTTTATAGTCTTTATACCTTTACTTTTTGTCATTTTTCACTCAAATGACTTTTTTAAAATGGAAATTAAAAATGAAGATTATTTTTCTTTAGCAATAAAACAATTTACCCAAACTAATCCAACAAATGAGACTAAACCAACAGAATCCATTATAGAACCCATCAAACCAAAACCTCAGCCAAAAGTTATTAAAAAAACTCCTGAAAAAATTCAAAAAAAGATAAAAAAAACACTTTCACATCCAATACCAAATAAAACCCCAATAGCACCAACTCAAGAAGTTAAAACTTTTACAAAAACAACTGATACAAATGTCAAACCTAAAATCACCCAATTAACACAAGGAAAAGATAATCACCCTGTATTAAAAGAAATTCAAAAAGCTATACAACAAGCACAATTTTATCCGAGGCAAGCAAAAAAAATGCGTATGCAAGGAACTGTAAAAGTAGAATTTTTATGGAAAGAAAACAAAACTTTAGCAGATTTAAAAATCATAGAAAGCTCAGGATATGATTTATTAGATAAAAGTGCTTTAGAAAGCATAAAAAAAGCTTCTTTAAATTTTCCACAGTATAACGGAGATTTAAGAATTACACTACCTATTATATATGATTTTAAAACCCTAAGAGGGTAAAATTATAATTTACTACACTCTCTTATCTACAATTTGTGTTTCTTGATTTTCAATTTTATTTTGAAAATCTTTACTTAAATTCTGACTTAATTCTTGCAAAGATTTTTGCTTCAGTTTTTCAAATTCTTCAGGATTACTAGTCTCAAGCTTTGCCTGCTCATCAGCACTTAAAGCACTTAAACCTTTTTCTTGGGCTTTTTGAAGCAAATCTTCGTCTTCTTTTTCTTTAATATTACTTTCCTTATCATCTTTTTTATTGATTTTTTGCGGATCTATGGTTTTCATAGCACTAGCTCCACCACCTGATGCCTCTTTAATGTCACTTAAAATTTCTCTCATGCTAGGTTCTTTAACATCGCTATCATCAACTTTACCATCTTTATTTACATCTTTATCAATAAAAAAATTTAATTTTTCTTCTATATTTGCATCATCAGATATTTTTTCATCGTTTGTTTTAAAGCCTAAATTTTGCATACTTTGTTGAAGGGTACTTGTATTAAAATTTAATTTTACACTTTGTTGTTTATTATTTAAATTTGAATTTAAAGAATCAAAATTATCTTTTACACTTTCAAACCAATTTGAAACAAATTGATTTGCTTCGCCATTAAGCCTTATGCTACCATCATTTCTAGCAACATAATTCGTATAAGAACCAAAATTTTTTTGCAAACTACTATAATTTTCATCGCTTAAATTTAAAGCTATAAGTTCACCTTGCTTATTTTCAAAAACAACCTTAACACCATCGCTATTTAAACTCGAAAGATCTTGCACGGGAATTTTATCTTGATCTTCTTTTTTTAATACGCTAAGCTCTTTTTTATCAACATTATTAGTTAAAGAATGGGTTAAACTAGCAGAAGTATCGATTTTCATTATTTATCCTTTTTTACATTTTGCAAATAAACCTAAACGACACATTTTTCTCTCATGTGAATTTTTTAAAGAATTACACTTTTTAAGTTCTTGCTCGTAGTTAGCACAAGAATTTGCAAAAGCAAAAGAACTCAAAATGCTTAAAACCAAAATTATTTTTAACACTTTCCAATCCTTATTTTAAAGATTTTTTAGTTAAAATTATACCTTTTATAATCGACAAAATCTTAAAAAATTTTATAATCTTAGAAAGGAATCAATGAAAGCATTAGCTCTTTTTAGCGGTGGGCTTGATAGTATGCTTGCAATGAAACTCATCACTGCGCAAGGCATAGAAGTTAAAGCCCTAAATATCAACATAGGTTTTGGAAGCACAAGCGATAAAAGCGAAATCATGAAAAAGCGTGCGGAAATGGTAGGTGCGGATTTTGAAATGATAGATGTAAGAAATTCCTATCTTCAAGAAGTGCTTTTTAACCCACAATATGGCTATGGCAAACATTTTAATCCTTGTATAGATTGTCATGCTTTTATGTTTAAAACTGCTCTTGCTATGTTAAAAGAAGAAAATGCAAGCTTTATCATCACAGGAGAAGTTTTAGGACAACGCCCTATGAGTCAAAGAAGTGATGCGATGGCAAAAGTTAAAAAACTTGCTCTTGATGAAGAAGATTTAATCTTGCGTCCTATGTGTGCAAAAAACCTACCACTAACCAAACCCGAAAGAGAAGGTTGGGTAGATAGAGAAAAACTCGAAGGTATTAGTGGAAGAAGTCGCAAAAGACAACTTGAACTTGCAGCTAAATTTGGCTTAGAAGACTTTGAAAGTCCAGGTGGAGGTTGTTTGCTAACTCTTGATAGTTTTGCTAAAAAAATTCGAGATTTCATAGAATTTGACAAAGATATGCAGGTTAATGACGCACAACTTTTAAAATATGGTCGTCATTTAAGATTGCCTAATGGAGCTAAAATGATCATAGGTAGAAATGAACTTGAAAATACTCTTTTAAAAGGTTTAAAAACTTCTAAATATGAAGTAATAGAACTTGGGGATTTAATCGGAGCTTACTCTTTGGTAGATGAAAAAATTTCAGAAAAAGACTTAGAACTTGCCTTAAAAATAGCCCTTACCTATACTAAACACGAAGCAGGAAAAAGCTATGAACTTAAATTTAAAAATCAAGCTTATACAAGTATAGCTTTTGAAAATAAGGCTGATATTAATCAATTTTTTATTAGTTAAAGTGTAAAGTATTTAGCAAAACAAGCGATATAGTATTCGAATCTTTTCAAAATATTGCAATCAAGCCCATTAAAATGGGCTTTTTTTTATTTTAATCCATAAGCATTTTTTAAATTGTTTAAATTCGCGCTCGCATTCAAAAGCAAACAATCAGCCAAAACTAAACGCACCATAGCACTAGCTACAACACTTCCTCTAACACCTACACAAGGATCATGCCTACCTTTGAGTTCAAATTCCAAATTATTGCCAAATTTATCTATACTTTCTTGCTTGGCAAAAATAGAAGGAGTAGGTTTAAAATAAGTTTTTAAAATAAGATTTTCTCCATTTGAAATTCCTCCTAAAATTCCTCCACTATGATTGCTTAAAAACTTGCCATCTTTTAAAGCATCATTATTACACGATCCGCGCATTTTGCTTGCATTAATACCTTCACCTATTTCAACTGCTTTAACAGCATTAACTCCCATTAAAGCATGAGCTAATTTAGAGTCTAACTTATCATAAAGAACTTCTCCAAGTCCCGCAAGCATACCACTAACTTTTGTAAAAACGGCAGCGCCTACACTATCTTTTGAACTTCTAGCATTTAAAATTTCATTTTTAAAGTCACTTTCTAGTTTTGGATCAAGGCAAAAAATTTCACTTTTCTTAGCAAATTCAAAATCAAATTCTTCTTCTTTCAAATTTGATACAAAAGTTCCTACTCCAAAAACACCGCTTTGAACACAAATACCAAATTCACGCAAAAGCATCGCTGCAACTGCACCACCAGCCACTCTAGCAACACTTTCTCTAGCGCTTGATCTACCTCCACCCCTATGATCTCTTATGCCATATTTATAAAAATAAGCAAAATCCGCATGAGCAGGACGAAATAGATCTTTTAAATTATCATAATCCTTAGAATGAGCATTTTCATTAAAAACTACTATAGCTATAGGATGACCCGTTGTATATCCTTCAAAAACTCCACTTAAAACCTGAGCTTTATCGCTTTCTTTTCTTGGTGTTGCAAATTTACTTCCGCCTTTGCGTTTATCAAGCTCATTTTGTAAAAATTCTTCATCAAATTTAACTCCAGCAGGCACTCCATCAATAATACATCCAACAGCCACACCATGAGACTCACCAAAACTTGTAAATTTCAATCTTGTACCAAAGGTATTCACTATAAAGCTCCTAATTTCTCAAGTGCAATTTTTGCTGCCATTTGTTGTGCTTCTTTTTTGCTTCCCGCAATAGCTCTTGCAAGTTCTTTACCATCAAGCATTAAAGCGATTTCAAATTGCTTTAAATGATCAGGACCAAAAGCACGCACTGTTTCATACTGCGGAGTTTGTCCGATTTTTCCTTGTGTAATCTCTTGTAATTTTGTTTTATAATCTTTTATAAGAATTTTTGCATCAATTTGAGGGAAATTTTTTTCTATAAGCCTTAAAGCAATAGTTTTTGCAAACTCAAACCCAGCTTCTAAATGTATAGCACCTATAATGGCTTCTAACGCATCTGAAAGTATAGAAGGCTTTTCTTTTCCTCCATTGTTTTCCTCAGCAACACTCATAAAAATAAAATCGCCCAAATTTAAACTATTTGCAATTTTTGCAAAAGACTTTTCATTCACTAAAGCCGCTCTAAGCTTAGATAAATCTCCTTCGGCATCTTTGGCGAATTTATGAAAAAGGTATTCACCCACAACTAAATCAAGCACGGCATCACCTAAAAATTCCAAGCGTTCGTTGTTGTAAGATTTTTTAAAACTTTTATGGGTTAAAGCATGTATAAGAAGATTTTTATCTTTAAATTCATAAGTTAAACTCTGCTCTAGTTTTTCAATGTTTTTCATCATTTTCCCTTGCAATTTTCAAAGCAGCTTCACGCGCCAATGTATCACATCTTTCATTTTCCAAATGTCCATTATGTGCTTTTACCCAAAAAGCCTTAATCTTATGAGATTTTGCCACTTTAATATATTCCTTCCATAAATCTATATTTTTTTTACCTTTAAAATCCTTTTTTATCCATCCTTCTAGCCATTCATTAATACTTTGAACCATTAGGTTAGAATCTGTAAAAAGCGAAATTTCACAAGGCTCTTTTAAAGCCTTCAAAGATTCAATAATTGCCATTAGCTCCATTCTATTGTTAGTGGTATTAGCCTCAGCTCCAAAACCTTCCTTTTGATACTCTTTATAACGCAAAATATAAGCCCATCCGCCAAAACCTGGATTATTAAGACATGAACCGTCTGTATAAATTTCAATGTGTTTCATTGTTTTTCACTTCATAAATAATTTTACAAGTATTAAACTCATAACAAACAGGACAGTGATAAAAAAACAAAGGCATAACATTTTTACACTCAGAACAACGGTATGAAAATTCTAACCTCGCATTAAAAGAATTATCTTTTAAAATTTTTAACATTTTAAAATTAGAATTTTTAAAAACAAACTGATGCGTATCATCATGCTTTGAAATTTTACCCAAAGCATAAAAGAATTCTAAAAAATCTTGATTTTCTAAATTAAACGCTTCATTTTCTCTATAAAGCAAATCACAAATATCAAAAAAATTTTGCCCTAAAAACATATGATATTTTTCAAAAACTAAACGCCCTAACATAGGATTATCTTCTATTTTAAATTCTAAAAGTTTTTTCTTTTTTTCTTCATCAGTGATATTAAAAGTACAAAGTTCTAAAGCTTTGATAAAATCATGCTCTTTTTGCACATCCTCATTAAGCTCAAAAAGACATTCTAAAAGTTCTAAATTTTCTTTATAAGAACGAAGTTTTAAATAAACAATTTTTAAAAGTTTTAAGGCTTGTATATTTCTTGGACGCAGTTTTAAAGCTTGTAATAAAACTTCTTTTGCACGCTCTAAAAATCCTGCTTTAAAATAAACTTTTGCTAAAGAAAGGAAAATAAATTCTCTTTCTTGTTTATCTTTACATTTTTCAAGAGCAATCAAATAAATTTGAGTTGCTTTTTCAAATTCCCCGCTTTTAGTAAAAATTTCAGCCAAAAAACTTAAATTTCCAAAACTCAAGCTACTATTTCTTAACAACTCTTTATGAGCGTTATCCATTTCAAATTTTTTTATAAATTTTTCAAGCTTTTGTTCTTCATCTTTGTTAGCAAATATTTTCCAAATATAATTTGCAACAGCTACAACAAATACTAAAATGGTTAAAATTATAAGCCCTACTAAAGGGTCTCTGTATTCTACAAAGAAAAAATCCATAGTCTCGCTCTAAAAATTTTATGCCAAATTATAGCCAAATCTTTGTATAATTTTAACAAGGTTTGTAAAATGATAACTAAAGAAAGTATAGAAAATTTATCCCAAAGACTTAATATTGTTGATATTATAGAAAATTATATTGAAGTAAAAAAACAAGGCTCTAGTTTTGTATGTATCTGTCCTTTCCATGCGGATAAAAACCCGTCTATGCATATCAATCCTACCAAAGGTTTTTATCATTGTTTTGCTTGCAAAGCTGGTGGAGATGCTTTTAAATTTGTAATGGATTATGAAAAATTAAGTTTTTCCGATGCAGTTGAAAAAGTTGCAAGCCTTAGTAATTTTACTTTGAGTTATACAAAAGAAAAACAAGAAAATAAAAAAGAGCTAAAATCTATACTACCAAGCTTAAATGCGTATTTTAAAGATAATCTCAAACACCACAAAGAAGTTTTAACCTATCTTTACCAAAGATCTTTAAACGACAAAGATATAGCCAAATTCGAATTAGGTTTTGCAGGAGCAAGTGAAGATAGTATAAGATTATTGCAAAATCAAAAAATTTCTTTAGAAGATGCTATGAGTGTTGGAGCTTTAAAAAAAGATGAAAATAATGAATTTTACGCAAGTTTTATATGGCGCATCACCTTTCCAATCTACGATCATAAAGACTTATTAGTAGGGTTTGGAGGGCGTACTTTAAATCCCAATGTACCGGCAAAGTATGTAAATTCACCCCAAAATATACTTTTTGATAAAAGTAGAATTTTTTATGCTTTTAACATCGCTAAAGAAAATATAGCCAAAAAAAAAGAAATAATAGTATGTGAAGGCTACATGGATGCAATAGCTTTTCACAAAGCAGGGTTTAACAATGCTGTAGCAGTTCTTGGAACAGCACTAACCGAACATCATCTACCTTTAATCCGCCGTTATGATGCAAAAGTGATTTTATGTTTTGACAATGATGAAGCAGGATTAAAAGCTGCGACACGATCTGCATTTTTATTAAGCACAAATAAAATAGACGGTAAAGTGGCAATTTTGCAAGGCGGAAAAGATCCTGCTGAGCTCGTAGCAAAAAATGAAAGCGCAAAACTCCATAATATATTCGATGAAGGAATAGAGCTTGGCGAATTTTATATCCGACACTTAATATCCACTCATTCCATAATTTCTGCTCTTGATAAACAAAAAGCTTTAGAAACTATACAAAAATTTACCTTTAATCTTGAACCTTTAGTGGCAAATTCTTACACTAGTCTAGTTTCAAATTTATTAAAAGTGGATGAAAAATTTATCGTCTTATCACAAAATTCAAAAAAAACCATACAAACCCCTTTAATTTCTCAAAATAAATACAATTTTCCTAAAGAAAAAATTCACATTGCAGAATTAGAACTTATAGCTTTTTTAAAACAGCATCCAGATATATGCAACGATTTTAAGCAAATTAGTGATAGTGTTTGTTTTAAGCATAAAATTTTATTGGATAAAATTTTAGAAAAAAAAGGTTATGAAGATAGTGATATTAGAGAATTTGAAAGTAAAAATATTCGAAAAAATTTAAACTATAGCGAATTCTTGTTAGGTATTTGCAAGGTTAATTTAGCTTTTTTAAACAATGTAAAAATTAAAAATTCTACACTCGCATTAAAAAAACAACTTTTTACGCTTATTGATAAAAATTTAAATCTTCTAATTAAAAATTTAAATACCGAAGAATTAAATAATTTTTTAAAAGAATATTTAAGCTTCTTAAAATATGAAAAAAACGAAGAAATTCTGCAACAATCATTTAGAAACTTAAATGGAATTTTTGGCAATAAAAACTTTACAGTTTATGATTTAGGATTTAGCGCGCAAGATAATGACGAACCTTTTTAATTTATTTAAATTTCAAGCCTTAATTTACCTTTTTTTAAACACAATCACGCTAAAGTATATAAAAATTTTTAAGGATAAATTATGATTCCTTTTAGTGATGAAGAGCTTATAAATCCTGTTAAAGCAAGTTTAGAAAAGAGTTTGCCTATGCTTGAACGTGATGGCGGAGGGCTTGAATTTTTAGGAATTAAAAATGGGATCGTTTATATCCATTTAATAGGAGCTTGTAAAGGCTGTGCATCGAGTGGAACAACGCTAAAATATGGTCTTGAAAGGCAACTTAAGATTGATATTCATCCAGAAATCACTATAATCAATTTAAACGGCGGAGCAGACGAATTTGCAAAATTATAAAAAACTTGGAATTGAACATTTTTACAAGAAAGATTTTAAAACTGCAAAAATATATTTTTCTATGGCTTATGAAAAACGCAAAAATAAACGCTTGCTAAATTTTATCTGCCTTTGTGATCTTGCTTTAAAATCTCCTAAAGAAGCTTCTTTACTTTTTGATTTTTATATAGAACATTACAAAATCTCTAGCATTGATAAAGACTTAGAAGAAATTTTAAGTACAATTGAATTTAAAAAACAAGAAAACAAACAGGAAAACGAATTTGAAGATGGGCATGCGTTAAATTATCAAGATTTTTTAAAAAGCGAAGAAGAACTTGGCTTTCAAAAAAGTTTTGAAAATATCATTAACAGCACTAAATTAGTTATTGATAATCGTGATGATTTTTTAGATTTTTTGGAAAAATTACTTGATAATGGCTATAAAGATATGACTTTAAATTACATAGAAAATGTTATGCCTCATTTTTGGGCAAATGATAGATTTATCAAACTCCAAGAAAAACTCATGGGATTTAAAAGTGAAATTAAAACTTGAAAATTCATTCATTACAGATAATACCTTAGAGTGTGAAAAAGAATGCTTTTTTTTGCAAACCACACAAAATGCTAAATTTCACGCTCAAGCCTTAGAAAAAGGTGCAAAAATCATTGATGTAAATGAGTGTAAAAAACTTTTAAAAATCGATGAAAAGATTCAAATCATAGGAATCACAGGAACCAATGGCAAAACCACAACCGCAGCAGCGATTTATTCTATCTTATTGGATTTAGGTTATAAGTGTGGGCTTTGTGGGACAAGAGGGGCCTTTATCAACGATGAACAAATTGATGAAAAATCCTTAACCACCTCCCCTATTCTTAAAACCTTAGAATACCTACAAATAGCCACTCAAAAAAAATGTGATTTTTTTATCATGGAAGTAAGCTCACACGCCTTAATTCAAAACCGCATCGAAGGCTTAAATTTTGCTGCTAAAATTTTTACCAATATCACTCAAGATCATTTAGATTTTCACGGTACTTTTGAAAATTATAAAGAAGCAAAAGAGCTTTTTTTTACCGATGAGAGTTTAAAATTTATCAACAAAGATGCTTTGGCTATTAAATTTAATGTGCGTAATGCTTTTACTTATGGCATAGAAAATCCTGCTTTATATCAAATCAAAGCTTATTCTTTAGAAGAAGGTATTAGCGCTATTGTAAAAAATAAAAATCAAACTTTTCACATAGACTCGCCCTTGCTAGGACTTTTTAATCTTTACAATCTTCTAGTTGCTAGTGCTTGTGTGAATGAACTCGTAAAGCCTGATTTAAAAGACTTGGAAAATGCTATCAGTGGATTTGGTGGGGTTTGTGGCAGAGTAGAGCAAGTAGCAAAAGGCGTGATTGTGGATTTTGCTCATACGCCTGATGGCATTGAAAAAGTGCTTGACGCTCTTAAAAATAAAAAGCTCATCGTTGTTTTTGGAGCAGGTGGAGATAGGGATAAAACCAAACGCCCTTTAATGGGAAAAATCGTCGAACATTTTGCAAAAATTGCTATCATTACAAGTGACAATCCACGCAGCGAAGAACCAAAAACCATCATGGAAGAAATTTTATCAGGCTTTGCTAAAAAAGAAAAAGTTTTAATGATAGAAGATAGAAAAGAAGCCATAAAAAAAGCTTTAGAACTAAAAGAAAATGACGATTTAGTCGTTATTTTAGGCAAAGGTGATGAAACTACTCAAGAAATTAAAGGGATAAAATATCCTTTTAGCGATAAAATAGTTGTTAATGAAATTTTAAAAAATCAAGGATAATCAATGTTTGAAAATATGGATTTTTCTAAAATGGGAGAACTTTTAAATCAAGTTCAAGAAAAAGCAAAAAATATAGAACTAGAACTTGCAAATCGTGAATTTAGCGCCAAAAGTGGAGCAGGACTTGTTAAAGTAAGCGCCAATGGAAAAGGTGAAATTATCGATGTTAGCATTGATGATTCTTTACTTGAAGATAAAGAGTCCTTGCAAATTTTACTTATTTCTGCAATTAATGATGTTTTGGCTATGGTTGCGCAAAATCGTTCCAATATGGCGAATGATGTTTTAGGCGGTTTTGGAGGTATGAAATTATGAAAAAAATTTTAATTATTTGCATGCTTTTTACTTTGTCTTTTGGTATAGAAAGACCTAAATTTGAAGATTTTTTAGCAGGTTATGAAAGAAATAAGGCAAGCATGCTCAACTATGAAGGAATGCCAGCTTTTGCACTCAGTGAAAATTTACTTGCTGTATTAAAACAACCTAATGCTAAGCTTAACAAATATGTAAAATACGATCCATTTTTAAATTTATATCTTGTAAGAACTGACTTTAGCCTAATCCCTACTCCTATGGGTGATGAAGAAAAACTTACTCGTAATGATTGGGTTGGAATTTGGGATCCTAATAAACCTTATATAGGGCATATTAAGTATTTAGCTCAAAATATTGATGAAAAAGATCAACTTGATTTTAATTCTAAAATAGGACTTTTAGGGACTCCATGCTGTGAAATGATGGGGATTGCTTTAAATAATAGCTCTTTTATAGGCAATCGCTATTTAAAACATTTTATGAAATATAACGATGTTTATTGGGGGGATATTGGCGTTGATTTTGTTGTTCGAGAAAATAAAATTTATGTTAACAATGTAAGAAAAAATCCACAATTTTTAATCAACGATCAAGTTATAAGTGTTGATGGCTTGCCCGCCAATGATTTAAGAAAACTCAATGAAAAAATTCTTTTTGCAGATCGCGGAAGCACTCTTTATTTTCAAGTGTTGCGTGATAATATGGATTTAAATATTTCTACTGAAGTTTTTGCAAAAGATTTGAGCAAATTTAACCTTCCTGATTCTAAACCAAAACCAAAAATTACAAATTTCACAAGCAATCTTGGTTTAACGGTTAATACTAGTCTTGTTGTAACCAAAATAGATCCAAAATCAAAAGCATCAAATGCAGGATTTATGGTAGGAGATAAAATTTTACGTGTTAATAATATTATTTTAAATAATTTTAAAGAATTACAAAATATTTTAAGCGCTGGTAATGACTTTAGCATCTTGATTGAACGCAAAAGTACTAAATTACCTTTATCAAATTTCAACAATGAACTAGGCGGAAATGCCAACTCAGGTGGCGATGGTAAATTTCAATTTTTCATAAGGCTTACTAAGTGAATTTAAAAGAACTTTTTATCCATCACTTAGAAAAAAATCTACCTAAGGTTGAAAGCTTTCATCCTTTTTTTAATGAAGCTTTAGCCCTTATGCTAAAAGCAGGAGGAAAGCATTTTCGCGCACAATTGCTTTTAAGCGTAGTACAAAGCAATAAACCTGAACTTTTAAATCAAGCTTTAGATGTGGCTTTGGCTTTGGAATTTATCCATACTTATTCACTCATACACGATGATTTACCCGCTATGGATAATGCAGACTTTAGACGAGGAATTCCAACCTTACACAAAAGCTACGATGAAACTACAGCCATCTTAGTGGGCGATGCTTTAAATACTGAAGCTTTTTTAGTTCTAAGTCATGCTCATTTAAAAGATGAAATCAAAATCAAACTCATCAAAACTCTTGCCTTTAATGCAGGGCTTAATGGAATGGTCATAGGACAAGCTATTGATTGTTTTTTTGAAGACAAAAGACTGAGTTTAAATGAACTTGAGTTTTTGCACACACATAAAACCGCAAGATTAATCGCTGCAGCTTTAAAAATGGGTTGTGAAATTTGCGAACTTAACAACGAAGAAAACAATCAAATTTACAAACTTGGTTTAAAACTAGGACTGATTTTTCAAATCAATGATGATATTATCGATGTAACTACAAGCCAAGAACAAAGTGGAAAGCCTACTAACAACGATACTCATAAAAATTCTTTTGTCAATTTGCTTGGACTTGAACAAGCCATAAAAACAAAAGAAAATCTTCTTAGTGAATGCGAACAAGACTTAGAAAAACTCAATGAAAAACTCGCGCAAATGATACAAAATTTAATAATTCAATACTTATAAAGGCAAAAAATGGACATTCAAATTTTACAAGAACAGGCAAATACTCTAAGATTTTTAAGTGCTGATATGGTGCAAAAAGCAAACTCAGGACACCCAGGTGCACCTTTGGGTTTGGCAGATATTTTAAGTGTTTTAAGTTATCATTTAAAACACAATCCTAAAAATCCCACTTGGCTAAACCGTGATAGACTTGTATTTTCAGGCGGACATGCAAGTGCTTTGCTTTATAGTTTTTTACATTTAAGTGGCTATGATTTAAGCTTAGAAGATCTTAAAAATTTCCGCCAACTTCATTCTAAAACTCCTGGACACCCTGAAATTTCAACTCTTGGAGTAGAAATCGCTACAGGCCCTTTAGGACAAGGCGTTGCAAATGCTGTAGGCTTTGCTATGGCAGCAAAAAAAGCGCAAAATTTGCTAGGCAGTGATTTAATCGATCATAAAATTTATTGTCTTTGCGGAGATGGGGATTTACAAGAAGGCATTTCTTATGAAGCTTGTTCTTTAGCAGGACTTCACAAGCTTGATAATTTCATACTTATTTACGATAGCAACAATATCTCCATAGAAGGCGATGTAGGTTTAGCCTTTAACGAAAATGTAAAAATGCGTTTTGAAGCACAAGGATTTGAAGTTTTAAGTATAAATGGACACAATTACGAAGAAATCAATAAAGCCTTAGAACAAGCTAAAAAATCCACAAAACCTTGTCTTATCATCGCAAAAACAACTATAGCAAAGGGTGCAGGAGAGCTTGAAGGCAGTCATAAAAGCCATGGTGCACCTTTGGGCGAAGAAATGATTAAAAAAGCCAAAGCACAAGCAGGTTTTGATCCAAATATCAGTTTTCATATCCCACAAGCAAGCAAAATCCGCTTTGAAAGTGCTGTAGAACTTGGGGATTTAGAAGAAGCAAAATGGAAAGATAAGCTTGAAAAAAGTGGTAAAAAAGAACTTTTAGAAAGGCTATTAAATCCTGATTTTAACAAGATAGCTTATCCTGATTTTAAAGGAAAAGATCTTGCTACAAGAGATAGCAATGGTGAAATTTTAAATGTTTTAGCTAAAAATTTAGAAGGATTTTTAGGTGGAAGTGCGGATTTAGGCCCTTCAAATAAAACAGAACTTCACGGCATGGGAGACTTTGTAGAAGGTAAAAATATCCATTTTGGTATCAGAGAACACGCTATGGCAGCGATTAACAATGCTTTTGCAAGATATGGAATTTTCTTACCATTTTCAGCAACTTTTTTCATCTTTAGTGAGTACTTAAAACCTGCCGCAAGAATAGCAGCCCTAATGAAAATCAAACATTTTTTCATTTTCACACACGATAGCATAGGTGTGGGCGAAGATGGACCAACACACCAACCTATAGAACAACTTAGCACTTTTAGGGCTATGCCAAATTTTTTAACCTTTAGACCTGCTGATGGAGTGGAAAATGTCAAAGCTTGGCAAATAGCCCTAAATGCAGGTATTCCAAGTGCTTTTGTGCTTTCACGCCAAAAACTCAAAGCTCTAAATGAACCCGTTTTTGGAGATGTAAAAAACGGAGCATATTTACTTAAAGAAAGCAAAGATGCTAAATTTACACTTTTAGCGAGCGGAAGCGAAGTTTGGCTTTGTCTAGAAAGTGCAAACGAACTTGAAAAACAAGGTTTTGCTTGTAATGTTGTTTCCATGCCTTGTTTTGAACTTTTTGAAAAACAAGATAAAGCTTATCAAGAAAGATTGTTAAAAGGTGAAGTTATAGGTGTTGAAGCAGCACATTCTAATGAACTTTATAAATTTTGCCATAAAGTGTATGGTATAGAAAGTTTTGGAGAAAGTGGCAAAGACAAAGATGTGTTTGAACACTTTGGCTTTAGCGTTTCAAAGCTTGTAAATTTTATCCTTAGCAAATAAAATGAATACAAATTTCAAATTTCAAAATAACACTCTTTTTATCTTTGGAATTTGGGATAAAACAAGTATTTATAAGTTAAAAATAAAAGATTTTTTAGCTTTGATTCAAAGCAAGGAAGTGATTTTTGATTTTAAAGATCTAAAAGCAATCGATACCGCTGGAGTGATATTTTTCCTTGCTTTGGAAAATGACCTTAAAGATAAAAATATTAAAATCACCAAAGAAGGCTTAAATTCACGCTTTCAAACCCTTTTTGAACTTTGTGAAAAAAACTACCAAAGACTAAGCAAAACAAAAAAATCACATAAAAATTTCAGTGAATACTTTATCGATCTTGGAAAATTAAGTTTAGAACTTTTAAAAATTTTAAGAAAATTCATCAATTTCACAGGAGCTTTTTTCACAAGTCTTTTTTTATGCCTTAAAAATCCTAAAAATTTTCGCTTTATTGCTTTTTTATATCATATAGAAAATTCTGCTTTTAAAGCCTTACCTATAGTTATTTTAACTGCTCTTTTAGTAGGAGTGGTTTTAGCCTATCAGGCCGCTTATCAACTCGCACAATTTGGAGCCAATATTTTCATAGTAGATTTGATGGGAATTTCAGCCACTAGAGAACTTGCACCTTTAATTGCTGCCATAGTGATCGCAGGAAGAAGTGCAAGTTCTTATACCGCACAAATTGGAGTGATGAAAATCACTGATGAAATTGCAGCTATGAATACTATGGGTTTTCGTTCTTTTGAATTTATTATTATTCCACGTGTCATGGCTTTGGTAGTGGCTATGCCTTTAATCGTTGCCATTAGCGATGCGATCAGTATTATAGGTGGAATGATGGTTGCAAAATTAAATCTTGATATTTCTTTTGCCGAATTTTTAAGACGCTTTAGAGAAGCTGTAGATATAAAACATATCTTTATAGGACTTGCAAAAGCACCTATTTTTGGATTTTTAATAGGGCTTATTGCTTGTTTTCGTGGTTTTGAGGTAAAAAACACTACACAAAGCATAGGAATTTATACCACAAAAAGCGTTGTAAATGCTATTTTTTGGGTGATAGCTTTTGATGCTTTATTCTCTGTTATTTTAACTTCTGCAGGAATTTAAATGGTTATTAAAGCGCAAAATATCATTACAAAATTTGGAGAAAAAATCGTCCATGATGGCGTAAGTTTTGAAATCAAAAAAAACGAAATTTTTGGTATTTTAGGAGGTAGCGGAAGTGGAAAATCCGTCCTTTTAAAACAAATGCTTATGCTTGAACATTTTGATGGTGGAGAATATGAAATTTTAGACTATAAGCTTAAAAATATCAACGAAGAAGATGCACTTGCTTTGCGTAAAAAATGGGGTGTGGTTTTTCAGTTTGCTGCACTTTTTAGCTTTTTTAATGTTTATGAAAATATCGCCATTCCTTTAAAAGAATACACTCATTTAG
Organism: Campylobacter sp. BCW_6460; assembly: GCF_001762705.1. Classification (NCBI taxonomy): domain Bacteria; kingdom Pseudomonadati; phylum Campylobacterota; class Epsilonproteobacteria; order Campylobacterales; family Campylobacteraceae; genus Campylobacter; species Campylobacter sp. BCW_6460. The sequence goes on along the minus strand of NZ_MJXI01000041.1, from coordinate 26,327 downwards.
ATGAAAATAGCATACAAGAACTGGTTTTAATGAAGTTAAAAATGGTAGGTTTAAACGAAAGTGTTTTAAAACAATTTCCAAGCGAACTTAGTGGTGGTATGCAAAAAAGAGTGGCAATTGCCAGAGCTTTAGCACTTGATAGTAAGTTACTTTTTTTAGATGAACCTACCTCAGGACTTGACCCTCATAGTAGTCGCGAATTTGACGATTTGGTTTTAGAATTAAAAAAAAGTTTTGATTTAAATATCATTTTGGTTACACATGATAAAGAAAGTATGAAAAATTTACTCGATCGCTTTATCATTTTAGAAAATAAAAAAGTTGGATTTTGCGGTACTTATGAAGAATTACGCCTGCAAAATAAACGACTTTTTAAAAGATTTATGGAGTAAAAGTGGAAAATAGAGCAAATTATTTTTTTGTAGGACTTTTTGTTTTTGGAGTGTTTTTTGCAAGCCTTGGTTTCATACTTTGGCTTGGTGGATACTCTAAAGAAGAAAGTTTTAAGTATTATGAAATTCACACACAAGAATCCGTTGCAGGACTTGGCATAAAAGCACCCGTAAGGCTTTTGGGCGTGGAAGTAGGTAGCGTAGAAGAAATCAGCATTTACAATCAAGATGAACTCGGCGTTAACATACGCATTAAGATCAAAAACAATACCCCTATAAAAGAAGACACCTTTGCTACTTTGCAACTTCAAGGTATCACAGGACTTAAATTTGTCCAACTTCAAGGCGGAAGTAAAAATAGCAAAGATTTAGTATCTATACAGGGAAAACTTCCAGTCATTCCTTTTAAAGAAAGTTTTTTAGCAACCATAGACAGACAAAGTGAACATATTTTTTCTTTGGTTAAAACGGTCGATGATAAATCAAAAGAACTTTTAAGCGAAAAAAATCTTAAAAATCTAGAAATCTTTTTGCAAAATCTAGCAGAATTAAGTGCAAATTTAAATGCTAATTCTAAAAATTTAAGCCTTAATCTTTCAAACACAAGTTTAAAAATAGGAAAAATGGCTGATAATATAAGCCTTAGTGCGCAAAATTTCAACTCCAGTCTTAAAGACATAAAAGAAAGCACGATGATTTTAAAAAATTTCATAAAAAAAGCTGATGAAAAATTAAACACTTATGATGATATTAAAGCATCTTTGATGCAAAATTTAGAGCTTTTTAAACGAATTTTAATTGAAAGCAATATTCTAATAGAAAATTTACAAAACAGCCCTGCTGATTTGATTTTTAAAGAAACTAAACCTAAACTAGGACCAGGAGAAAAATAATGCTAAAGCAATTATTCTATATTTTGACTTTTATTTTTATATTATGCGGATGCTCTTTAAGACACGAAACCATCAACAAAAATGAAAATATCATATTAAAAGATGAAGGAATAGACTCAAATATTTTTTTTAAAAAAACCGGTAAAATTCTTAAAATTCGCAATGCAAATGCACCTTTGTATTTAAACTCGCGAGCTATTGTTTATATAGATAATGGTTTTAGCAACAAATACGCACATTATTTCTGGGGAGACTTACCAAGCAATCTTTATTCTTTTTTAATTTTATCAAAATTTGAACAAAGCAATATTTTTACAACCTTACTTTCTTCAACAAGCTCTTTAAATGCGGATTATGCCCTTGAAAGCAGGATTAACTCTTTTGAACAAATTCTTAACAACAATGAAAACTACGCCCAAATTTCTATAAGCGTAAATTTCATAAATCTTGAAAACAATCAAATAATAGCTCATAAAATTTTCAATACTAAAGAAAAAATAGAAAAAAAAGATATCCGCTCTACTTATAATGCTTTTCAAAAAGCCTTAAATAAAATTGGAAATGAGATTGTTTTTTGGGTAAATTCTAATTTATCCTAATTTAGGAACACTTTTTGCTTTTTAAATATTTAGCAATATTTTTGAAAGGTAAACAATGAAAAGTGATTTAGATATATTTAAAAAATACTTAGGCGAAATTCAAAGCGTGAATGAATTTAAAGCAAATCAAATTTGTTCTCAAATCAATGATACAAATGATTTTATAGGAGCACTTCAAGTACTTGATATGTCTTTAAAAAAAATAGAAAAAAGCATTCTAGAAAGAATAGATGAAAATTCAGATGATATGCAAAAAAGAACTCTTGATGCCACAGCATCACAACTTATACAAAACTGCTCTTTCATGGGAACAGCTCTTTTTGGAAATATTTTCAATGTTTATGTTGGTAAAAAACTTTTTGAATTTGAAATTGCTAATCCACTTTTAATTCTTCAAACAAGTAATTACGAAGGTGTATTGGCCTATATACAAGATAAAAAAGATGAAATAAAAATCATTCTATCAGAGTTAGCAACCGCAATCACCATGGGCGAAACTATGGATAATGCTGGAATTTATAACTCTACAATGGATTTTAAAAATTTATTTAAATAAGAATAGTAATCATTTGTTCTCTTTAAGCGAATATAATATATTTTAGCTTAAAGAGATTTTCCAAACTCTAAAAGAGAGTTAGGCTACGAATAAAAAGGGGGAGGGAAATAGCCTAACCCAAACGAGATCTTAAAAGATCTCTTTAAACTAAAATAAATATTTAGATAATTTAATAAAAATTATTAAATTATCTAAACCATATTTATGTTTTAGTTTAATACGATGTGACACTTTATTCTAATAACACTTAATATATGATAAAAATATTATTTAGTAACTTAAATTATTAAAGAATATTACTACAATATTATTTAAAAAATTTTAAATTTTTAGGATTTTAAGAAAAAAATATTATTTTTATAATTTAATATCATATCATAGAAAGAATTTCAGCACGCCCATTAATCACAGCAACACAATGTTCATAATGAGCCGCATTAAGCCCATCAATACTTCCAGCATCCCATTTTCCATTATAATGTTTTGGTGTTCCATCTTTTTGGCATATCATAGGCTCTATGCAAAACACCATTCCATTTTTAATTTTAGGGCCACTTTTTGCACTCGCACCTTTTTCTAAATAGTTTAAAATTTCAGGCTCTCCATGGGGCTTTCGTCCTATACCATGTCCACAATATCCACGAAGTGGGACAAAACCTCTTGCATGGATAAATTCGCCTAAAGCAGCTGAAAGTTCCTTAAAACGCATTCCATCATGAATAATATCTATAGCATGATATAACGCGTCTTTAGCACAAGAGATTAAAGCTTTATCAGTGGGTGAAACTTCTCCTATAGCAATAGTTCTTGCTGCATCCCCATAATACCCATCAATCAAACTTCCCACATCAAGACCTAAAATATCACCCTCTTTGATAATTTTATCATCTGGAATTCCATGGATACAAACTTGATTTAAAGATGTGCAAATGGCACCTGGAAAACCATAAAGTCCCTTAAATGATGGCTTGGCATCAAGGCTTAAAATATAATCTTCTGCCATTTTATCAATTTGTTTTAAACTCATTCCTATTTTAATTTCATTCTCTAAAAAATTTAAAGTTTTTACTACAATTTGATTTGCTATTCTTAATTTTTCTATTTCATCTGGTTTTTTCAATTCTATCATTTTATTTCCTTATAAATTTAGCCAAATTTTAGCAGTATTTTTTAAAGATTCAACATCGCTTGAAGCATAAAAATGCAATCTTGCTTTATGATTTTTCAAATCTATATTTTCTCTTTCTTTAAGAAATTCAACTATAGCATCTCCTGAATGAATTAATTTTGTTTTATCGCCAAAATACTTACTTAAAGAACGACCTAGTAAAGGGAAATGAGTGCAAGCGAGTATCAAAGCATCTGGAGTTGTGATATTTTTAAAATAATACTCCATAGCACTTTGCAAAAAATCTCCTTCAAAAATACCTTCTTCAACCATAGGCACAAAAAGCCCTGTAGCTAAAGCATTTATATTTGTATATCCTTGAAATAATAAACGCTTTTGGTATTCTTCTGATTTAATGGTTGCTTTTGTTGCAATGACTAAAATTTCTTTATTTTTATCATGTAAAGCTTTTATCGTTGCTTCAACCCCTGCATCAATTACACCATATACTGGAAAATGTGCTTTTGCTTTTAAAGCATCTAAAGCATAAGCACTAGCAGTATTACATGCAATGATAAGCATATCAATTTGGAATTGTTCAAAAAATTCCAATGCTTCAAGACAGAACTTTATAATAGTATCTTTATCTTTCACCCCATAAGGAACTCTTGCGGTATCTCCATAATAGATAATTTCATCAAACAGTCTAGCTTCATAAAGAGATTTTAAAACACTAAGCCCCCCTACTCCGCTATCAAATACACCTATTTTCACTTTAATACCTTCTTGCTCCTATATAACGAGCCTTCCAATAAGAACTATTTAACTCGACTTCTTTTACTCCACCTTTAGTAGATAAATGTATAAATTTTCCCTTGCTCGTATAAATACCAACATGCATACCATTTGGCCCTCTACCTGTCTTAAAAAATACCAAATCTCCTGTTTGCAATTTTGATTTAGAAACTTTTCTCCCAGAACCTAATTGAGTTTTTGTAGTGCGAGGTATGCGTATATTAAGCTGAGCTAATACACTCTGTGTAAATCCTGAACAATCAGCACCTTTTTTAGTAGTTCCACCTAAAACATAAGGAGTTTTTTTCCATTCATTTGCTATAGTCTTAAGTTTTGTTTCTTTATTTGTATTATAAATCGGACGAGTATAGTTTAAATTCTGATAAAAACTACATCCACTTATAAAGAATACAATCGTGATGATGAAAAAAATATGCCTCATCAGTCCCCTTAAGATCGAGCAGCAAAGAATTTAAGATAAATAAAACCCCAAATCCCAGAACAAAATGAAGCTATGAGAATAGCTAAATTATCTGCATAATTAAAAATATCACTGACTTCATACGCCAAGCCATCGATAAACAAACTCATTGTAAAACCGATACCTGTAAGTATACAAACCCCATAAAGTTGTTTCAAATTTGAACCTTGGGGCAAGGCTGCAAATTTAAAGCGGATTGCCAAATAAGAAAACAAAAATACACCCACTTGTTTACCTACAAAAAGCCCCAAGAAAATACCTATACTTACACCTGAAAAAATTGCTCCCATATCGATATTGGATAAATTTACCCCAGCGTTAGCAAAAGCAAATAAAGGTAAAATAATAAAAGCAATCCAAAATTTTAGACTTTCATAGATTTCTTCTAAAAATGCTTCTCCATTTTTAGTTTGCATCGGTATAAAAAATGCTGTTATGATTCCAGCCAAAGTTGCATGCACACCACTTTTTAAAACACTAATCCAAAGAATAACTGAACAAATAAAATAAAAAGACTTTCTTGTTATTCCTAAAATATTTAAAACAAGCATTACCAAAATAGCAATTCCTGCAACGACAAAAGCAACTATTGATAATTTTGTCGTATAAAAAATAGCTATAATTAAAATAGCACCCACATCATCAAAAATAGCCAAAGAAAGTAAGAAAATTTTTAAACTTGATGGAATATGCTTACCACACATCATTAAAATCGCTAAGGCAAACGCTGTATCTGTAGCTGTAGGTATAGCCCAACCTTTTAAGGTATAAGCATCTCCTATATTCACCAAAGCAAACAACATTGCTGGTATAAGTATACCCCCTAAAGCAGCCATAAAAGGTAAAACAATATTTTTAGGATTTTTAAAATCCCCATGCAAAAATTCCTTCTTAAGCTCAAGCCCTATAGCAAAGAAAAATATAGATATAAGCCCATCATTTATCCAAAGCAAAAAAGGTTTATTAAGCTCAAATTCACCTACACTAAATCCGACTTTTAAATTTAGAAATTCTCGATAATGTTCGCTAAAAGATCCATTTTGCACAAGCAAAGCAAGCAAAGTACAAACTATAAGTAAAACACCACCAAAAGCCTCATTTAAAACTAAAGTTTTTAATTTATGTACTATATTATTCATTTAACAATCTTAAGATAAATAAAACCAACAATGGCACTTAAAAAACTAGCTATTAAAATAGCAAGTTTATCCGCATGTTCAAAAATATCACTATTTTTATAAGCCAAACCATCAATAAACAAACTCATCGTAAAACCAATGCCTGTTAAAATACATATACCATAAAATTTTCCATATTTAATATTTTCAGGTAGTTTTGCAAGCTTAAGTTTGATAGCAATAAAACAAAAAGTAAAAACACCTAGTTGCTTTCCTAAAAATAATCCTAGAATAATTCCAAGGCTTACAGGTGAAAATACCGAACCAAGATGCATATCTCTGATATCAATTCCAGCATTGGCAAAAGCAAATAAAGGCAAGATAAAATAAACCACCCAAGGATTTAAATCCTTAAGAACTTCATGCAAATAAGGTTTTTTATTTTTTGTATCAAGCGGTATAAATAAAGAAATAATCACACCAGCCAAAGTCGCATGCACTCCACTTTTAAGCATAGCTATCCACAATACAACACCTACTAACACATACAAAGAAAGATGGGTGATGTGATAATAGTTTAACAAAAGTAGAGCAAATATACAAAACAAACAAATAATAATCGCCAAAGCTGAAAGCTGATCTGTATAAAATAAAGCAATAATAACAATAGCGCCCAAATCATCAAAAATAGCTAAAGAAAGTAAAAAAAGCTTTAAACTTGTAGGAATTTTATTTCCTAAAAGCATCAAAATACCCACTGCAAAAGCTATATCGGTTGCTGTAGGTATTGCCCAACCTTTCATAGCAAAATCATGAGAATAATTAATAGCAGCAAAAATTAAAGCAGGAGTAATCATACCCCCCAAAGCTCCAAATATAGGTAAAGATACAGCTCTTATATTTTTAAGCTGTCCGCGTAAAATTTCATATTTTAACTCAAGTCCTATACATAGAAAAAATATAGCTATCAAACCATCATTTATCCATAAATCCAACGACTTTGAAATTTGAAAATGATCAAATCCTACTGTAAAATTAGCATGAAAAAAATCTGTATAAATAACACTTAAAGAAGAATTTTTACATAATAAGGCTAAAAATGTAAAAAATATAAGCAAAATACCAGGGAAAGTTTCACTTAAAACCATCTTCTTTATCACTTGCATCCTTGCTCCTAAATAAATATTATAAAAATTTAATACGATAAATAAAATGGCAAAATTATAACGAAAAAATACTAAAGAAATAATTATTTAAAAAAACAAGCCCAAGATACCAACAAGTTCTTAAGCTTGTTCTTAAGATATTTAAGCGTAAATATCCAAACCACTAGAGCTAGAAACTTGTGGAGCGGAGGCTTGAGAGACACCTTCCATACCTTCGATGAGTTCATTCATCAATGCCTCGTTTGTGTCCATAGATTTTTTCAAAACTGAAGTATTAACAGCAGTCATTAAATTAGCATTACCCATAGAAACATCTGAAACCATATCATCCTCCTTTTAGATTGAGTCTTAAGACTTTATTTAAATCGGATGATATTTTTAAAACTTAATATTTTTTACTAAACTTTTTAAAATTTTTAAGGAAACCAATATCTGAAATTAAAAATCATAAATTTTTTAAAATAAAATCCTATTTTAAAAAATTTTACACTATGAAGCAATAAGCAAAATATAAATGGTTGATACTTTTAGAAGCAAATTAAATAGATAAAATTTTACTTCAATAAATTTAAGTTTTATCTTATTTTATACTATATTATAATATAATCAAAAATTACAACTTAAAAGGCTATTACAATTATATAGGAGTTTGCTAATGTTACTTAATACACCTTGTAGGGGAATAGTAGATACAAATTTTGAAAGTAAAAGAATTAATATAACTTCAACTTTAAAATTTCAAGAAAAAAAAGAAAAAGTAGAAGCTAAAGCTGAGAAAGAAGAAGCAAATAAAGACAATAGCAATTCTACAAACACAGATACCAACAAAAAAGATAAACTTTTGGATATATCTACTTAATCTAAAATATGCTATAACCATCTCCTTGAAGAATACACAATAAATGATTTTTTGATTTTTATTAAGCTTTTAAAACATCAAAAAAGGAAAAATTAAAAATACAAAAACAATATCCCAAAGTGCATAGCTTAGAAGAAAACCTTGCGATACTTAAAAACAACCCATATTAAATCACAAAAATAAAATATATTTAAAAATTTATTAAAATATATCTTAAATATAATTAATAAAAAATATTATCGATACAAAAGCTTATTTTTTAGTTCTATTTAAGATTTTTAATATTATACTAGCCATTATTTATTTTGATAATAAATATTATTTTTATCAAAAACCAAGGATAATGATAATGAAAATTTTTAAAATTATATTTTTAATTATAAGTATTTTTTTATCAAGCTCAGCTTTTGCTAGAGTTGATGATTATATTAATGAAGCAAATCTTATCAAAGATATGCTAAAACAAAGCATAGAAACTTATAAAAAGGGGGATAATCTAGGTGCTAAAAAGCTTAGCGAAGATGCGTATTTTCAACATTTTGAAAATATGGAAGGCCCTATAGGAAGAAATATAGGAAGAAAAGCCATCACCATGGAGCGTAAATTTGTAAATTTGCGTCGCATGTATAAAGATGAAGCTCCTTTGACACAAATTAATGCTTTAATTGATAGTCTTTATTATGATCTTGATGAAGTAGCCCCAATCTTACAAAATGGATATCGTTTAAAAGCAGAAGCAAGCGATACAAACTATGATAAGGCTAAAGCTGAAAAATCAAGCTTAGAAGCCAATGCCAAACGCGAAGCTGATGCAGAAGCTTTAATCGCACAAATGATGGGCGTGGACAAAAAAGATTTAGCACAAAGTTCTTTAGGCACTCAAACTCCTAATACACCTACAAACAACGACACGAGCAAACTTACAGATGATAATGCAAGCGCTGATTTACAAGCTGCTGCTGCAATGGACGCAAGATTGCAATTTATACTAGATAATATCTCTACCAAATTTTCACAGGCTGCTAATGCTTTTAAAGAAAAAAACTACCAAGCTAGTAAAGATTTTTTAAATGATGCCTTATTTAGTGATTATCGCAATACCAAAGTAGAAATTTTAGTAAATAAATTTACCAAAGCAGGAAACGATCAAAAAATTCAACAAGCCATACGCACCCTTATACGCCAAATCAACGATGCAAAAATAGATGAAAAAGACTTAAGAAATGGCTTAGATAACATAGAAGAACAAATTTTTGATGTTTTCTTACAAATTCCAAATTCAGAACTTTCAAGTTTGCAAATTTCAGGCTTTAATGATGAAACAAAAGGCAAAGATTATGCCAAAGTTTCTAATGATATCAAACTTGCCTTAGATGGAATTTTGAAAAATTATGATGGCTTTAGCGCTTCTATAGTAGATGATTTGCAAGGAATTTATCTAGATACTTTTGAAGCAAGCGGTATGGAAAATAAAATCGGTGCTGTAGATAGCGGCTTAAAACTTAAAATAGAAAGTTTATTTTCCAAAGGCGTAGCACTGATTAAAGCAAGTGCAGATAAAAAAGAGCTTGAAGCCACTTTTAATGACTTAGAACAACTCATAGCAAGTAGCGTGGACAAAATTCAAGATTCCACCCCTTATTCGTTGTTTATATGGGCTTTAGGCATTATTTTGCGTGAAGGCTTGGAAGCTTTGATTATCGTTGTAGCCATTGTTTCTTATCTTGTGCAAAGTGGCAACAAAAATCGTCTAAATATCGCCTATAGTGCTCTTTTTACAGGAGTGATTTTAAGTTTTATTACCGCTTTTGGAGTTTCTTGGCTATTCAAAGAAAATACAGGACAAAGTAGAGAGCTTATAGAGGGTATTACCATGCTTATAGCCGTATTACTACTCTTTTATGTGGGCTTTTGGCTACTTTCAAACGCACAAAATAAAAAATGGACAAGCTTTATCAAACAAGGTGCTATAGATGCTATATCAAACAATAGTGCAAAAACCCTTTGGATCACCGTATTTTTAGCTGTTTATAGAGAAGGTGCAGAAACTGTGCTTTTTTATCAAGCCTTGCTTTTTGATGCTAAAACAAGCACTGATTTTAGTGCTGTTTTTGGTGGGCTTGGACTTGGAATTTTAATACTTATTGTTTTATATTTTCTTTTAAAAGCAGGAGCCATTCGCATACCTGTAAAACAATTTTTCTATATCACTTCTTACATTATTTTTTACATGGTTTTTGTTTTTACAGGCAAAGGCATAGCTGAACTCATAGAAGGAAAAGTCATCATTCCTAGTCTTATACCTATGAATTTTGAACCGATTTTATGGCTTGGAATTTATCCTTACTATGAAACCTTAATCCCTCAATTTATAGTTTTGATCATGCTAATTATTGGCATTTTGATAACAAAACAAATTTCAAAAAAAGGAGTAGAATCATGATAAAAAAAGTTTTATCAGTAGTTGCTGCAGCTGCGGTTATTAGTACAAATTTATTTGCAGGCGAAGTGCCGATCGGCGATCCAAAAGAACTTAATGGCATGGAAATAGCCGCTGTTTATTTACAACCTATTGAAATGGAGCCAAGAGGTATTGATTTAGCTGCATCTTTAGCAGATATTCACCTAGAAGCTGACATTCACGCACTTAAAAACAATCCAAATGGTTTTCCAGAAGGTTTTTGGATGCCTTATTTAACTATAGCTTATGAACTTAAAAATACCGACACAGGTGCAATTAAACGTGGAACTTTGATGCCTATGGTGGCTGATGATGGTCCTCACTATGGTGCAAATATTGCTATGGAAAAAGATAAAAAAGGTGGCTTTGGCGTAGGAAATTATGAACTTACTTTTTATATCTCAAATCCAGAAAAACAAGGTTTTGGACGCCATGTTGATGAAGAAACAGGCGTGGGCAAGTGGTTTGAGCCTTTTAAAGTAGATTATAAATTCAAATACACAGGCACGCCAAAATAATTTTACGCTCGGATTTTCCGAGTGTTTAAATATTTTTATTTTTATTTGAAAAAATTAAAATAACAATGTTTAAAGAGTAAATTATGAGTATATATTTTGTGCATTTTCTTATCAGTGTTTTGCCACTAAGTATTTTAATAGCCTTTATCACTCCTGATAAAAAATATATTTTTAAAAGTTTTTTAGTAGTTTTTTTGGGCTTTTTATTTGGATATTTTGCTTTTTTTATCGCGGCACAATTTTTAAAAACCGAAAATTTAATCTTTAATTTTGATTTTGTTTTTATAGGTTTATTGCTAGTAAGCTTTATATTTTATTTTTGGAAAAAAATTGAAATTTTAAATTTTATTTTATTAGGAATTTTAAGTTTTTGCACCGCTTTGCATTATTATTTTTTAAGTCAAGATTTCCCTATTTTTACTAGCTCTTTAATCGATAGCGAAGGTATAAGTTCTTTAGGTTTTATTGCTTTAGCCTTGCTTGTTTGTATTTTGATTTTCTTCTTTTTAAAATGGCAAAAAAATTTTAATCAAAAAACAAGCTTTATGCTGTTTTTACTGCTTATCCTTATAGAAAGCGATAAAGCTCTAGCCAATATCTTGCTTGCTTTAATGCGAAATTCCATCATAGAAACTCATGCTTTTTTGGTGAGTTTTGTAGGAAAAAGTAATTATTTTGGTGTTTTTGGAATTTATGTTTATTTAATTTTCATCACTTTTTTAGCATTCTTAAGCTTAAAAATTCGCAAAAAAAATATAAGCAAAAAACAAATTTTAGATATAAATTATCGCAAAAATGAAGCTAAAACAAGTCTTATTAATCGCTATTTTTCCAGTGTTTTTATCTCCTGTGTTATAAGTTTTTGCATTGTTTTATACTTTTTTATGGTAAGCTCTAAGCCTTTAACCATAGATGAGCCTAAAGAAATTTTACCCGATAAGAATGGCAAATTTATCTTTGATATAGCTCTTTTAAGGGATAACAAACTCCACCGCTTTGCTTATATCAGTGCTGAAGGCAAAGTGATAAGGTTTTTTCTTATCAACAAAAGAGAAGATAAGGATTCTCCTGTAGCTGTTTTTGATGCTTGTATGATTTGTGGAGATATGGGCTATATCAAAAAAGATGGACAACTCATTTGCATTTCTTGCAATGTGCGTATTTTCTTGCCTAGTGTAGGCAAAAGCGGGGGTTGCAATCCTATCCCACTCAAATACGAATACGATGGTAAAAAAATCACCATAGATGTTAAAGATGTAATAGCAGGATCTAATTATTTTAGTCAAATCAAAGAAATCGAAGTGCAAGATCCTGTATCAAAAACAAAAATTATAAACACCCAAGCTCCTTTTTCTTATAGCTATAAAGGGATTACTTATTATTTTTCAAATCAAAACAACTATGAAGAATTTAAAAAAGATCCTGCAAAATATGTAGAAGAAAACGAAGCCCAATTTTTAATCCAAAGGAGAAACGATGTTGGCTAAAATGATTTTTAACTCTATATTTAAAAACAAAATTCAAAAATTTTTAGCCTTTCTTACTTGTTTTTTAGCCACGCTTTTACTCTCTACTATGCTAAATATTACCCTAAGTATAGGCGATGAAGTAACTAAACAACTCAAAAGCTATGGCTCTAATATCCTTGTTTTACCCAAAGGCTCAAGCCTTAGTATAGAAATAGGTAATGAACTTTATGAACCCTTAAAAAACAAAAACTACCTAGAAGAAAAAAATTTATATATGATTAAAGACATTTATTGGCGTAACAACATCACCGCACTTGCTCCTTTTTTAGAAGGTAAAATCGCAATTGAAAACTCCCAGCAAAAAGCACTTATTTATGGCACTTATTTTCAAAAAGCCATAAAAATTAAAGATGATGATGATTTTATCACAGGTATAAAAAGTCTTTATCCTTATTTAGCAGTCCAAGGGGAATGGGCAAAAGATGATAGCAATGAAATCATGCTAGGCGAAGACTTTGCTAAAAACAATAAACTAAAATTAGGAGATACTATCAAACTCATAGGAGAAAACAATCAAAGCAAAGAAGCAAAAATCGTAGGCATTTTACTTCATGCCAATCCTAAAATGTCAAATAAAATCATCGCTCCTTTAAATTTAGCTCAAGATTTACTCAACAAACAAGGGCTTTACTCAAGTGCAGAAGTAAGAGCTTTTACCATACCTGAATCAGCCCTTTCTGAAAAAGTGCGTCGCATGGGCGAAGAAAAATTAGATCAGTTAGAATATGACAAATGGTATTGCTCAGCTTATGTAGGCTCAATCGCTAGTCAAATTAGTGATGGCTTACCAGGTGCTGATGCAAAAGCTCTAAATGCTATAAGCGATGCTCAAAGCTTGGTGGTTAAAAAGATCCAATCCTTAATGGGCATTACTTGTATTATTTGTCTTATTGTTGCAAGTATTGCGATTTCAAGTCTGATGAGTTCTGAAATTCATCGTAGAAAAAAAGAAATAGGACTTTTAAAAGTACTTGGTGCTAATACTTTTCAAATTTATCTCATCTTTGCTAGTGAAAATTTAATCGTAGCTTTATTTGCTGCTTTATTTGGCTTTATTTTTGGCACAGCACTTTCTCAAATCATCAGCCTTAGCATTTTTGGATATTTTATTGATATAGCCTTTGTAGCTTTACCTTTAAGCTTTATTTTTGCAGGACTTATTGCCTTGCTAGGTTGCTTGCTTCCTATCAAAAATATCACACAACTTTCAGCTGCAGGAGTGCTTTATGGTAGATAAGTTTTTCCTTAATGAGCTTTTTAAAAGCATTAGCTTTTCTTATCAAAGACTTTTTATAATAGTTTTAAGTGTTTTTATAGGAGCACTTACTTGCTCAGCTTTTTTAAATATTTATTTTGATATTGACACCAAACTTTCTAAAGAATTAAAAGCCTATGGAGCAAATGTAATGATAAGCCCGAAGCAGGATGAAAATTTTATCTCCAATGCTGAGTATGAAAAAATAAAAGAAAATTTAAAGGCTAGAGCTTTAACTCCTTTTTTGTATGATTTTTTAAATTTAGGTAGTACAAGCGGAGTGGTTTTAGGCACTGATTTTAGGGCTTTAAAAATCACTAAACCTTTTTTAGAAGTTAAAGAAGGAAGCTTTTCTCTAAATGATTTTGATGAAAATTCAGCCTTTTTAGGGGTTAATTTAGCCAAGCAACTAGGCCTAAAAACAGGCAATGAACTTCAAATTTACAATCCAAACAACGGAAAAAGCATAAAACTTACCATAAAAGGCATACTTTCAAGCAATGATGAATTTGATAGCATTGTTTTAGCCCCTTTAAGCGTGGTGCAAAATTTAAGCGATAGAGCCGGTATTAACTATGCTAATGCTGTAGTTTATGGAAATTTTGATGAAGTTAAAGCCAAAACACAAGCAATCAACAATGAATTCATCGATGCAAAACCTATATCTTCAGTATCCTTAAGCGAAGGTTTAGTACTTGGAAAAATCAAAGCTTTAATGTTTTTAATCATACTTGTAGTATTGATCATAGTCACTACTAGCGTTAATACGACCTTAAGTTCTATTATATTTTCTCGCAAAAAAGAAATCGCACTGCGTTTAGCCTTGGGTGCAAAAAAAAGTGAAATTTTTAAACTTTTTGCTAGTGAATGCTTTATAGTAAGTTTTTTTGCTAGTTTAATCGGAGCTTTTTGTGGGATATTTTTAGCCAATGTCTTTGGTTATTTGATTTTTAATTCTAGTATTGATTTTAGATTTATAGCTGTTTTTATAGCCTTAATCATTTCTTTGATTTTTGCCTTTTTGGCTGCATTTTTTCCTATAAAAAGAGCATTAAAAATCAATGTGTGTGAAAATTTGAAAGGTGAATGATGAAAAAAGAACTTATTAAAATAAATAACTTAAATAAAGAATTTGGCAAAGTTAAAGCCTTAAACAATATCAACTTAAGCGTCTATGAAGGAGAATGGCTTGCCATCATGGGTCCATCAGGAAGTGGAAAATCAACGCTTTTAAACATACTATCACTCATGGATACTCCAAGCTCTGGGGAGTATATCTTAGACAATGAAAACCTAGAGCAAATGGATGAAGAGCAAAAAATCACCTTGCGTCGTGAAAAAATAGGACTTGTCTTTCAACAATTTCATCTTATCCCCTATCTTAACGCCTTAGAAAATGTTATGCTCTCTCAGTATTATCACTCAAGCGTAGATGAAGAAGATGCTAAAATGGTTCTTGAAAAAGTAGGACTTTCACATAGACTCACTCATTTACCTAGCCAATTAAGTGGCGGGGAACAACAAAGAGTTTGTATAGCAAGAGCTTTGATCAACAACCCAGAGCTTTTACTCGCAGATGAACCCACAGGGAATTTAGATGAAGCCAATGAACAAATCGTTCTTCAAACCTTGCAAAAATTAAAAAATGAAGGTAAAACCATAGTTTTAATCACACACAATCCTGATTTAGCCAAATTCGCAGATCGAACCCTTATCTTACAACATGGGGTGTTAAAATGAAAAAAAGCCTTTTAATCTTAAGCATTTTGTTTTTGCTCAATGCTTGTTCTTTTGAAAATTCAAAAGATACTGGAAAAGTTGGAGAAAAAAGCGCTGAAATTTCAGCTAAAGATACTTTAGGAAAAGCTGTAAAACTTGCTGATGATAATACAAGTTTAAAAGTCTTAGTCTTTTTTCAAAATGGCTGCCCTTCTTGTTTAAAAGAACTCCCTTCTTTGGATGAATTCATACAAAATCACCCCAATAAAATCAGTGTTTATGCTATAAATTCCATCGATAATGCCAATGTGGTTAAAGTTTTAGCCGAACAATTTGACTTTAAAAATGTAAAAGTTTTAAAAGACGATCTTAAAATCACCAATGATCGTTATGCTGTGTTTGCAACCCCTACTACCATCATCATTAAAGATGGGATGATAAAAGATAGAATTTTAGGAGAAAAACCATGGGAATTTTTCGAATCCAAGCTTATTTCTTTGCTTTAATCATAGCTTTATTTTTTGTAGCTTGTGATAGTGGAGAAAATTTTAAAGCTTTAAATAGTGATAAAACCTATAATTTTGCCTACAATGGTTTTGAAAAAAGCCTAAAACTAAATGATAAAGCACAAAATTTTGCCTTAATATTTTTCACAAAAGATTGTGGAGTTTGCAAAGAACAAATTCCTATTTTACAGAATTTGGCTAAAAATTATGATTTTAATATCTTTGTGGTTTTAGGCGATGCAAATGATGCAAATGATGCAAAAGCTTGGGCTGATGAAAAAGGTTTATCTAATTTAGCAATGTTTTATGAAAAAAGAGCAGCTAAATACCTTTCAAGTGCCATTGGGGAAATATATGGAGTGCCTGTGCTTAGTTTTTTCAAAGAAGGAAAAATGGATGAAAAATTCATAGGCTTAACTCCTTATAGCATACTTGAAAAAGAAATCAAAAAAGTAAAAAGCTAAAATTTACTTTAAAGCTTTTTATCTCCTATAAAATATCCATAAAGCTCATAGCTTCCATCTTTTTTCATCAAAATTACAGGATATTTTTCACTATAACCTTGTTCCATTCCTGGGCTTCCTTGCGGCATGCCAGGAGCTGAAATTCCTATAACGTCTTTAGGTTTGTTTTCAAGCAACCATGCTATAGCACTTTCAGGAACATGCCCTTCAATAGCATAGCCTTCGATCACACCCGTATGGCAACTTTGATACTCATCTTTTATACCCATTTTTTCTTTGATTTTAAGAAAATCATTGGTTTTATGAATACTAACCTCATAACCCTTAGCTTTCATATAATCAACCCAAAGATCACAACAGCCACAAGTAGGACTTTCATAAACTTGTATTTCCTTAGCCTGCGTAAGAGTGAGTAAAAAAAGAATGGTTAAAATTGTTTTTTTCATAATTGCTATCCTAAGTAAAAAATATGTAATAATACTTTTATAAAGTTAATACCATCACATTTTTAACACTAAAAATGAATTTACAAAAATTTAATCAAGAAAAAGATTTTTAATGGGTGCTGATTTTGTCTTTACGGCAAAGATATAAAAGATAAAACGATTTTAAAAAAAACTAGAATTTTTTAACTTAAAAAGCTTAAAATTTAGATATACTTTATACTTACTATGTTTTTTCATAGTATGTTCTAATAGTGGATTTCCACCAAGAGTGAAAACTCAAGGCGGATTTTTATTTGCAATATTTACTTAATAGAATAATTATGATCGCTTGTTCCTCCACATAAATACCCCTTCTTATCAAAACTTGCAATTTCGCAAGAAAGAGTAGAGAGCTTAGCTCTTTTACCATCACTAGTTAATATAAGAACTGTCTTATAATAAACATATTTGCTTTTATCTGAATATTCTTTTTGTATTATAGCTTGAGTTGAATTATATTCTTTTGGATCAACTTTTGCAACAATATCTGCTTCATAAAAAGTTGCCTTTTTAAAAAGTGGCTGACCTATAATTGGTTTGATGCTCTCTTGGAAATATTTGTTTTGCATTTCACTTGCTGAAACTGGAACTAAATCTTTTTTATTGATAACTATCAAATCTGCAAATGCTGACACATTTAAAGCAACTAAAGCTGCTAACGCTAAACCTAATTTTTTCATTTTATCTCCTTGAATTGAATTTTGTATATTTTAATTATTTTTCAAATCTTTTGCAAGATAATTTTTAAATTTATCTAAATTAAATTTGCATTTTATCTAACAATCATAAGAAATTTTAAAATGAAATAAAAATTTATGAGAAATCAACTCTTGTTTGAAAATGATAAAAGTAAGTGGTGCGGATGAAAGGACTTGAACCTTCACGCATTGCTGCACCAGATCCTAAGTCTGGCGTGTCTGCCAATTTCACCACATCCGCTAAAGTGGTACGCCCAAGAGGATTCGAACCTCTGACCTACGGCTTAGAAGGCCGTTGCTCTATCCAGCTGAGCTATGAACGCATATAAAATCTTGGTGGTGCGCCCGATAGGAATCGAACCCATAACCTACAGATCCGAAGTCTGTTGCTCTATCCAGTTGAGCTACGAGCGCTTAGTGGGGTGAGTGATGGGAATTGAACCCACGACCCTCAGGACCACAATCTGATGCTCTAACCGACTGAGCTACACTCACCATTTTGTATAAATTTATAAAAAATGGTCGGGGTGAAAGGATTCGAACCTTCGGCCCCTTGGTCCCAAACCAAGTGCGCTAACCAGACTGCGCTACACCCCGAATAAATAAAAGGAAATATTTTATCACAAAATAATTTTAAAGTCAAGGATTTTCATCTCTTATTCTTAAAAACACCGGAAAGCGAGGTAAGGAATTTTTGGTTAATCCATTAAATTTATAAGTCACAATACTACCAATTTTTGGAGGATTTTTTCTATCTTCATCTTTTAAACCACTGCCTATTTTAATGATTTGTCCATTAGGCATTTTACAAAGTAAGGCACCTACTTGATTTTCAAATTTACCCTTGCCCTTGCGAAATCCTACTAACTCACACTCTGCATCATCATAGGGTTTTAATTTCATAGCATTTTTACTTCTGCCTTTTTCATAAGGACTTAAATTTTTGCGTATGACAATACCTTCACCTTGATTTTTTATAATGCTTTCGTAAAATTGATTTAAATTATTTTGATTTTCAACTGGAATTTGAGGAATAATTTTTATATAGGCACTAGGATATTTTTGCAAATACTCTTCTAAAACAGCCAAACGATTTTTAAGGGTGCAAGTAGAAATTTGAAATTCTTCACAAGCATTTGGTACATCAAAAATATTATAAGTTACTTCCTTCCATAAGGTCAAATTGCTATCTCCGCTACGAATTAAAGCTGAAATTTCATCAAATTTATTTCTTGCTATCCAAAGCTCACCATCAATAGCAAAAGGAGGGAAATTTTTTGTAAAAAAGTCAGGAGTTTTTATTTTATAATTTTGGCGAGTTTTTAGATATTTTCCATCCCAAATTCCACGTACTCCATCAAATTTTTCGCTCATCAAGTAAGCATTAAAATCTTTAGAGTTAAAATCTTGCTTATCGAATTTGCTAAGAAGTAAAATTTCATTAGCAAAAACTAAACAAGCACAACATATTAAAAAAATAAATCTCATCAAAGCAGATTAATCATATATCCAGTTGCATCTTTTTGAATATTATAATTATAAGTTCCATCAAGATATATTACAAGTCGATAATATCCTTTGTGAGATCCAAAGTCTATGCGTTTAAAAATAGAATTGCTAAGGCGTATGTTTTTTGTAGGACTAATCAAGTTAGATCTAAAATCTATAACGATTTTGCTTGGATTTCCTACTGAAAAATCTGTGATCATTTCATCACTAGTGTTAAGTTTTATTTTGTTTTTATAAACCGCGTAAGAAATAAAATCATAAATCTTTGCAACCTGTAAAGGTATTTCAACATTGGCTGTTGAGTTTGATTCTTGTTTAGAGCTATTTTTTTCAGGTATAGTAACTGAAACATCGAGTACTTTTGAAGGATCAGGGCTTTTAAATCTTGATATAGTATAAGTATCGTGCCAATCAATACTTTTATTAACATCTAAATCAATCTTATCTTCACTTCCGTCTAAATTGATATAATTAAAAGTGATGCTTTTTAAAATTCTTGCACTAGAATTAAATTTAACTTCCTCTTTTTGAAATTCAGGTGGAGCAACCAAGGTTATATTTTGATCTGCCTTGAAAGGATTTTCATCAGAATATAAAAGAGAGGTAAAAATAAAAAATATTGCTAAAATTCTAGTTTTCATTTGGATATAATCCTTTTAATTCAAAATAATCTTTTTGTGCTTTAGCGTTTTGTTCTTTAAGTAAAATAATCTTTTTATTAAGCTCTTCTTTGGTATTTTCTAAGCTTAATAAAGTATCCAAAGAATACTGCCCAAAAAACATATTGCCAAAATAAATCGCTCCAATTACAACAAGAAAAGCCCAAAAAATCATTTTTATAACATGGGTATAAAAACTTTTTTTTCTTGTGCTTTCATCGTATTCTTTAAGTAAATCGCTCAGAGCTTTTCTCCTAAGTATTCATCGCTTTCAAGTTCAATTTCAAGCAAGCGATTGTATTTTGCGGTTCTTTCGCCTCTTGCTAGAGCTCCTGTTTTGATTTGTCCTGTATTTAAAGCTACGGCAAAATCTGCTATAAAAGCATCTTCACTTTCGCCGCTTCTATGACTCATCACACATTTATAGTTATTTCTTTGCGCTAAACGCACAGTTCTCATAGTTTGGGTAATAGTTCCGATTTGATTTGGCTTGATAAGTACAGCATTTGCCATTTTTTTGATGATGCCTTCTCTTAAAATATCTTCATTGGTTACAAATAAATCATCACCCACAAGCTGAATTTTATTGCCCAATTTTTCAGTAAGCTTGATCCAACCTTCAAAGTCATTTTCAGCTAAGCCATCTTCGATACTGCAAATTGGATATTTTGCACAAAGTTCTACATAGCGTTCGATCAAATCCTCGCTTGAAAAAGCCTTGCCTTCCATGTGGTATTTACCATCTTTGAAAAATTCTGTACTTGCTACATCAAGAGCGATTTTTACACGATTTTCATAACCTGCTTTTTTGATACAAGTCATTAAAAGATCGATAGGTTCTGTGTTGTTAGCTAAATTTGGAGCAAAACCGCCTTCATCACCTAAAGCCGTAGAATGTCCAGAATTTGCGAGTTCTTTTTTTAATATCGCATAAATTTCACAAACTGAACGCAAAGCTTCTTTAAAACTAGTAAAACCAAAAGGCATGATCATAAATTCTTGAAAATCTACATTGTTGTTTGCATGAGCACCGCCATTTATGATATTACACATTGGTACAGGCAAAATGCTTGCATTTGCACCACCTAAGTAGCGATACAAAGGCATTCCCAAAGCAGCCGCAGCTGCACGAGCTGTTGCCATAGACACGCCTAAAGTCGCATTTGCGCCTAAATTTGAGTAATTATTTGTTCCATCAAGCTCACGCAAAGTATCATCAAGTTGAGTTTGATTAAAAGCATCTAGCCCTAAAATTTCATCTGCAATGGTTTCATTGACATTTACAACAGCTTTTAAAACGCCTTTTCCGCCAAATCTTTCATCATTATCACGCAATTCTAAAGCCTCTTTTGAACCTGTACTTGCACCACTTGGAACTATGGCCGCACCTACACTTCCATCGCTTAGCGTAACTTCAGCTTTTACGGTTGGGTTTCCTCTACTATCAAGAACTTCATAGGCTCTAACATCTTCAATTACTAACATTATTCTTCTCCTTCGTCATCTTCGCTACCGCTGAACATACCTTCTATTCCCATAGAATTTTGAATCGCTTTTGTGATTTCATCTGCAATTTCAGGGTTTTCTTTTAAGAAAGCTTTTGAGTTTTCTCTACCTTGTCCAAGTTTTTTATCTTTATAAGAGAACCACGCACCACTTTTATCTACAATATCAAGTTTTACACCGTAATCAATCAACTCACCTTCACGGCTTAAACCCTCTCCAAACATCACATCAAATTCAGCTTGTCTGAATGGAGGAGCAACTTTATTTTTAACTACTTTTACTTTTACACGATTTCCTATAGGTTCTTCGTTTTGTTTTAAGGTTGCTACTTTTCTAACATCTAAACGCACAGAAGCATAAAATTTTAACGCATTTCCACCTGTTGTGGTTTCAGGAGTACCATAACCCATAGCACCGATTTTCATACGAATTTGGTTGATGAAAATTACTGTGGTATTCATTTTATGAACTATACCTGTAAGTTTTCTTAGAGCTTGAGACATAAGTCTTGCTTGAAGTCCTACATGTTGATCGCCCATATCGCCTTCAATTTCTGCTTTTGGGGTAAGTGCTGCAACACTATCTACTACGATAAGATCTACTGCACCACTTCTTGCTATAGTTTCTACAATTTCTAAGGCTTGCTCTCCAAAATCAGGCTGAGAAACATACAAATCATCTGTATTTACACCTAAATTTTTAGCATATTTTACATCAAGCGCATGTTCTGCATCGATAAAAGCACAAACTCCACCTGCTTTTTGGCATTCTGCGATAATGTGTAAAGTTAGAGTGGTTTTACCTGAACTTTCAGGCCCATAAATTTCTATGATTCTTCCTTTTGGAACACCGCCTATACCTAAAGCAAGATCAAGCCCAACTGAACCTGTACCTATGCTATCGATTTGCTCGACTTCTTTATCCCCTAGTCTTAAGATAGT
This sequence comes from Campylobacter sp. BCW_6460, assembly GCF_001762705.1. Lineage (NCBI taxonomy): Bacteria > Pseudomonadati > Campylobacterota > Epsilonproteobacteria > Campylobacterales > Campylobacteraceae > Campylobacter > Campylobacter sp. BCW_6460. Next base: position 4,110 of record NZ_MJXI01000041.1, on the reverse strand, counting down.
GCCTTTTCCAAAGGTTTTATCTAAACTTTTTAGGGCAGCATCTAGGGATTTTCTTTTATTATCATCCATAACTTTCCTTGAAATTTCTAAATTTTTAGTTAGAATTTTAACAAAATAAAATTAAATAATGGTTTATTTTGCTAGAATTAAAGCAAAGATTTAAAGGAAGCATAGATGAAAAAAATTACTATTGCACATTCTCCTGATGCTGATGATATTTTTATGTATATGGCTATTAAATTTGGGTGGATGGGGAATGATTTTGCTTATGAAAATACAGCTTTAGATATACAAACTTTAAATGAATTTGCTTTGAAAAATGAATTTGATGCTACGGCTATTTCTTTTGGGCTTTATCCTTTAATTGCTTCTGAGTATGCGCTTTTACGCACAGCAGTGAGTTTTGGCGAAGGTTATGGGCCAAAACTCATCAAGAAAAAAGACACGCATTTAAAAAGAAATTTTAAAGTCGCTTTGAGTGGAGCAAATACCACCAATGCTTTGATTTTTCGTATGAAATACCCTGAAGCTAGAATTATTTATAAGAATTTTTTAGACATTGAAAATGCAGTTTTAAGTGGTGAAGTAGATGCAGGAGTTTTGATCCATGAAAGCATTTTAGAATTTGATCAAAGTCTTTGCGTGGAAGCAGAACTTTGGGATATATGGCTTGAATTTGCTAAAGAAAATTTACCTTTGCCTTTAGGTGGAATGGCTTTGCGTCGCTCTTTGCCTTTAAGCGATGCGATTAAAATCGAAAAGGATTTAACCAATGCTGTAAAAATCGCCGATGCAAATCGTAAAATTTTAACCCCTATGCTTATGGAAAGAAAACTTATCCGTGTTGATGAAGAAAAACTGGATACTTATCTTAATCTATATGCCAATAAAAACTCTATTAGCATGAATCAAACTCAACTTTTAGCTGTAGATACGCTTTTTAAACTAGGATATGATTATAAATTTTATGATAAAATCATACATGTAAATGATTATCTTATCCCTAGCGAATACGAAGAAGCTAGAAATTCTTAAAAAGGATAAAAATGGATGAAAGTACCTTGGTTGCTCTTGGAGTGCAAACCTTTAAAATCACACTTTTACTTTCCTTGCCTATGCTTTTAGCAGGGCTTATTGCAGGGCTTGTAATCAGTATTTTTCAAGCAACTACACAGATTAACGAAATGACACTTTCTTTTGTTCCTAAAATCATCCTGGTTGTAGTTATTTTAATCTTTTTAATGCCTTGGATGACTACAACTATGATTGACTTTACCGAAAACATACTAAATCAAATTCCAACTTTTATCAAATGATCATTGATTTTAAAAAATACTCTTCTGTGCGTATAGGAAATAAATTTGAAGTTTTAGTTTTGGATCAAATTTGTGATTTTGATGGTTTTTTAATAGGCGGCGCAAATAACCTTTTAGTCAGCCCTAAACCTAAAAATATAGGAATTTTAGGAGATAGTTTTGATTTTATACAAATTTTAGATCAAAATAAAGATTTCACCCATCTTCGCATAGGCTGCAAAACAAAATCAAGCAAAATATATCGCTTTGCCAAAGAAAATAATCTTAAGGGTTTTGAGTATTTAAGCAAAATTCCTGGTACACTTGGCGGGCTTTTGAAAATGAATGCAGGACTTAAAGGAGAGTGTATTAGTCAAAATTTAATCAAAATTGCTACTTTTCAAGGCGAAATTTTAAGAGAAAATATAAATTTTGATTATCGTTTTTGTCCTTTAAATATGCCTTTTTTTTGGGCTGAATTTAAACTAAACTTTGGCTTTGATACCCTTAAAGATAAAGCTTTAAAAAATGCAAGGAACAACCAACCTAGTGGAGCAAGCTTTGGCTCTATCTTTAAAAATCCAAAAAACGACTTTGCAGGACGTTTAATCGAAGCTGTAGGACTTAAAGGATTTAGCAAAGGAGATGCTATGTTAAGCGATAAACACGCAAATTTTTTAATCAATAAAAGAAATGCAAGTTTTGAAGATGCGTTTTTTCTTATCAAATTAGCCAGAAAAAAAGTCTTTGAAGAATTTGGCATAAACTTAGAAAATGAAGTGATTATAATCTAAACACAGAAAACAATAAAAGTCTAAAAAATTTACTCTTAATCTAACTTTAAATAAAACATAAATTCAAACCATATAGTTTTATTATAATAAGTATTTAATAATATTTTAAGTATAACTATTTTAATATTCTGTCGTTTTATTTTGTA
>NZ_MJXI01000041.1:1236-1825 GCF_001762705.1 Campylobacter sp. BCW_6460 | reverse complement strand
ATTTTGTATTTTATATTATTTTTAAAAAATATAATATATAGAACAAATTATAAAGGGAGGAAATTCTTATGAAAAATATCACATTAACTAAAACACCTATAGGAGAGGGTAAAGAACCCTGTTTAAATTCTAAAAAGATAGTTTTATCTTTAGCTACTATTTCTTTCTTAGCGAGTTGTGCTAATGCTACACTTGCTCCTGAAATAAAAACTTATGATGAAGCAAATAAAAATACTAAAGCTAGATCAGCAAGTGTTTATCAGAATACTAATACGACTGTAAGTGGTTCAGAAACTAGCACAATCAACATTTCCGATCAAGGTCCACATACCATAATAATTCAATCAGGTGGAACTTTAGGTAGTATAGGTAATACTGGTAATATTATTTATGCTTCTACTAACAATGGCAATACTCTTACTCTTGCAAATCTTACCAATAATGGAACCATCAATGGTAAAGTAGCCATACAAAATAGCCAAGATAACCTCACAGGAACCATCACTGTCAATACCTTTGAAAATATAGGTCAAGTTAATGGTCAAATTTATATGGGAGTTTGGGGAAATAAAAACTCAGGAATTCTCAC
>NZ_MJXI01000041.1:0-1186 GCF_001762705.1 Campylobacter sp. BCW_6460 | reverse complement strand
CAGTGGAACTATAGCTTCAAGCGATAAAGGAGTTTTTTTCGAAGGCGGTGCTAATAATAAATCCACGATTAATAATTTTAACAATACTGGAGTTATAACAACTTCAACAAATAAAGAAGCTGTTCGATTTAATCATACTGATGTTAAAACCATTACCAATAATGGAAACATTAAAAGCGAGGGACATAGAGGTATAAGCATAGATAATTCAAGTGTACAAACTCTTAATAATAGTGGCACTATTCAAACCAGCAATCAAGATGTAAATAACTGGGATACGCAAGCAATATATATTGGCTATTCTACAATCCAAACATTTATCAATAGCGGAACCTTAAAAGGCGATGGAAGAAAAGATCCAGGAGGACCTAATGGGGCTATGTTTGCTAGCTCTGGGGTAAATCTTTCTGGTTCTACTATAACAAATTTTGATAACTCAGGTATTCTTTCAGGAAGAGTAGGTATAAATATATCAAGTACTACTATAGATAATTTTAAAAACACTGGTACTATAGAAGGAACATCTGGAGCCAAACAATTATCAGGAGCAGTATTCATTCAAAGTTGGAGAACTTCAAGCTCCACTATTAAAAATTTTGAAAACACAGGTCTAATCAAAAATCAAAACGGCAATGCTATCTTCATAGGTGATGGCAACAAGATAGAAACCCTTACAAATAAAGGAACTATAGAAGCAGGCAACAATGGTATAACTTTTTATGCATTTGATACAAATAAAAAGCCCGTTAATATTGGTAAAATCACTATAGAAGAAGGTGGTGTTATTAAAGCAGGCAATGATGCAATCCATATAGATGGAAGTAAAAATGGTATTGAGGGTGAAGGTATTGAAGTTAAAGAAGGGGGTAGATTAGAAGGTGGTAATGCAGGTATTTATATAGGCGGTGGTAAGCAAGTAAATACTAGCATCAATGTATCTGGAACTATCCAAGGTGGTAATGGGGGTATTATAAATACTGGAACCATTGGAAAAGAAGGACAAGAAAAACAAGAATACGGAATCACTATTGAAAATGAAGGTCTTATTGCTTCTGCAAAAGGAAGTGGTATTTTAAATACTGACAATGGAATTATTTATGGTAATATCTTCAATAGAAGTAATAATAATTTAAGTTTAAAAAATGATTCTGATGCGACTATTACAAGTGGTATTAAAAATGAAGGT
>NZ_MJXI01000040.1:0-21377 GCF_001762705.1 Campylobacter sp. BCW_6460 | reverse complement strand
CACCCCAAAACGGAACAGATCTTGCTTATATTATTTTAATATATTTAGGTTGAAGGCAGAAAAATCTAAATCAAGGAATTAATATGAGTATCTTTAGCATCAATGATAACTCAAACTATGGTTCTATACTTTCACAAGCAAAAGCTAATAAAGAAAGTAAAGAAAATTCTAAAATAAGTTTTGCTAATGCTTTTTTAAAACAAAATGCTAGTAAGTTAAATGAAATTCAAAATGCAAATTCACAAACTCTAGCAAGAAGTGAAGTATTAAATTCTACTAATACAACAAATACTAGCAATAATACTAATTTTAGTATAAGTAGTAAGACAAGTTCTCCTAATTATGATATATCAAGTGAATTTAAAAACTCTATTTATACTCTAAAATACAAACAAGCAGATATAAGTAATACTTCTACTAATACAGCCTATGGTTATAGTGTAGATAAAGATGGCTATATGGGAAGTGATTTTAACAAAGCTGCAGGACTTCCTGAAGATTTTAAGATACATAAATCTACTTTGGATGAGATATATAACTTTAATGAAGCACAATATCAAGACATAAAAGAACAGCTAGGAATTTCTCGCTATTTTACCAATATCGATATGGCTGATACCATAAAACAATACTATAATCAATTTAATCAAATTGTTAATCATACTTTTAACGATACCAATAAAACAAGTTTCACTGAAGCGGATATAAATTCTATGCCCAAGGGTTATATTTCTGTTGGCTATAAAGGTTTAGATTTTTCAGATCAATCCAATCCTTATAATGCATTAGGACTAGTTAATCATTCTAACACAAAAGTAACTAATGTTTTTAAAACAGATGATGAATTTCATGAAGCTCAAGCAATACAAATGGGAATGATGGGTATTGATTTTTATCCGCAAAAATTAAATATATCAACTCAAAGTTTATCACAAGGAGCTTTAATGGAAGGTGGATTTAATCCTGATATGTCAGTTTATCCACAAAATGAAGATGGAAGTTATTCTAAAGAAGCTTTGTTTATGAGCTTTTTAAAATCAGAAGGTGGTTATATGGTTGCAGGAAAAAATACAACTATTGCACCGCAAGCAATGAATTATAATCTTAATGTTGCCAAACAAAGTATTCCAAAATACTCTAATGTAGATTTCGATGACATTATGACAGGTAAAGTTGATTTTGCAAGTTTATTAAAAGGCTATGCACAAGATGGTTGGCTTGATGCAGGTATTTATGCAATGGAAAAAGGGGTTAAATGGCAAAATACAAGCATAGGTTATGGTGGAGCTTGGTTTGATAATCAGTTTAATCAAGCAAAAGCTAATGGCTGGAAAGCAAGTAGTGAAAGTATAAATTCTTATGTTGGATCTATAATGGATAGATTAAATAATCTTATAGGACAAACTAGGGTTTAGGAAGTATTTGCACGAAGTCAAATTGAAAATGATGACATTTGCAAATACTTATACGAATCACATAAAACTAGGCGCATCGTTTGAAAAGAGTATTAAATCTCCGTTTTTTGTTTCTTTAGCTAGAGTTTGAACTAGCTGGCTTTTTTCTTTAAGTATAATGGTTTTTATTTTTAACTCTTTTTTGAAAATTTCAGCATTGATTTGTGCGCTAATGATAGCAAGATCAAAACACTCATTGATGATTTTAGCAAGTTTTATATTTTCTTCTTCGCTTACTTCTACTATACCAGGACTTACTAAAACTTTGCGTCCTTTATAGCTTTTACAAAGTTCATAGCTTGTGCTCATACCTTTAAAATTTCCATTAAAACCATCATCTATGATAAATTTAGGCTCTCTTGAAAGCACTTGCAAGCGATGTTCTACGGAGTTTATATTTAAAACTTGCTTTTGAATTTTTTCTAGTTTTATACCAAGATAATGAGCACAAAGTATACAAACACAAAGATTTTGCGCGTTAAAATCCCCTAAAATTTGACTTTTAAAATCATAGGATTTATTTTCTATATCGACTTTAAATTCTAAACCTTCAAGACTTGAATGAATAAGATTTAATTTATCATCATAAAGGCTGATGAGTTTATCTTCTTCTTTTTGGGTGCTAGAGTGTAAAAAAGCCTTTTCTAATCTTTTGGAATTTAAGGCTTCAAGTTTGGTTGAGCGGATATTTTCAACACTTTTAAAATACTCTAAATGTGCATTGCCTATCTCTCCTACTATGCTGATGTGAGGTTGTAAAAAACGAGTGATTTCATCAATATCGCCTTTAAGTCTAGCACCTGCTTCAGCTATGTAAATTTGAGTATCTTGGCTTAAATTGGTATTGATATCAGCAATTATACCTAGCAAGGTATTGACAGAGCGTGGTGTTTTGTAGCTTTTAAAGTTATCTTTTAAAAGTTCGTATAGAAAATTTTTAATACTTGTTTTTCCAAAACTTGCGGTAATGAGTATGATTTTTAAATTTTCATTGGCTCTTAGTTTGGCTTTGGCTTGTTTTTTATAATATAAATTTGTAAAAAACTCATAAATTTTAAGACTCAATAAAGCAAAAGGAAGACTAAAAAGATTAAAAAGAAAAGAAAAACGCAAAGCAAGGATAGCAAAAATAGCATTATAAACAAAAACAAAAACAAAAAACCATTTGACCTTGCTTGTAAAAACAAGCTTTTTATCTATACCTTTGTTCCAAAAGTACAAAATCGAAGTATGGATCAATGCAAAATATGCCAAAGAGTATAAAGGAAAAGCTAAGAATAAAAAATAAGGAATAAATAAAAAATACAAATGCCACAAAGGTTTATGATAATGAAAAAACACGCGCTTAAATTTATAAGAATACCATTGTAAAGCACTCATAAGATAAAAAGCTATACAAAAATTAAAAAATAAAGAATTGATAAAATAAAGAGTATTGATAAGCATTTAAATTTCCTTAATTTTTTGAGCTATGAAAGCAGAATGTTTTAAAAAGAAAAAATGATCCCCCTCTAAAGGATAAAAAGTGCTATTTTTTAAAAATTGATGCATTTTCTCGCCACAATATAAAGGCGTAGCTTCATCGCTTTTTCCCCAAAAAATCAAACTTTTAGCCTTTTGCTTGGCAAAAATTTCACTAAAATCCTCATCAACAACCTTTTTAAAGGTTTCATACATCATAGGACTAAGATTTGCTCCATCTTTACTAGCAAAATAGCGATAAAATTTCCCCAAACCAAAGAGTTTTAAAATTTTAAAAATACGGATTTTAAAACGCACTTTTAGGGATTTTTTAGCCAAAATTCCCGCACTTGAAAGTAAGATTAGGGTGTCTTTTTCTTTTGCGAGTAGGGTGCTTACTTTTCCACCAAAAGAATGCCCCATGAAAAAACAGACATTGAGTTTTTTTTGTTTTAAAAAAAGTTCTGTGATATTGGCATAATCTTGAGTGTTTAAAATTTCTTCCACACTTGAATTTCCAAAACCTGCTAAATCCATATAAATTTGACAAAAATCTTTTAAAAAAGGACAAAAACTTTGCTTCATAAGTTCTTTATTGGCTCCCCAGCCGTGTAAGATAAGTATTTGTGGTAAGGAAAGATCGCCTAAAATTTCATAAGAAATTTGATAAGTTTTGTTTTTATAAGAAAGTTGAGTTTGAGCCATTTTAAGCCTTTTGATTTTTGTAGATATTTTCTAAAAGTTGCATGGCATTTTGTAAGCGTTCAAATTCTTTCATACTAAGCATTACAGCTTCAAATTTGTTATTTTTTAAAATAACTATTTTTCCACTTTCGCTTTTTTTGAGTTTTTCCATAATGGGGCTAAAATTTCTTACCACCTCGGTGGCAGTGTAAATTTCATCTTGTTTAAAAGAGAGCATTTTTCTTCCTAAAATACGCTAAATTTTATGTATAATTTAGCGTATTTTGACTTAAAAGCTTATAATTTTCCTTTTTGTCCGTTGATGGAGTGAAGGAAGTTGTAGTTGATTTTTATCATTTTTTCAAGTGAAATTTGATCAGCTAAAGCGTTTAAAGTGGTATTAAAATCTTTAAAAAGATAATTAGCCAAAGAACCAGGATTTGGGTTGATTTCATTTAAATATACTTCATTATCCAGTATAAAAAAATCGCAGCGTATTAAAGCACCTTTAAACAAAGGATTGTAAATCTTTTTAAAGCTATTTTTGAGTTTTTCTTTTAATTCTTCGCTTAAATCCGCTTCTATAAGCTCATTGCGTCCTGAAAAGCTAAGATATTTTTGTTCAAAGTCTAAAAATTCTTTTTTCTTTGGCTCTTCTATGATGGAAAAAACAAACCCATCATTGATCATACATCCTGCAAGATTGTATTCTTTGATATTGTTTTTAAATTCTTCTACTACAAGATCATTATCAAATTCAAAACCTACATCTTTGGCGTATTCTAAATCTTTTTCATCTTTTACTATGCTAATACCTATACTACTTCCAAGTCTTGCAGGTTTGATAATGCAAGGAAAACTAAGCTTTTCTTTAGAGTTTTGATTTTTTCTTAGCATGGTATAATCAAGTGTTTTTACTCCAACGCTTTTGGCATAAAGTTTGGTAAGTTCTTTGTTAAAAGATAATACACTAGCTTCAAGCCTAGGTCCTATAAATTTAATAGAATAAAACTCAAATAAAGCCGCAATTTTTCCATCTTCTCCATCTCTACCATGGATAAGATTGATCACGCATTCGCACTCTAGTTTATTTTCTTTTAAAAAACCTTTGCTAAAAAAACCTCCTTGTTTGATGAAGAGTTCTTTTTCTTTTTTATAAGCTTTAGTGCTAAAAGTTTTAGAATTCATTTTTTCACTTGGAATATGATAAAATCTTCTTTCTTCATCGCAAAAAATAAATTCTAAATTTTGATTGATAACTTTTTTAAGCACTACAGCACTTACTATACTGATCTCATGTTCATAAGAATTTCCGCCAAAAAGTATTGCAAATTTCATTTTATTCCTTTATCCTAGTTTTTTAAGAGCTTCTTTGATGAGTTCGCTTGTGCCTGTTGCTTGAGCACTTGCTAAAACACTTATGATTTTTTCTTGTTTAAAGCCTAGAGTAAGAAGTGCGGCTAAGGCTTCGCTTTTATCATCGCTTACACTTTCAAGTTTGGTTTTTGTGTCAGAAAGTTCTACTATAATGCGTTTTGCACTTTTTGGACCTATGCCAGGTACTTTTTTAAGCACACTTTCATCGCCCAAACTTAACGCCTTGTAAAAAGAATTTACATCAAGACTAGAGCATACCGCCATAGCAGTATTTGCACCCACTCCATTGACTTTTAAAAGCATTTCGAACATTTTTTGTTCATCTTTATCCAAGAAGCCATAAAATTTATTAGAATCTTCTTTGATGATTTGAGTGATAAAAAACTCATGCTTTTCTTGAGTTTGAATTTTAGCAGAACAAAAAAGCGAAATAAATATCCCATAGCTTAAACCACTAGCGCATTTAACAATGATAAAAGCAGGTTCTTTTTTTGTGATTATTCCTTCGATGCCGACAACCATGCTATATCCTTTTCTTCATAATCTAATTTTTTATGTATTTCTATACTTTCTTGGTTGTTTTGTATGACTTTTTTAATACCTATAAATTTAGCACTTTCATTAACAAATGAAGAGTAAAAAATATCTTCTTTAGGCTCTAGAAGTGAAAATTTGATCTCATTCATATCAGTCCATTTGCCACTTTTATTTATAAAAGTTGCTTCAAAAAGCATTTTTTGTAAATTGATTAATTCTAATTGTAAAGATTTTTTGCGTTCAAGAAGTTCTTTTTCTTCATTTTGTAGTTTATTTAATTCAAGATTTTGTAAAGAGAAATCTTTTAGAGCTTTTTCGTATTGTACAGGAACATTTTGACCTTGATTTTTAAGTTCTGCTATCTTTTTTTCAACGCTTAAAATTCCATTTTTGCTTGATAAAATATATTGTCTTATTTTATTTATTTTATGATTTAACTTAGAAATTTGCTCTCCTAAAATCGCAAATTCTTCATCATAATTTTTATCAAGAGTTTTAATTTTGGCATGAAATTTATTGTTATCCCCGTTGATGCGTTCTATTGTAGTGTTTTCAAAAAACACACAAGAATTATTACTTTCTAAATTTTCTATATAGATTTTATCAGCTTGTATATTTCCACCTAAACTTTTTTTAATTCTCACTTCTTTGGCTTTGATTGTTCCCCCTTCGAGCAAATCTATATTTAAAATTTCGGCTTCTGCAAATCCTCTATGAGTTTTTATATAGGCTTGTTTGGCTTGAATTTTGGCTTTAGAGTGTGTAGTGCCTTCAATTTTCATTTTAGTGGCATTAAGTTGAGTGTTGCTTCCTATGCTTCCGACTACATTTAATTCTTCACATTCTATCCCAACGCCAGAATTTACAGCATCTTTTACTTCTGAAAGAAATTTTATATTGATTTTGACATTTTTGTCTAGTCCAGCTCTTATAATCCCTATATTTTTAAAATCTACCCCATTAAAATCTAGTTCATTGGCGATATCAAAATTTTCACCATCTTGTACTACATAACCTTTTTTTAAGGCTATATATTCTGTGTATCCATCTTGCTCTACTTGTTTAAAAGCCGAAGAACAAGAAAATTTAACTTTATTTTCATTTGCGGCTAAAACTTTTAAGGTGTGTAAATTTAAGTCTTTTCCTTCTTTACCTTGTTTAAATTTGGTGTGTTTTAAAACAACTTCATTTTCATCAACAGCAATAATACCTGAGCGTTTTTCATCGATAGTATAGTTTTTGGTTTTTTCTTTATAAGTTAAGATCAGAGATTCGTCTTGACTTTCTATAGGATCAATACCTTGTGCAACGGTGATTTGTATAGTTTTATTTAAATGGGTATTTTTATGTTGGTTGCAAAAAGACATTAAATTTTTCTTAAAATCAAAAATGCGGATACCTATCAAAAATTTAAGTTTCAACATCTTTTTATAAATATTTTGCAAAAGTTCTAGTGCTAGTTTTTCATGAAAGTCTAAATTTGCAAAATCAATTTGAGCAACTATTTTGGTTAAATTTTTATTCGCAACTAGTTTGACTGCTTGAGATGCTTTGCTTTGGTTTATACCATGGAAAATTTCTATTTTGTATTCTTGCTTGATTTGAAGATCATTTTTTAAAAAAATTTCATCTTTATCAAAAAGAGTTAATTCTTTTTCAGAGATTTTTTCCAATTCTAAATCTCCAAAACGATATTGTGTAGAAAATGCCAATAAATTAAAATCAAGCTCATTTAAGTTAAGGTTTGTTCGTGAAGCTACACTTAAAAGCTCTCGAGCTGGATTTTCTGTATAGGCAATAATTTTTTCATCCAAAGTCAAAACTTTCCCCTTGTAAAAAATTAAGAATGTAATTATAGTCAATTTTTAATCAATTTTAGTTAAAATAGTTCTCTTTATATTTTGAAATCTATGAAAAATTTAATGAAGAGTTTAGTATTTAAAAATTTTATTATCAATGCTTTAGGAATTTTATTTTCAAGAATTTTAGGGCTTGCTAGAGATGTTTTAATAGCGCTTTTTTTAGGAGCAGGGCTTTATAGTGATATTTTTTTTGTGGCTTTAAAAATGCCTGCTTTTTTTAGAAGAATTTTTGCAGAAGGGGCTTTTGGACAAAGCTTTTTGCCTAATTTTGTAAAAGCGAAAAAAAAGGGAGCTTTTTGCGTTAGTGTAATGATGCAATTTAGCCTTATAGTTTTTTTATTTTGTCTTTTGGTAAGTTTTTTCTCTTCTTTTTTTACCAAGCTTTTTGCTTTTGGATTTAACGCAGATACTATAGCTTTAGCAGCTCCTTTGGTAGCGATTAATTTTTGGTATTTGTTTTTTATTTTTTTAGTTACTTTTTTAGGAGCTATTTTAAATTATAGACAAAAATTTTTCATTACCTCTTTTTCTGGGGCATTATTCAACTTAAGTATTGTTATAGCTGCTTTTTTTGTGGATAAAAATGCACCGCAAAATACACTTTATTATTTTTCTTATGCAACGGTTTTAAGTGGGGTGGCACAGCTTATTTTACATTTGCTTGTTTTAAAAAACAATCCTGTAATCCGTGCTATGGCTTTAAGTATAAAATTTAAAAAAGCCAAGGCGAAATTACAAGGTTTTTATGGCAATTTTTTTCATGGAGTTTTAGGTTCTTCTGCGACTCAATTTAGCTCATTGCTTGATACAACTATAGCTAGTTTTTTAATGAGCGGGAGTATTTCTTATCTTTATTATGCAAATCGTGTCTTCCAACTCCCCCTTGCACTTTTTGCTATCGCTCTAACTCAAGTTTCTTTTCCAAAAATTTTAAAACATTTAAAAAGTGGTCAAGAAAATTTAGCCTTAAAATTTATGCAAAGAGCATTAGCGCTTTTAAGCATTTTGCTTATTGCTTCTAGTATTGTAGGTTCTGTGTTTGCTTTGGAAATTTCAAAGCTTTTATTTGAAAGAGGAAATTTCACTCACGAAGATAGTGTGATTACGGCTTATGTTTTGATTGCTTATCTTATAGGGCTTTTACCTTTTGGTTTGCAAAAGCTTTTTTCTTTGTGGCTTTATGCAAAATTTAAACAAAAAACAGCAGCTTGGATCGCGGTAAAATCTTTAATTATCAGTGCTTTATGTTCTATGGCTTTTATATTTTTGATTAAAGATGAAAGTTTAAAGGTTATTGCAGTAGCACTTTCAAGCTCTATTAGTGCTTTTTATTTGCTTGGAGCTAATATCAAAGAATTTGGTTTTAAGAAATTTTTTGCTTTAATATCTATTAAAATTTGCTTATTGGTTATAGTTGCTTTGATTGTTTTTACAATCTTACTTATTTTGATCAAACCTTATATTTTAAGTTTTTTTATAGGAATTTTTACAAGTTTTAAAGGAGTTTTTTAATGAGATTGTTAGACAGTGTAACAAAAGAGAAAATAAAACTTGATAAAAAAGATATTAGTATTTACTTATGCGGACCTACGGTTTATGATGATGCACATTTAGGACATGCAAGAAGTAGTGTTTGCTTTGATCTTTTGCGTAGGGTTTTACTTGCTCAGGGCAATAGGGTAAAATTTGCTAGAAATTACACAGATATTGATGATAAAATCTTAAAAAAAATGGCTCAAAGTGGTCAAACTTTAGAGGAAATTACGGAATTTTACATCAAAAGTTATGAAGAGAATATGAGGGCTTTAAATATATTAGATCCCGATTTTAAGCCTCGTGCAACGCATTATATAACAGCTATGCTTGATTTGATTAAAAAGCTTGCCAAGGATGGGTTTGTTTATACTCTAGAAGATGGAATTTATTTTGATACAAGTAAAGATGAAAAATATTTAAGCCTATCAAATCGCAATTTAGAAGAAAATATCTCTCGTCTAAGTAATGAAGCGCAAAAAAGAAATGAAAGCGATTTTGTGCTTTGGAAATTTGATGAAAATTTTTACGAAAGTGAATTTGGCAAAGGGCGTCCAGGTTGGCATACTGAATGTGTTGCTATGATTGATTCTATTTTTGAAAATACTCTTGATATACATGCTGGAGGGATAGATTTGCTTTTTCCTCATCATGAAAATGAAGCTGCGCAATGTCGTTGTGGATGTAAGAGAAAATTAGCAAATATTTGGCTTCATAATGGTTTTGTAAAAATCGATGGCGAAAAAATGAGTAAAAGTTTAAATAATAGTTTTTTTATAAAAGATGCTTTAAAAGAATTTATGGGCGAGGCTTTAAGATTTTATCTTTTGAGTTCTCATTATAGATCTCATTTTAATTATTCTTTATCGGATTTGGAAAATGCTAAAAAACGTTTAGATAAATTTTATCGCCTTAAAAAAAGATTGGATTTAGGTGAAATTTCTGATTTTGATGTTTTAAATGATATTGAAATAAAAAGCGAAATTGCTAAGCAAATTTTAGAGATTTTAAATGATGATTTAAATATTTCTAAAGCCTTAGCTCTTTTGGATGATTTTATCAGTAGTGCAAATTTAGAGTTGGATAAAGAAAACAAAAATAAAATTTTAAAACAAAATATCAAAGAAGCTTTAAGCGAGCTAGCTAAAATTTTTGGCTTTGGTTTTATGGATACAACTTTATATTTTCAATGGGGTGTAAGCAAAGAAGAACGAGAAGAAATTGAAAAGTTAATTTTAGAAAGAACTGAGGCTAAGAAAAACAAAGATTTTAACACAGCTGATGCAATAAGAGAGCAATTAAATAGTAAAAAAATCACTCTTTTAGATACTCCAAATGGAACAATTTGGGAGAAAATAAATGCATAATGAGATGAATTTAAAAGAGGTTTTAATACGCTTTAAGCCCTTTTATAAAAGATATTGGAAGCAATTTGCTATAGCTATTTTTGGTATGATTTTAGCAAGCGGAGGAACTGCTGGAAGTTTTTATGCTTTAGAGCCTATTTTAAATTATATTTTCGTTGAAAAAAATGAAGCTTTACTTTATATAGTGCCTTTTTTGCTAGTATTGATGTATTTTTTTAAAAATCTTGGAACTTATTTACAAAGTTTTTATGTTTCTTTTATAGGAACAGATATGTTAAGAGTATTGCGTGCTAGGGTTTTAAAAAATGTTTTACGCTTGGATATGGATTTTTTTAAACGCTATAGAAGCGGAGAGCTTGTAAGTCGTTGTACTAATGATATTAATGCACTTCAAAGTATAGTATCAAACATTATTCCTGATTTTTTTAGAGAGCTTTTAACTGCTATAGGACTGCTTGCGGTAGTCTTGTATCAAAGTCCTACTTTGGCTTTTTTTGCTTTAGTGATTTTGCCTTTAGCTATTTTTCCTTTGGTATGGTTTGCTAAAAAACTTAAAAAATATGCAAGAAATATACAAGAAACAAATTCGGATTTACTTTCTTATTTGGGTGAAATTTTTTCAAATATTGAATTGATCAAAGCTAATGATAATGAAAAAAAAGAAAGTGATAAATTTGCTAAGCATAATGATACTTTATGTAAATTAAACCTAAAATCCGCACGTATTGATGCACTTACAAGTCCTTTAATGGATATGATGGGTTCTGTTGGGGTTGCTGTGGTGATTATTGTAGGAGGTAGAGAGGTTATCAATGGTTCTATGAGTGTGGGAAGTTTTATCAGTTTTGTTTCAGCACTTTTTGCGATATATACTCCTTTAAAGCGTCTTTCGTCTTTATATGGAAAGCTTCAAGGTGCTGTTGCGGCAAGTGAAAGAACTTTTTATTTATTGGATTTAGAACCTCAAATTAAAGGTGGAAGCAAAGAATTAAAAAACATTGAAAAAATTAGCTTTGAAAATGTTGAATTTGCTTATGAAAACCCGCATAAAAGTGTTTTAAAAGGCGTAAATTTTGATTTTGTTAAAGGGCAAATGCTTGCTCTTGTAGGGACAAGTGGGGGTGGTAAATCTTCTATTATTAATCTTTTGATGTATTTTTATGAAAAGCAAAAAGGTAAAATTTTACTCAATCAAGAAGATATTAGCACTTTTACTATAGAAAGCTTACATGCTAAAATAGGACTTGTAACGCAAAATATTTATCTTTTTAATGATAGCTTTGCTGCAAATATTGCTTATAGCGAAGAGTTAGAAGAAGAAAAAGTCGTCCAAGCTTTAAAATTGGCCAATGCCTATGAATTTGTTAAAGAAATGGGCGGGATTTGGGCTGAAGTGAAAGAACATGGTAAGAACTTAAGTGGAGGGCAAAAACAAAGAATAGCAATCGCTAGAGCTTTATACAAAAATCCTGATGTGCTTATTTTTGATGAAGCAACTTCAGCTTTGGATAATGAAAGTGAAAAAGCCATAGTTAAAACTATAGAAAATTTAAAACAAGACAGATTGATTTTAGTGGTTGCACATCGTTTAAGCACTATAGAAAATGCAGATAAAATAGTAGTATTGGATAAGGGTAAAGTATTGGCAATAGGTAAAGATGAAGAGCTTTTACAAACTTGTTCTTTATATCAAAAATTTAAAAGCAAAGAAAAAACAAAGCCTAGCTTTAGTTAATTTTAGTTAGAATTTCAAAAAGGATTAAAAATGGCTTATGAAATGATAAAACCTTTACTTTTTAAGTTAAACCCTGAGCATGCACACGCTTTGGTTGAATATAGCTTAAGGACTTTAAGCGCTAGTTTTCCAGGAGCTTTAAGTTTTTTAGCGCATAAATATATAGTTGATGATGAGAGTTTAAGGCAAAATTTACTTGGACTTGATTTTAATAATCCTGTGGGTTTAGCAGGAGGCTTTGATAAAAATGCTACCATGATAAGACCTTTGAGTGTTTTAGGATTTGGCTTTTTGGAAGTGGGAACTTTTACTCCAAAACCTCAAGAAGGCAATGAAAAGCCACGCCTATTTAGACTTGTAAAACAAGAAAGTATACAAAATGCTATGGGTTTTAACAACGAAGGTGCTGAAAAGATTGCTTTAAGGCTTGCAAAAACTTATCCTTTTGTTTTGCCTTTAGGGGTAAATATAGGGAAAAATAAAATCACTCCAAATGACAAAGCCTTGGAGGATTATTTTACTTTGTTTAGAGATTTTAAGGATTTGTGTGATTATTTTATCGTTAATATCTCATCTCCTAATACTAAAAATTTAAGAGAGTTGCAAAATGATGATTTTTTAAATACCTTGCTTGAAGAAGCCAAAAAAATCACTTCTAAGCCTATTTTGATAAAAATTGCTCCTGATATGAAAATAGATGATGCTTTAAATTTATGTGAAAATGCCATTAAAAAAGGTGCAGATGGGTTTATATTAGCCAATACCAGTGTTGATTATAGCTTGTTAGATAATAATCGTACTTTTGGTGGTATTAGCGGAAGGCTGATTACGGAAAAAAGTGGTATTTTTTTCAAAGAAGTAGCTAAGATTCTTTTTGGTAAAACCTTACTTATTGCAAGTGGAGGGATTGATAGTGCTGATATTGCTTATGAGCGTATTAAAAATGGGGCTAATTTGGTGCAAGTTTATACAGCTTTGATTTTTAAAGGTCCTTCTTTGGTAAAAAATATCAATCAAAATCTTATAGAGCTTTTAAGAAAAGATGGTTTTTTACACATTAGCGAAGCTGTTGGGGTAAATTTAAAATGATTGCTTATGAAAAAATTCAATTAAAAAACAAGCTTGAAGTTTATGCTTTGCCTGTAAATAAAAATAGCGATGTGATTAGCGTTGATATTTTTTATAAAGTGGGTTCAAGAAATGAGATCATGGGAAAAAGTGGCATAGCTCATATGCTAGAACATTTAAATTTTAAAAGTACTAAAAATTTAAAAGCTGGCGAATTTGATGAGATTGTTAAGGGTTTTGGTGGTGTGGATAATGCAAGCACAGGTTTTGACTATACTCATTATTATATTAAATGTGCGAAGAAAAATTTAGATAAAGCTTTAGAGCTTTTTGCAGAACTTATGGCGAATTTAAATTTAAAAGATGAAGAGTTTCAGCCTGAAAGAGCAGTGGTTTTAGAAGAGCGTAGATGGAGAACAGATAATAACCCTTTGGGATATCTTTATTTTAGACTTTTTAATCACGCATTTATGTATCATCCTTATCATTGGACTCCTATAGGTTTTTTTAAGGATATAGAAAATTGGAGTATTGAGGATATTAAAGAATTTCACAGCATTTACTATCAACCTAAAAATGCGATTTTGCTTGTAAGTGGCGATATAGAAAGTAAAGAAGTTTTTGAGCTTTCAAAAAAACATTTTGAGAAGATTAAAAATACTAAGACTATACCTAAAATTCACACAAAAGAGCCTAAGCAAGATGGAGCAAAAAGAATATATTTGCATAAAAACTCAGATACTGAACTATTAGCCCTTGCTTATAAAATTCCAAATTTCAAACACAAAGATATACCTGCTTTAAATGCTTTATCTGAGCTTTTAGGAAGTGGGAAAAGTTCTTTAATGAGTGAAATTTTGATTGATAAATTAAATTTAATCAATGATTATTATGCTTATGTTAATGATTGTATAGATGAAAATTTATTTATTTTTATTTGTAATTGTAACCCCAATGTTAATGCAGAAAAAGTAGAAAAAGAGCTTTTAAAAATCATTGATAAACTTAAAATGGGTAAAATTTCTCAAAAAGATTTGCAAAGAGTAAAAAATAATGTTAAAAGTGATTTTATTTTCTCACTTAACAATGCTAGTGCAGTGGCAAATATTTATGGTTCATATCTAGCAAGAGGAGATATCAATCCTTTGTTAGATTATGAGAAAGATATACAAAATTTGGAATTAAAAGATTTGATTTCTTGTGCTAAAAAATATTTTATTCAAGAAAATTCAACTACGGTAATTCTAAGAAAGGATTCAAATGGATAAAAATATTATTATTGGGGCAATGACGGCCCTTATTACACCATTTAAAAATGGAAAAGTTGATGAGCAAAGTTATGCAAGATTGATTAAAAGACAAATAGAAAATGGCATCGATGCAGTAGTTCCAGTAGGAACAACAGGAGAAAGTGCAACTTTAACCCATGAAGAACATAGAACTTGCATAGAGATAGCCGTTGAGACTTGCAAAGGAACTAAGGTTAAGGTTTTAGCAGGTGCGGGAAGTAATGCAACTCATGAGGCAGTAGGTTTGGCTAAATTTGCTAAAGAACATGGTGCCGATGGGATTTTAAGTGTGGCGCCATATTATAATAAACCTACACAACAAGGACTTTATGAGCATTATAAGGCTATTGCGCAAAGTGTAGATATTCCTGTGCTTTTATATAATGTTCCAGGAAGAACAGGTTGTGAAATTTCAACAGATACTATTATCAAGCTTTTTAGAGATTGTGAAAATATTTATGGAGTAAAAGAAGCGAGTGGAAATATCGATAAGTGCGTGGATTTGCTTGCGCACGAACCTAGAATGATGCTTATTTCGGGAGAAGATGCGATCAATTATCCTATACTTTCAAATGGTGGAAAGGGAGTGATTTCAGTAACTTCAAATTTATTACCCGATATGATTAGCGCTTTAACTCAATTTGCTTTAGATGAAAATTATAAAGAAGCTAAAAAAATCAATGATGAGCTTTATAATATCAATAAAATTTTATTTTGCGAAAGTAACCCTATTCCTATTAAAACGGCTATGTATATAGCCGGATTGATAGAAAGTTTGGAGTTTAGACTTCCTCTTTGTTCTCCAAGTAAGGAAAATTTTGCTAAAATTGAAGAAGTGATGAAAAAATATAAGATCAAAGGATTTTAATGAATATAGAATTTCAAGGAAAAACTTTAGTAATCAGCGGTGGAACTCGTGGGATAGGTAAGGCTATAGTTTATGAATTTGCTAAAGTGGGTGCAAATATAGCTTTTACTTATAATTCTAATGCACAAATTGCTGATGAAATGGTGCAAGATTTGGAGAAAAATTATAAAATCAAAGCTAGAGCTTATGAATTTAATATTTTAGAACCTGAAACTTATAAAGAACTTTTTGAAAAAATTGATGCGGATTTTGATAGAGTGGATTATTTCATCTCAAATGCTATCATTTCAGGACGTGCGGTTGTAGGTGGTTATGCTAAATTTATGAAGTTAAAACCAAAGGGAATTAATAACATTTTTACAGCCACAGTGAATGCTTTTGTGGTAGGAGCTCAAGAAGCAGCTAAAAGGATGGAAAAAGTAGGGGGTGGAAGCATTATTTCTATCTCATCTACGGGAAATTTAGTGTATATAGAAAATTATTCAGGCCATGGTACAGCAAAAGCCGCTGTAGAAGCTATGGCAAGATATGCGGCTACTGAACTTGGAGAAAAAAATATCCGTGTAAATGTCGTAAGTGGTGGGCCTATTGAAACTGATGCTTTAAGAGCTTTTACAAATTATGAAGAAGTAAAACAGGCTACTATAAATTTGAGCCCTTTAAATCGCATGGGGCAGCCTGAAGATTTGGCTGGAGCATGTCTTTTTCTTTGTTCAAGTAAGGCAAGTTGGGTAACAGGACATACTTTCATCGTTGATGGTGGTACAACTTTTAAATAAAAATTAAGAAAAATCAATGGATTTTTCTTAAAAATATTTTTTAATCAAGTTTTAATTTCCACCCTAAAAAAACGCTTAATAATGCAAGTAAAAAAATAAAATTTAAGGTCCAATTACCAAAACCTATAAAACCTATAGACAATACACTATAAAAAAATCCTCCCACAGCTGAATAAATACAAATCGTACTTAAAGATCCATTTTCTGCCATTTTCTTACATGGGCAGATTTTATAAAATTTTTTATCGTTAAATTGATTTTTCTTTTTATTTCCCAAAAATAAACCAAAAAGGGCAAAAAGATTTAAAAAAATAAAAGCATATAATAAAATTTGATCTAATTCCATTTTAATATACCTTAAAAGTATCTAAGCCAAGAGGGTAAATGGGCTTGTTCTTCTTTTAAAGTGGTTTCTTGTCCATGTCCTGGTAAAAGTTTAAAATCTTCTTTGTAAGTCATAACTTTCTCTAAGCTTTGTTTCATTAAATTTGCATCCGAATAAGGAAAATCCCATCTTCCTATGCTTCTATAAAATAAAAAATCTCCACTAAACATGATATTTTTACCTACAATTTCTATCATGGTGCAACCTGGTGTATGTCCTGGTAAAAAGTGAAATTTAAAGTCAAGTCCGCCTATAGAAATGATATTTTCATCATCAATCAAATAATCCGCTTTGCTAGGCATAAAACCTTGATTAAAAGGATCTTCAAGCATAAAAGCATCATTTTTATGAATATAAATGGGGATTTGATAGGCTTGTTTTACTTTTTCATTATCCCAAACATGATCGTAATGTCCGTGAGTGTTTAAAATTGCTAAAGGATTTTTTACATGTTTTTTGATGAAATTTAGTGCATCAAAACCAGGATCGATGATAATTTCTCCATACTCATCAAATAAAATATAACAATTTGTCTCATAAGCTCCACAAGCTTGTTTGATAATTTGCATTTTTTACCTCTTTAATAAAAAATTTGCCTTAAATAAATATAATTATACATTAAATTTTTAAAAGGCAAGCTTTATGGATTGGCAAAAGATAACAGAAAAAATGTGTGATTTTATACAAGAAAAAGTGAAAAATTCTCAAAGTCAAGGTGTTGTTTTGGGGCTTAGTGGCGGGATTGATTCTGCTTTAGTAGCAACGCTTTGTAAAAGAGCTTTAAAAGAGAATGTTTTTGCTCTTTTAATGCCAACTCAAATTTCAAATAAAGCCAATCTCGAAGATGCTTTAAGGCTTTGTGTGGATTTAAATCTTGAATACAAAATCATAGAAATTCAAAGTATTTTAGATGCTTTTATAAAACAAAGTGAAAATACCACTCTAGTATCTTTGGGAAATTTTGCAGCGCGTATTAGAATGAGTTTGCTTTATGATTATTCTGCCTTGAAAAATTCTTTAGTCGTAGGTACTTCTAATAAAAGTGAATTGCTTTTAGGTTATGGTACGATTTATGGGGATTTAGCTTGTGCTTTTAACCCTATAGGATCGCTTTATAAAAGTGAAATTTATGCCTTAGCAAAATACCTTAATTTGCATGAAAATTTCATCAAAAAAGCTCCAAGTGCGGATCTTTGGGAAAATCAAAGTGATGAGGCGGATTTAGGTTTTTCTTATGCAAAAATCGATGAAGGTTTAAAAGCCTTAGAAACTAATGACGAAAAACTTTTAAGAACGCTTGATCCTTCTTTGATTGCCATGCTAAAAAATCGCATGCAAAAAAATGCTTTTAAGGGAAAAATGCCTGAAATTTTGGAAATTTAAACAATGAGTGAAGAAAAAAATTATGAACTTTGGCTTGATAATTATTTTTTTAAGCCTAATTTTTGGCAAAAATGCCTTGCTTTTATACTTTTTCCTTTAAGTGTGTTTTATGCTTTTTTTGCGATTTTAAATACTTTTTTTCGTAAAAAAATAGTTTTTAAAAAGCCTGTTATTAGCGTTGGTAATTTAAGTTTTGGAGGTAATGGAAAAACCCCGCTTTGTAAAGCTATAGCAAGGGAATTTGATGGCGTTTTTATAGTGCTTAGGGGCTATAAAAGAAAGTCTAAAGGTTTGTTTGTTGTTAAAAATCAAAATGAAATTTTATGCACCTTAACACAAAGTGGCGATGAAGCTATGGAGTATGCCTTTGAAGAAAATATCAAAGGTGTGATTGTAAGTGAAGATAGGGTAAAAGGTATTGAAAAAGCTTTTGAGTTGGGAGCTAAAATCGTTGTACTTGATGATGCTTTTTCTAAATTTCATATTAAAAAATTTGATATTTTACTTGAAAGTAAAATCAAACCTTATTTTAATTTTACCTTGCCAAGTGGAGCTTATCGTTTGCCGAAATTTTATGAAAAAAGGGCTGATTTTATTGCATTAGAAGGCAGGGATTTTGTGCGTTATTCTTTTGTAAAAGAAAATCCAAAGGCTGTTTTGGTAACTGCTATTGCTAAACCTTTTAGATTGTATGAGCATTTTATCAAAGCAAGGGCTTGTTATTTTTTTAAAGATCATTATGAGTTTAAAAAAGAAGAATTAGAAAATTTGCTAAAAAAACATAATTGCGATACACTAATGCTTACTTTTAAGGATTTTGTTAAAGTTAAAGATTTTGGTTTTAAATGTCAAATTATAGAATTAAATATAGAATTAAAAGATTCATTAAGAGAAAAAATAAAAACTTATATCAAGGAGTTTGAACAGTGAAATTGGTCGAGAGTAGAAATGTAAACAATGTATCAAGTTTTAAGGAAGCTTTGATTAACCCAAACGCTCCAGAAGGAGGACTTTATTCGCCTTTAAATTTACCTATTTTTGAAGGAGAAAAATATGCCAATTTATCTTATAAAGATTTTGCTTTAAAGCTTATAGAAAGTTTTGGTTTTGGCGAAGAAGAGCTTTTTAAAAAGGCTTTGAAAAGTTATGAAAGCTTTGATGATAAAAATACACCTATTTCTTTGCAAAAAATCTCTGAAAAAACCTATATTAACGAGCTTTGGCATGGGCCTACAAGAGCTTTTAAAGATATGGCTTTACAGCCTTTTGGCGTGCTTTTAAGCGAATTTTCAAAGGATAAAAATATTTTAATTATCTGTGCTACAAGCGGCGATACAGGGCCTGCAACTTTAAAAAGTTTTGAAAATGCAAAAAATGTTAAAGTAGCTTGTATGTATCCAAAAGGTGGCACAAGTGGAGTTCAAGAGTTGCAAATGCGAGCTTTAGATAAGGATAACTTGAAAGTTTTTGCCATAGATGAGGATTTTGATGCAGCGCAACGCACTTTAAAAGAATTGCTTTTTTCAAAAGATTTTCAAAATGAAATTAAAGCTTTAAATTATGAGCTTTGTGCAGCAAATTCTGTAAATTTTGGGCGTATTTTATTTCAGATTATTTATCATTATTATGCGAGTTTAAAACTTTTTAATGAGTTTTTAGAAGAAGTGCAAATCATCGTTCCAAGTGGAAATTTTGGCAATGCTTTAGGAGCTTTTTATGCTAAAAAAATGGGAGCTAAAATTTCAAAAATCAAAATCGCTTCAAATGCGAATAATATTTTGAGCGAATTTTTTAATCAGGGCATTTATGATTTGCGTGAAAAAAGTCTTAAGAAGACTATTTCTCCAGCTATGGATATACTTATTTCATCTAATATCGAAAGACTTTTGTTTGCGAAATTTAAAGATAAAAGAACTAAAGAACTGATGAATTTGTTAAAAAATGAGAGATATTTTAAACTTGAAAAAGAAGAATTACAAAGTTTGCAAGAAGATTTTGAGGCGGATTTTTGCACCGATGAAGAATGTATGCAATTTATCAAACAAAGTAAAATTTTAATCGATCCGCATACCGCAACTTGTTTTAAAATGCTTGATCCTTTAAAACCTAGCATTATCACTTCGACAGCAGAATGGACAAAATTTACTCCAAGTATGATAAAAGCTTTATATGATAGGGATTCTAAGAATGAAAAAGAAGATTTAAAATTTATAGCTAAAGAGTTTAATGTCCAAGTTAAAGATGAAATTTTGGCTTTATTTGACTTGAAGAATAGCGATGAAAAGGTATTTGAAGCCAGAAATATAAAAAAAGAAATTTTAGATTGGATGCAAAAATGATTATTATCCCTGCAAGATTAAAATCAAGTCGTTTTCATGAGAAAATTTTATGTGATATAGGTGGAGTGCCTATGTTTGTGGCTACTGCAAGAAGGGTAAGTAGTGTAGATGAAGTTTGTATAGCTTTAGACGATGAAAAGGTTTTAAGTATCGCTAAAGAATATGGTCTAAATGCGGTTTTAACAAGCAAAGATCATGAAAGTGGTACGGATAGGATTAATGAAGCTTGTAAGAAACTAGCTTTAAAAGATGATGAGATTATTATCAATGTCCAAGCTGATGAGCCTTTTATAGAATATGAAAATTTATTAAAATTTAAAGAATTTGCAAGTTCTTGCTTGGATAAAAAAGCTTTTATGGCGAGTTGTTATAAAAAAATTACTCAAGAAGAAGCTATGGATCCTAATCTGGTTAAAGTGCTTTGCGATAAAGAAGGGTATGCCTTGTATTTTTCAAGAGCTAAAATCCCTTATGAAAGAGAAAATTACGAGGAAAGTTTTAAAGGGCATTTAGGCATTTACGCTTATAGTGTCAAAGCTTTAAGGGAATTTTGTTCTTTATCAAGTTCTGCACTTGAAAGAGCGGAAAAATTAGAGCAATTAAGAGCTATAGAAAATGGTAAAAAAATCAAAATGCTTGAAATTTCAACAACAAGCATGGGGATTGATACTAAAGAAGACTATGAAAGGGCTTTAAAAATTTATTTAGAAAAATAACTCCACCCCAAAACGGAACAGATCTTGCTTATATTATTTTAATATATTTAGGTTGAAGGCAGAAAAATCTAAATCAAGGAATTAATATGAGTATCTTTAGCATCAATGATAACTCAAACTATGGTTCTATACTTTCACAAGCAAAAGCTAATAAAGAAAGTAAAGAAAATTCTAAAATAAGTTTTGCTAATGCTTTTTTAAAACAAAATGCTAGTAAGTTAAATGAAATTCAAAATGCAAATTCACAAACTCTAGCAAGAAGTGAAGTATTAAATTCTACTAATACAACAAATACTAGCAATAATACTAATTTTAGTATAAGTAGTAAGACAAGTTCTCCTAATTATGATATATCAAGTGAATTTAAAAACTCTATTTATACTCTAAAATACAAACAAGCAGATATAAGTAATACTTCTACTAATACAGCCTATGGTTATAGTGTAGATAAAGATGGCTATATGGGAAGTGATTTTAACAAAGCTGCAGGACTTCCTGAAGATTTTAAGATACATAAATCTACTTTGGATGAGATATATA
>NZ_MJXI01000039.1:0-77221 GCF_001762705.1 Campylobacter sp. BCW_6460 | reverse complement strand
CACCCCAAAACGGAACAGATCTTGCTTATATTATTTTAATATATTTAGGTTGAAGGCAGAAAAATCTAAATCAAGGAATTAATATGAGTATCTTTAGCATCAATGATAACTCAAACTATGGTTCTATACTTTCACAAGCAAAAGCTAATAAAGAAAGTAAAGAAAATTCTAAAATAAGTTTTGCTAATGCTTTTTTAAAACAAAATGCTAGTAAGTTAAATGAAATTCAAAATGCAAATTCACAAACTCTAGCAAGAAGTGAAGTATTAAATTCTACTAATACAACAAATACTAGCAATAATACTAATTTTAGTATAAGTAGTAAGACAAGTTCTCCTAATTATGATATATCAAGTGAATTTAAAAACTCTATTTATACTCTAAAATACAAACAAGCAGATATAAGTAATACTTCTACTAATACAGCCTATGGTTATAGTGTAGATAAAGATGGCTATATGGGAAGTGATTTTAACAAAGCTGCAGGACTTCCTGAAGATTTTAAGATACATAAATCTACTTTGGATGAGATATATAGGTATAATACAGATTTTAATGCTCATACAGCTAATTATTTAGGAGTAAGCAGTTATTATTCTAATATAGATATGGCAAATACTATAAAACAATATTATAACAAATTTGATGAGATATTAAATCACACTTTTAACAATGCGAGTAAAACAAGTTTTACTGAAGTAGATTTAAATAGTTTACCTAAGGGTGTAAGTATGTCAGTAGGAGATTTTGATTTTGCTTCACCTTTAAATTTGGAAAGCAAAACTATAACAAATTATTATAATACTCAAGAACAATACAATGAAATAGAACAATTAGGAATATTAGGACATATCAATACAGGCTTACAACCATTAAATTTCACTCCACAAAGTATGCAAACTCAAAATACATCAAACAAATATACTTTTAATCCTGATATGTCAGTTTATCCACAAAATGAAGATGGAAGTTATTCTAAAGAAGCTTTATTTATGAGTTTTTTAAAATCAACAGGTGCTGATGTTTTAAAAGGTGGCAATACCACAATGAATCCTATAGTTAAATCTCACAAAGAAGCTATGGCTAAAGAAAGCTTTGATGGATCATTAGCTTCCTTAGATGACATCATGACAGGCAAAGTAGATTTTGCAAGTTTATTAAAAGGTTATGCACAAGATGGCTGGCTTGATGTAGATATATATGCAATGGAAAAAGGGGTTAAATGGCAAAATACAAGCATAGGTTATGGTGGAGCTTGGTTTGATAATCAGTTTAATCAAGCAAAAGCTAATGGCTGGAAAGCAAGTAGTGAAAGTATAAATTCTTATGTTGGATCTATAATGGATAGATTAAATAATCTTATAGGACAAACTAGGGTTTAAAGAAGTATTAATTTTTTAAGTTTGAAATAAATTGCTAATAACAAAATAAGATAAAATTAGTATAATTTTTTTACAAAAAAATTTGAAAGGAAATTATGAAAAAAATTATTTTGATTTTTATCTCTTTTTTTGCTTTAAATTTGAGTGCAAAAGATTTGGTTGTAGGAATGGAGCTTGGATATCCGCCTTTTGAAATGAGCGATAAAACAGGCAAAGCAAGTGGAATTAGTGTGGATTTTTTAGAAGCTTTTGCAAAGAAAAACGGCTATAAACTTGTAGTAAAAAATATCGCTTGGGATGGTTTAATACCTGCTTTAAAAACAGCCAAGATAGATCTTATTATGTCCTCTATGACAATTACCGATGAGAGAAAGAAAGTGGTGGATTTTAGCATTCCTTATGCTAAGGCAAATTTGGCTATTTTAACTCCTTTGAACTCTGATATTACAAATATCAAAGATTTAGATAAAAAGGGCAAAGTTTTGGCTTTAAAGCGTGGTTCTACAGGGCATTTATATGCGGTTAAAAATTTAAAAAATGCAACTATTAATTTATTTGATAAAGAAAATGCTGCTATTTTGGAAGTGATTCAAGGCAAGGCTGATGGATTTTTTTATGATCAACTTACGATTTATCGGACTTGGCAAAAGCATCAAGATACAACCAGAGCCATTTTAGCGCCTTTTCAAGAAAATCCTGAGTTTTGGGGTATAGCTGTAAGAAAAGGTGATGAAGCTTTAAAGGACAAGCTTGATAATTTCATTGATGAGAGTAGGAAAAATGGCTTTTTAGATTTTTTGGGCAATAAGTATTTAAAAGACATTAAAGAAGTTTTTAAGCAAAATAATATCACTTTTTTCTTGTAGGCTTTTAATAAAATATTGATAATTAATATTAATTTTATAAATTTTGATATACAATATCATTATCTAAATTTTAAATAAAAGGATTTAAGATAATGAAAAAAGTTGCATTTTTTTTGTTATTTTTGTTTTTATCTTGCACTGCACTAAACGCAGCTGGGGAGTATTGCAAATATGCTTATCAAGAAGATAGAGCTATACCTTTAATTTTAAATTATGGAATAAGATTGGGGGTAGTAGGTGCTGGGGTTGCGAATGCACCTGCACCGGGCGGAAGTGCTTACAATTCAAAAATTGACATGATGGCTGCAAGATACCACTAAGCTTAGTTTTTGGGTGTATTTTACAATGCTAGAATTTATTTTTACTCTTATTTTAGATTTTACTTTTTATTCTATCAAGACCCTAGAAAAAGTCTTTCTAGGGCGAACAGCCTTAGTAATTCTTTTTGTTGTTTTTATAGCTCTTTTTTGCGTTAAAGGCTTGTTTTTGTATATACTTTTAGCTTTAGAATTATTTTTGCTTTTGTATCTTTTTCTTGGAATTTTGTTTTTAAGATTTTATAAATCTTAGGTTACAAAGCTTTCCACAAGCCTTTGCACTAGCAAATTCCATCCATCCACTAATACAAAAATTAAGAGTTTAAAAGGTAAAGAGATCATAGTAGGAGGTAGCATCATCATACCCATAGCCATTAAAACTGAGCTTACAACCATATCTATGACTAAAAAGGGCAGGTAGATTAAAAACCCTATTTCAAAAGCGGTTTTAAGCTCTGAAATCATAAAAGCAGGAACTAAAACCGTAAGGGGAACATCATCTATGGTTTTGGGATTGGGTAGATTGCGTATACGATAAAAAAGGGCTAAATCTTTTTCTCGAGTATTTTTAAGCATAAAATCTTTAAAAGGCTTTGCTCCTTTTATAAAAGCCTCTTCATAGCCTATTTTTTCTGCTAAATAAGGTTTTATGCCTTCATTATAAGATTTTGTAGCTACAGGTTCCATGATAAAAAAAGTTAAAATTAAAGCCAAGGTTACTAAAATAGTATTAGGTGGCATACTTTGCGTCCCCATAGCTTGTCGCAAAAATGAAAATACCACAATAAGACGCAAGAAAGAAGTCATAACAAAAACTATACTTGGAGCGAGCGCAAGTATGGTTAAAACAATCACTATATTTAAAGTAGTAACAAGCTGATTAGGTGTATTGGGTGCACTTAAGCTTAAATTTACTGTAGGGATAGTTGCTTCAGCAGCAAATAAACTCATGCTTAAAAGTAAAAATAATAATATTTTTTTCAAAATTTAAAAACCTTTTTTTGTTTTTTACTAAAGAAATTTAAATTTTATCTTTTGATGACTAAAAACTAGTTTAAGGGTATTAGGATTTTAACTTTAAACTGCTAAAATAGTCTTTTAGACTTCTTAATAACAAAGGTAAAAAATGAAAACTTCTATTTTGATTTTAGCGGCAGGATTAGGCACTAGAATGAAATCACAAAAGCCAAAGGTTTTGCAAGAGCTTTGTCAAAAAAGTATGATTTTACACATTTTAAAAAAGGCTTTTGCTTTAAGTGATGATGTAAGTGTAGTTTTATCACATCAAAAAGAACGCGTTGAAAAAGAAATTTTAGAATATTTTCCAAAAACACAAATTTTAGAGCAAGACTTGCAAAATTATCCAGGAACTGCGGGAGCTTTAAGGGGGTTTGAGCCTAAAAATGAAAGAGTGTTGATTCTTTGTGGCGATATGCCTTTGGTTGAGCAAACAAGTTTGGAAGCTTTGTTGGGTAATAATGCAAAATTAAATCTAGCAGTTTTTAAAGCAAGAGATCCTAAAAGTTATGGTAGGGTGGTGATAAAAAACGATAGTGTTGAAAAAATTGTTGAATTTAAAGATGCAAATACACAAGAAAAAGAGATAAATACTTGCAATGCTGGGGTTTATGTGATTGACTCGAGGCTTTTAAAGGAGCTTTTACCTTTGATTGATAACAATAATGCGGCAAAAGAGTATTATTTAACCGATATTGTAAAACTAGCAAAAGAAAAAGATGTGATGATTAAAGCGGTTTTTGTAGATGAAGATGAATTTATGGGGATCAATGATAAATTTGAACTCAGTATAGCTGAAAATTTCATGCAAGAAAAAATTAAAAAATACTGGATGCAGCAGGGTGTGATTTTTCATTTACCGCAAAGCACTTTTATAAGTGCAGATGTTGAATTTGTGGGTGAATGCGAAGTATATGAAAATGCAAGGATAGAGGGTAAAAGTAAGATTATAAACTCTATCATTAAAAGTTCAAGCGTGATAGAAAATTCCATCGTAGAAAATAGCGATGTGGGACCTTTGGCACATTTGCGTCCAAATTGTGAGTTAAAAAACACTCATATAGGAAATTTTGTAGAATGCAAAAATGCAAAGTTAAATACCGTAAAAGCAGGACATTTGAGCTATTTAGGAGATTGTGAGATAGATAGTGGAACTAATATAGGCTGTGGGACTATTACATGCAATTATGATGGGGTAAAAAAGCATAAAACCATTATAGGAAAAAATGTTTTTGTAGGTTCTGATACGCAATTTATCGCACCTGTAAAAATCGAAGATGAAGTGATCATAGCAGCAGGAAGCACAGTAGGTGTCAATGTAGAAAAAGGTGCTTTGTTTATCAATAGAGCAGAGCATAAGATGATAAAAGATTATTATTACAAGAAATTTCAAAAATGAAAACCATACTTTTGGCTATTAGTGGCAGTATAGCTTTTTATAAATCTTACGAGCTTATTTCTTTGTTTAAAAAAGAAGGCTTTAGGGTAAAAGTTTTGCTTTCTAATGGTTTGTTAAAATTTGCTAGCAAAATGAGTTTTGAAGCCTTGGCTGATGAGATTTTATGCGAGGAAAATGAAAGTTGGCAAAACTTAAACAATCACATAGCTTTTAGCAAGGATGTAGACCTTGTTTTATTTGCCCCTGCAAGTGTTAATTCTATCAATAAACTTGCTTTTGGTATAGCGGATAATCTTTTTATCCAAACCTTAATCGCAGCAAATAAACCTCTTATCATAGCTCCTGCGGCAAATACAAATATGTTTCATCATTTTAGCACGCAAAATTCTTTAAAGATGCTTAAAGAAAATAAAGCTTTGATTATAGAGCCTATTTGTAAAGTTTTAGCTTGTAAAGATGAAGGCGCAGGAGCCTTAGCTGAAGTTAAGGATATTTTTAATATTAGCAAAAGAGAACTTTTAAAAGAAAAGTTTTGGTGCGATAAAAGCGTAGTTATCACAGGTGGTGGCACAAGAGAAAGAATTGATGATGTGCGTTGTGTGAGTAATTTTTCAAGTGGAAAAATGGCAAAAGCCATAGCTGATGCTTTTTATTTTTTAGGAGCTAGGGTAAAATTTTTAAGCTCTGTGGAATTTGATACTCCTTATGAGCTTTGCAAATTTGAAAGTTCTAAGGATCTAAAAGAGCTTTTGGATAAAAATTTAAGTCATGATTTTTTGATTATGACGGCTGCAGTGAGTGATTTTATCCCTCAAAGTGTAAAAGGAAAAATTAAAAAAAATGAGCATTTACAGGGTTTAAACTTGCATCTATCTTTAAATGAAGATTTGCTTAAAACTTGCAAATTTCAAGGCAAAAAGATAGGTTTTAAGATGGAATTTGATTCTCAAAATGCCTTAGAAAATGCGAAAAAATCTTTAAAAGATAAGCAACTTGATATGATTTGCCTTAATATCATTGATCAAAAAAATTATTTTGGAAGCGATCAAAATGAACTTTATTTTATCACTTTAAATAATGAAAATAAAAGCACCTTGCAAAGCAAAGAAAAATTGGCATTTGAATTAGTAAAATGGTGTGAAAAATTATGAGTATGATTAATTCTACCTTGCCTATACAAATGAAAGTTTTGGCTAAATCAGGCTATGGACATTATACGCTTTTGTTAAATCACAAAAAGATTCAAACTAAAAGCATGATAGAGCTTGAAATTGGCGCTGAATATTTAGCTGAACTTTATATGCAAAATGGTGGAGTTATACAATTTAAACATCTTTCAAAGCGTCCTAATTTCAAACCTTTTGAAGAGGGATTGGCTTTGATAATCGCTATTTTAGAGGATAAAATTTCTTATAAAAAATTCATCATACAAAATCTTTTAGATTGTAAAGATATAGAGCGTTATCAGATATTAAAAGAAATGCTTTTTGCAAGTTTTGAAAATATTTATCATATTCCTTTTATCTTTGAAAATAAATCTTGTTTGTTTCAAATGCGTAAAAGAGCAAAATATTTAGAAATTTACTTATATTTTAGTGTTTTTGGAGCTTTGAAAATTTTGATAGATTCACAAGGTGTTAGCGTTTTTACACCTTTTGCCAAGGTACAAAAATTTTTAAACGAACATTTAGATTTTAATGTATCGCAAGAAAACAAGATTGAACCTTTGTTTGTTTTCAAAAGGCTTTTTGATTTTAAAGGATGAAAAATGAATGAATTAAAACACCTTGCTGTTGTTATGGATGGTAATAGGCGCTGGGCTAGAGCTAAGGGTTTTTTGGCAAAACTTGGATATTCCCAAGGAGTCAAAACTATGCAAAAATTGATGGAAGTTTGCATGGAAGAAAATATTTCAAATTTAAGCCTTTTTGCTTTTAGTACGGAAAATTGGAAGCGTCCTAAAGATGAAATTGATTTTATTTTTGAACTTTTAGATCGTTGTTTGGATGAAGCTTTAGAAAAATTTGAAAAAAATAATGTGCGTTTAAGAGCTATAGGTGATTTATCGCGTTTGGAAGATAAAGTAAGAGAAAAAATTACCTTAGTTGAAGAAAAAACAAAGCATTGTGACGCACTTTGTGTCAATTTGGCTATAAGTTATGGTGCAAGAGATGAAATTATAAGAGCTGCTAAGCGTGTGATCGAAAAAAAACTTGAGCTAAATGAAGAAAATTTAACGCAAAATTTAGATTTACCTTTAGATGTGGATTTGATGCTTCGCGTTGGAAATGCTAAAAGACTTTCAAATTTCTTACTTTGGCAGTGTTCATATGCTGAAATTTATTTTAGTGAAACTTTATTTCCATCTCTTACCAAGAGAGAATTTAAAAGGATTATTAAAGAATTTAGAAATAGAGAAAGAACTTTTGGAAAATGATACTTTTCATAATAATTCTAGGGGCTTGTTTAGGTTCTTTTTGCGCAAGTTTGGCAAGTAGGATAATTGAAAAAAAGCCTTTTTTTATCTCGCGCTCTTTTTGTTTTTCTTGTGATACAAAATTAAAATACTATGAAATTATTCCTGTTTTTTCTTATATTTTTTTAAAGGCAAAATGTCAAACTTGCAAATGTCATTTACCTATTTCTTTATTAATCAATGAAATTTTAGGCATAATTTTGCTTATTTTGGTTTATTTTTTAAGTCAAAATTTTTATGATTTTTTATTTTTATCTCTATTTTTATTTAATCTTTTCTTGCTTTCTTTAATTGATATTAAACTCAAAGCCGTACCACAAATCTTACTTTGGAGCGCTTTTTTATTTGCTTTTTTTTACGCCTTTAGGGAAAGTGAAATTTTACATTTTTTGATTTTTAAAGAGTTTAGCGGAGGTTTTTTACTAAATGCTTTTAGTTTTGGAGGATTTGTTTTTTTATTAAAAAGTTTAGTTTTTTTTCTAATGAATTTCCAAAAAAAAGATGAAATTTTAGAAAATTTGGGTGATGCTGATATTATCATTATGTCTTGTATAGGTGGAATTTTAGGTTTTGAGTATGGATTTTTAGTATTATTTATAGCTTCTATTTTAACTTTGCCTTTTTTTATTTTTTTTAAAATTAAAGCAATAAAAGAGCAAGAACTTGCTATGATACCCTTTTTAAATATCGCTTTTGTGGCAGTTTTATTTTATAAAAACTTAGGATTATTCTAATGAAGCTTAGTTTAAGATATGTTTTAAATCAATTTTTAAGTACGAATTTGTCTATATTTTTCGTACTTTTTGCTATTGTATCTATGGTGTTTTTTATTCAACTTGCAAAACTTACTTCAAGTATAGAGATTAGTTTTTTGGATCTTTTAAAGCTTTATGGATTTATGTTGCCTAGAATTTTAATTTTTACCTTGCCTATATCTTTTTTTATTTCTTTAACTTTGGCTTTGTTTAGGCTTTCTAAGGAAAATGAAAGCATAGTACTTTTTACTTTGGGGTTTTCACCAATGATTTTGGCAAAATTTTTCCTTAAAATTGCAAGCTTGATTAGTGCTTTTATGCTTGTTGTGGCTTTGGTAATGATACCTATAGTATTTGAACTTCAGGATAACTTTGTAAACTATAAAAGCACTCAAGTGAAATTTAACTACAAAACAGGAGAATTTGGACAAAAATTTTTAGACTGGATGATTTTTATAGAAAAACAAGATAGTGATAAGTATGAAAACATAATTATGTATCGCCCTAAACATAAAACAGATGATAAAGAACAACTTATCATAGCCAAAGAAGCGCATGTGCAAAGAAAAGATGATAGCTTTGCTTTTAGCTTAAATCAAGGCAAAATGTATAATTTTGAGCAAGGTCAAAGTATTTTTAGTGGAGAATTTGACACTTTAGTAGTAAATACTCAGTTTAATACAGACAATCTTCAAACGAAGAAATTTTATGAATACTGGAATGATTTAAACGAAAATCCACAAAGAGCAAGAGAATTTGTGATTTATACAACTATAGCCTTGTTTCCACTTGCTAGTACGCTTTTTGCACTTTGTTTTGGTTTGGTTACTTATCGTTATGAAAAAGGCTATGTGTATTTAGGTATGTTTGGAGTGATTGCTATATATTTTGGACTTTTAAGTTCTTTTTCTCAACCTCCAATTTTGGCTTGCCTTGGAATTTTTTCTTTAAGTTTATTTGTTTCGGCTTATTGTTTTAAGAAAATGATTTTGAGTCGTTATTGATGAAAATAAAAATTATATTTTCTTATGATGGCTCTGCTTTTTTAGGTTCTGCTACTCAGCCTCATAAAAAAGGTGTTCAAGATGCTTTAAGTGGTGCCTTATCGCATTTGGGTATTGTTTCACCTCTTTTGATGGCTTCTCGTACAGATAAAGGAGTACATGCAAGCTATGCTGTAGCTAGTGTAGAATGCGGAGATTATTTTACAAATTTAGAATATCTTCAAAAACAGCTTAATAAATTTTCCCATCCTTTTATCCATATCAAAAAAATTGAAAAAGTAAAAGATGATTTTGAAGTAAGATTTGATGTAAAAAGTAGAGAATACCGCTATATATTTTCTCACTCTTCTTATAGTCCTTTTATGGCTTCTTATGTACATTTTTATCCTAAATTTGACTTAGATAAGGCTAATGAGCTTTTGGGTTTTTTTGTGGGAAAAAAGGATTTAAAGTTTTTTTGCAAAAGTGGAGGAGATAATAAAACGACTTTAAGAGAAATTTTTATTGCTAGAGCTTATGCTTATAAAGATTTTAGCATTTTTCATTTTAAAGCTAATGGTTTTTTAAGAGGGCAAATTAGATTAAGCGTAGCAAGTGTTTTAAAGGTTTTAGAAGGAAAAATGAGTGAAAAAGAACTCAAAGAACAGATTGATGCTAAAAAGCAATACAATCACTTTTTAGCACCGCCAAATGGGCTTTATTTAAGCCGTATATGTTATTAAAAACTTTCATAGAAATTAAACGCCTTTTGGGTTAAAATTTTTCTTATTTCTTCTTGATGTTCTTTGCCTTTGGTTTCTAGGGTAATTGAAATCATCGCATCGCCATAATCAAGCTTGGTGGAAAATCTATCATAGTCGATTTTTACTATATTTGCATTGGCTATTTTTAAGCTGTCTGTAAGGTGTAATAATGCCCCAGGTTTATCTACTAAAGTAACATGAATTTGCATTTTTCTGTAAGATTTAAATAAACCTTTTTCTATGATGATATTTAGCATTTGTGCATCGATATTGCCTCCGCTTAAAACTACGCCAATTTTTTTATGATTTTGTGTATTTATTTTTTGATGAAGTAGGGTGGCTACACTCGCAGCTCCTGCGCCTTCAACTATGATTTTATGTTTTTCAAGTAAAAACAATACCGCATTAGCGATTTCTTCATCATCAACTTGGATAAAATCATCTACGCATTCTAAAATAATAT
The DNA here is from genome assembly GCF_001762705.1 of Campylobacter sp. BCW_6460. Lineage (NCBI taxonomy): Bacteria > Pseudomonadati > Campylobacterota > Epsilonproteobacteria > Campylobacterales > Campylobacteraceae > Campylobacter > Campylobacter sp. BCW_6460. Next base: position 66,799 of record NZ_MJXI01000039.1, on the reverse strand, counting down.
TAAAATTAATAGGATTTGCATCACGCACAGCAATACCATCGGCTATAGTGCGTACGCTTTTTGCATTTTTGATTTTTTTAGCATGAAAACTTTCATACATTGCAGGAGCTCCTTTGGCTCCAACGCCGATGATTTTAATGTTTGGATTGATTTGTTTAGCTGCACTTGCGATACCACTTATAAGTCCTCCACCTCCAACAGGTGCGATAATCATATCAAGATCACTTATTTCATCAAGCATTTCAAGCATCAAAGTTCCTTGTCCTGCCATTACAAATTCATCTTCAAAAGGATGGATAAAACTAAGATTATTTTCTTTAGCATAAGAGATTGCAAAAGTATAGGATTCATCAAAATTATCCCCTTTGAGTATCACCTCTGCTCCTAAGGCTTTTGTAGCAGAAACTTTTAAGAGCGGAGTGGATTCTGGCATTACAATAACCGCTTTAATGCCAAATTTTTTTGCACTAATGGCCACGCCTTGAGCATGGTTTCCCGCACTTGCGGCAATGACTCCATGTTGTTTTTGTTCAGCGCTAAGATTGGCTATTTTATTATAAGCTCCACGAATTTTATAAGCACCTGTAATTTGTAAATTTTCATTTTTAAGATAAATCTCACTTTGACAAATATCACTTAAAAAAGAAGAGTATATGAAAGGAGTTTTGTTTACAAACCCTGAAATTTGTTGTTTTGCTTTGTAAATTTTATTAAGCTCTAACATTATTTTTCCTTTGTTTTAAAATGCGGATATTCTAACATAATGCAACGATTTTGTATAAAATTTATATCTAATTTTTTACATTCTTTTTTGGCTGTTTCATTACTAATACCAAGTTGAAGCCATAGGTTTTTAATATTTTTTTCAACAAGCTTAGGAAGAATTTCTAGTGCCACTTCGCCTTTTCTAAAAAGTATAAGTGTATCGATTTTTTCTTCTATTTGATCCAAATTTCTATAAACTTTTTCATTTAAAACAAACTCTTCTTTAGGATAAATAGGAAAAATTTTATAATTTTTTCTTTGTAAAAATTCTGCTACCCTATAAGAAGCTTTTGTCTTATCTGGACTTAAAGAAAATATGGCAATATTTTTACTTGTATTTATAATATAAGAGATAGTTTCTTTTTCATTCATTATTAACCTTTGTTTTGGTATTTTATCTTAAATGATTAAAAAATTAACTAAAGTGAATTCAAAAAATGAAAAAAGTGTTATAATATAGCAAATTCCGAAGTTTAATAAGGAGGGAAAAATGGAAGAATTTTATCCATATACTTTAACAATCCATCTTCTTTGTGCTATTTTGTTTATAGGTTATTTGTTTGTTGATGTATTTGTTTTGGGTGTAGTTAAAAAGAAAAATCCTAATTTTGACAAAAGTCTTTTTAGTGCTACTGGGGTTAAAATAATGCCTTTTGTGGTTCTTTTGCTTTTTTTAAGCGGAGGTGCTTTGGCAGGTTTTCATTTTAAACCTTTAAATTTACTTTTTGCTGTAAAAATTATTTTGGCTTTTGGAATTTTATCTTTAGTTGTTTTTTCTTTATTTTGTCATTTTATATTAAAGAAGAAAAACCCGCTTGGTGCTTTTATCCACCCTTTTGTATTTGTGCTTTGTATCGCGATAGTAATACTAGCTAAATTAATGAATTATTTTTTTATACCTTGCTAAGAAATACTCCACATTCAAGATGTGGAGTATTGGCAAATTGATCAAAAAGAGCAAACTCTTCCACTCTATGTGTTAGGCTTAATTCCTTTAAATTTTCTTTTAAAGTGATAGGATTACAAGAAATATAAATAATATTTTCATATTTTTTTATTAAGTTAATTACGCTTCTATCAAGTCCTGCACGGGGTGGATCAACTAAAACATGAGAGAAATTAAAATCATCTAATCGAATATCTTTTAAACGAAAAAATTCTCTTTCTTTTTTGATAGCAAGACTTAATTCTTCGCTTGAAAGTCTTGCAAAGTGGATATTTGTTGTATTGTTAAGCTCGCAATTTTTTAAAGCAAAATTAATATTGCTTTTTGAAATTTCAGTGGCTAAAATTTTAAAAAAGAATGGTGCTAAAGCTAAAGTAAAATTTCCATATCCACAGTAAAGCTCAAGTAAATCCATTCTTTTTTGAGTGTTTAAAATTTCACACACCCAAGTAATCATTTTTTCATTTATAGTAGTGTTAGGCTGAATAAAACAATCATTGTTAAATTCATAAAATATTTTTCTACCTTGAATATTTAAAGTTTGTCTTAGATTTTCTGTTTTAAAAATAAGTTTTTTGCCTTTACTTCTTGCTATGAGGTTGATATGAAGATTATTGCTTAAATTTTCTAAATTTGACTTTATATCTTCTATATTTTTATGATAGAGTAAAGTTACGCTAAGTTCTTGCTTTGTGGTTAAAAACTCCACGCCAAAAAGTTTTTCTTTTAATTTATTATCTTGACGCAAGTATTCTAGAAGTTTTGGCATAAAAGCACAAATTTTTTCATCAGCAAAATCTAAATATTCTATAATGTACTTTTTTTTGTTTTTTGGATCAAACATCGCATAAAAAAGCGTATCGTTTTCATGATAAAATGAAAGTTCAGCTCTTGTACGATAATGCTTATCTTTTGAAGCAAAAAGTTTAAAATCCTTTGTATAAAATTCTTTAAAATATTTTTTTATGAAAGAATGTTTTTCATCTAAAGTAAGAAAATTTCCAAAATTTTCAAGACTCATGGAACTTTCTTTCCGATGAGTCTTAGTAAAAGTGCAATAAGTATGAAATTCAAAGGCAAGACAAACCAAACACTAAGTCCTAAAGATACAGGAATATATCCAGCGATTAAAGAAATACCACAGATAAATAAAGCATAAGGAATTTGTGTTCTTACATGCTCCATATGATCGCATTTTGCACTCATAGATGAAAGGATTACATTATCTGAAATTGGTGAGCAATGGTTTCCAAAAATCGCACCTGTTAAAACGCAGCTTATATTAATGACCATATAATGATGCATAGCATTTGCATCCATACCATTGATTTTGGCGATTTCATGAGCTAAAGGCACAGCCAAAGGCATTAAAATCCCCATAGTTCCATAGCTTGTTCCTATGGCAAAAGAAATGGCTGAAGCAAAAGCAAAAATAGTAGCAGGTAAAATAAACTCAGGCAATTTATCTGCAAGTAGACTGGTGATAAATAAAGAAGTTCCTAGATCTTTTACTATGCTTGAAAGCGACCAAGCAAATAAAAGTAAGACTATAGTAAAAATCATGGTTTTCCAGCCATATATCCAAGTTTCTACCGCTTCTTTAAGATTGAAAATTTTACGACGCACCCCGATAAAAATCGCTACAATAGCAGCAAACAAAGCAGCTTGGAATAACACCACAGAAGAATCAGCATTTCCAAAAGCAGCCCTAAAAGTTTCAAAAGACAAAGGATTGGCGCTTGCTTTTGCAAGTTCTTCACCTTCTAAAGTGCTAAGTCCATTAAAATAAAATCCTAATATAGCTAAAATGATTAAAGTAAAAATAGGAACAATAGCATCAAAAGCACGAATTTTAATACCTTCTTTTGGTGCTAAAAACTGATCTTCTAATTCAGCAGTATCTAGTGTGCCTGATTTAGGTAGAGGAGCAATTTGCCCTGTGGTTCTTGCACGCACTTCAGCCTTGTACATAGAACCAAACTCACGTCCCATGATTGCAGTCATGACTACAAAAAAAAGCATGAAGATATTATAAAAACGATAAGGTATGGTTTCGACAAAAATTCCAAAAGCACTAATATCGCTAATGCCTATGTGTTCATAAGCGGTTTTAATTAAGGAAACTTCTAAGCCTATCCAAGTGGAAATTACAGCTATTCCTGCCACAGGAGCTGCGGTAGAGTCGATAATAAAGGCAAATTTTTCACGAGAAATTTTAAATTTATCCGCCAAAGGACGCATAATTGGACCTACGATCAGTAAATTAGCATAATCATCAAAAAATATTAAAAGCCCTAAAAACCAAGTATTAACTTGAGCTGATACAGCTGATTTGGCTCTTTTGGCAAATTTTAATGCTACAGCTTTTGCACCACCCATTTTTGTGATAAGCGCCACAAGACCACCTATACAAAGAATTTGTAAAATGATTCCCGCATTTACTGGATCAGAAGTTGAACCTAGGATATAAGAAATAATCTTTGAAAAAGATTCTACTGCAGTATTATAAAAATTTACAAAAGCTAAATGTTGTGCTTTGAAAATATTTGCAGAAAGGCTAAGTAGAAAAGTTCCACTTAAAACTCCAGCAAAGAGTGACAAAATAACATCTTTTGTGATAAAGGCTAAAGCAATAGCAACTAAAGGTGGTATAAGCGTAAAAACTCCAAATAAATTAGCATTTGCAGCTGCTTCTGAGGAGTTTGCAAATGCAACTAAAGGTAAAAACAATAAAACTAAAAATTTATTCATTCATCTCTTTCTATATAAAATCCATTCCAAGTTTGTGTGACAGGCATAAGTTCGATTTCATTAACATTAATATGGCTTGGTAGGTTAATGATAGACATTACCACTTTGGCAATATCATTAGCGCTGATAAATTGCGTATTTTCATACACTGCATCAGCTTTTTGAATATCTCCTTTAAAACGTACTTCACTAAATTCAGTTTTGCAAAGTCCTGGAGCAATATTTGTTACTTTGATATTGCTTCCTCTAAGATCATTTCTTAAGGCCAATGAAAATTGTCCTACAAAGGCTTTGGTTCCGCAATACACATTGCCTCCAAAATAAGGATTGCGTCCCGCAACTGAACCTAAGTTAAAAATATAAGCATTTTTTTGTTTGCGAAGTATAGGAATAACAGCTTTTGCAATATATAAAAACCCTTTGATGTTTGTATCTACCATAGTGTTAATATCTTCAAGGTTTAATTTATCAAATTCATCTACCCCTAAAGCTAAACCTGCATTATTAAAAAGCACATCAATTTCTTGAAATTCTTTGGGTAAATTTTCAATAGCCTCAAAGATTTCTTTTTGATTTCTTACATCTATGCAAAGCGTGTAAATCTTATCTTTGTGAGCATTTTTTAACTCTTCTAGACGCTCTTTGCGTCTAGCAAGGGCGATTACTTTGTAGTCTTCTTGTATAAAAGCTTCAACGCAAGCTCTACCAAAACCTGAACTAGCTCCTGTAATAAATGCGGTTTTCATTCTAAACTACCTCCGTAAAATAGATTTTCGTTTGCTTTTAAACCCAAGCTTTTTAGATAATCAGCATTTTCTTTTTTACCTGCTGCTAGCGCAAAGTCAAGCGCATTAAAACCAAGATCATCAACAGCATTAAAATTTGCTCCTTTTGAAATAAGAAGTTTTAAAATTTCAACATTTCCATAGGCTGCAGCATGCATTAAAACATTTTTTGAAGTGTGCTCTAGAGCACAAAATGTAATAAAATAAGGCGTATTTGAACCTATGTTCGCACTTAATGCTAATTTTTCATTGTTATTAATATATTTTTGATTAACATTTGCTCCATTATCAAGAAGTAGTTTTATGATATCAAGACGATTAAACTCTATGGCATAAAAAAGTGGGGTTTTACCAAAGGCATTGGCTTGATTAACATTTGCTCCATTTTGGATTAAAAAATTTGTATTTTCATAATTTTCCAATGCATAAAAAATAGCACTTTCATAACCTTCGTCAATCCTAGCACCAAAACGAATCAAAAGTTCTAAAATTTCTTTTTCTCTTTGATTTAGAAGCGCTGCTTGCAAGGCTATAGTAAGATCATCTTGGCTTGGATTATTTGAAAAAATAAAATCTTGTATATAAGATACTGAATAATTTTTATTTGACATGATTTTTGCTAAAGGACTAATGTCTTTGTAAATTTTTGTTTCACCAACAGCCCAATTTAAAAATTCGTTTAAGGCATTGCTAGTATAGTAAATATTACTACCTTTGTCAAAATTAAAATTACTTTCAAAATACTTTTCTAAAGGTTCTATAGCATTATTGTATTCTTGCCAAAAAGCTTTGTAAAGTCTAAAATTTCCTATGCTTTGATATGCCCAATATCTAAAATAAGATTTTAAAATATCATATTTTTTTTCTAAATTTTCGGGTGTATCTAAAGTTTTTTGATAAGCGATGGGATCGATAGTTATTTTTAATAATAAAAAATCAAATTGTTGTAATTTGGGCAAATAAGCCACACCATTACAAGAGCTATTGCTTCCGCGAATTTCATTGGAAATTGCATAGAGTTTTTTTGTAAAATCTTGATTTTTTAAAGATTCTTTACAGCTTGAAGCTATATTTAAATAATCTAAATTTGAACTTTTATTTAGCAATGTTTTATTATTTTTAATGTTGTCGCAGTTAATGGCATCACTAGCCATTAAACTTGCAAAACAACAAAAGGAAGTGAATAATAACTTCAATATTTTTCCTTTGAAAATTTTAATTTTGTTATTTAATCCAAATAAGTATTAAATTTGAATTAATTTTCAAGTTTGAAATTTTCAATCTCATTAAAATTTAAATATCTATAGATATTTGCCTTATGCTCATCACTTAGTTTTTCGCTGACAATTTGTAAGTATTCTTCCTTGCTTGGAATTTTACCCAAAATCGCACAAACTGCCGCAAGTTCTGCACTGCCTAAATATACTTTAGCACCCATTCCCATACGGTTGTCAAAATTTCTTGTAGAAGTTGAGAAAACTACAGCTCCATCATTTACTCTAGCTTGATTACCCATACACAAAGAACAACCAGGAACTTCTATTCTAGCACCTGCTGCGCCAAAGATGCTGTAATAACCTTCATTGGTAAGTTGTGCTTTATCCATTTTTGTTGGAGGCACTACCCAAAGTCTGGTTTTAAGTATGCCTTTATCTTTTAAAATTTCTCCTAAAGCTCTATAATGTCCTATGTTTGTCATACAAGAACCTACAAAAACTTCATCTATATTTTTTGGACGCTTATCATCGGCTAAAATTTCGCTTAAGGTTGCCACATCATCAGGGTCATTTGGACAAGCTAGGATTGGCTCTTTAATGTCATTAAGATTAATATCTATAATATAAGCGTATTTTGCATCTTTATCTGCTCTTAAAAGAGTAGGGTTTTTAAGCCATTCTCTCATTTTTTCAGCCCTTCTAGCAAGGGTAGCTTTATTCTCATATCCTGCTTCTATCATAGCTTCAATTAAAGAAATATTGGATTTGATATATTCGCTTACACTTTCTATGCTTAAATCCACACTGCAAGCAGCTGCAGATCTTTCAGCACTTGCATCACTAAGTTCAAAAGCTTGTTCGACTTTTAAGTTTGGTAAGCCTTCTATTTCTAAAATTTTTCCTGCAAAAATATTTTTCTTATTTTTCTTTTCAACGGTAAGTTGTCCTTGTTTGATTGCATAATAAGGTATAGCATTAACCAAATCTCTTAAGGTAACTCCAGCTTGTAATTCCCCGCTAAAACGCACTAAAACACTTTCAGGGACATTTAAAGGCATAGAACCAGTAACCGCAGCAAAAGCCACAAGTCCACTTCCTGCAGGGAAAGAAATTCCTATAGGAAAGCGTGTGTGAGAATCCCCACCTGTTCCTACGGTATCTGGCAATACAAAACGATTAAGCCAAGAGTGGATAACCCCATCACCTGGTTTTAAACTCACCCCACCACGACTTGTCATGAAATTGGGCAAAGTTTTATGTAAATTTGAATCGCTTACTTTTGGATAAGCAGCTGTATGGCAAAAGCTTTGCATAACAAAGTCTGCATTAAAACCTAGGCTTGCAAGTTCTTTAATTTCATCTCTAGTCATAGGACCTGTGGTATCTTGAGAGCCTACAGTTAAAGTCATAGGTTCTATATACATACCTGGACGCACACCTTCAACTCCACAGGCATGACCTAGCATTTTTTGAGCTAAGGTATAACCACCGCTTGAAGATTTAGGTTGTTCAGGTTTGGTAAAGATATTTTCGCTTTCCATGCCTAAAAATTCTCTAGCCTTAGCACAAAGCCCACGACCTATGATAAGTGGGATTCTTCCTCCTGCTCTAACTTCATCTAAGAGAGTGTTTGGACTGAGTGTAAATTCTGCGATTGTAGAGCCATTTTTTATGATTTTTCCCTCATAAGGATGAATTTCAAACTCATCGCCCATTTCTAAGTTTGTTACATCGCAGATGATAGGTAAAGCTCCGCTATCTTGAGCAGTGTTAAAGAAAATCGGTGCTATGGTTGAACCCATTACTATACCACCGCTGTGCTTGTTTGGTACCCCTTCTATTTCTTTTCCTAAGTGCCATTGTATAGAATTTATTGCTGATTTTCTACTCGAACCTGTTCCTACAACATCACCTACATAAACTACTTCGCGACCGCTTTTTTTAAGCTCTTTGATTTTCTCTAAGGATCCTGCTTGTCTTACCTTTAGCATGGCATTTGCATGCAAAGGAATATCGCTTCTTGTAAAAGCATCTCCTGCAGGACTTAGATCGTCGGTATTTGTTTCGCCTGCTACTTTGAAAACTATACATTTAATCACTTGAGGTAATTTTTCTTTTTTGTTAAACCAGTCCGCATTTGCCCAGCTTTGTAAAACTTCTTTAGCGTGTGGATTGTTTTTACTAAGTTCAGCTATGGTATGAAAATTATCATGTACAAAAATAATATTTTTCAACACTTCTGCAGAATCTTTGGCTATGTTTTCATCTTTTAAGGCATCGATTAAAACTTTAACATTATATCCGCCTAGCATAGTTCCAAGCATTCTTAAGGCTCTTTTTTTGTCTATATTTGGAGCACTGATTTTGCCTTTAAGTATAGAATCTAAAAATTCACATTTTACTAAAGCTGCATCATCAACACCAGGATTTACTCTATTTTCTAAAAGATTTGCAAGCTCTTCATTATTTTCATTTTCAAGTAGTTTACAAAGTTCTTTAGTTTGATTTGCATTTAAAGGAAGGGGTGGTATACCCAAAGCGGCTCTTTCTTCAACAAGTTTATTGTATTCTTGCATAAAAGACATTTTCTACTCCTTAAATATTTTTTATTATAATTGTAGCTCTTTGAAGGATAAAAAATGTTTAAAGTTTATTATAAAATGCCTTTATGTTACCTATCTTTACATAGTGATGGAAAATTTTTAACTAGAGTTGATTTTTGTGATAATAAAAGATCAGAAAAAAATTGTAGTTTGCTTGACTTAGCAAAATATGAACTTGATTTATATTTTACTCATAAGCTTAGAAAATTTAGCATTCCTGTTTTGATACAAGGTACAGACTTTGAATCAAAGGTTTATAGGGCTTTAATGAAAATTCCTTATGGCAAAATAGCTACTTATAAAGATATAGCAGAAAAAATCAATCATCCAAAAGCTTTTAGAGCTGTCGGAAATGCAAATTCTAAAAATCAAATTCCTATTTTTATACCTTGTCATAGAGTTATTGCAAGCAATGGCATAGGAGGATATAATGGAGGGCTTGAAATAAAAAGATTTTTGCTTGAAAATGAAGGAGTGAATTTAAAATAAGCTTGGGGTTTGATTTTCTTTGTTTTCAAATTCTTGTTCAAAAATATCATAATTTTCAAGAATTAAACAATATTTAAAATTTTTTAATTTTCTTAAATCTGAAAGCTGATTATAGGAAAAATCGCAAAATAAAGAATTTTTAGAAGCAATTTTAAAGTCTTTTATGTTTTTAAATTTTTCTTTCCAGAATTCAAAGGTATTTTGGTTGTTGCTTACAATAAACGCTTGAGAGCTTGAACCAAAAGGAGTGATTTCAAATTTATCATCAATAAAATAAATTTTAAAATCATCAATCTTATTAAAGTCAAATATTATTTTTTGATTTTTTTCTTTTAAAAAAGAAATAATTTTTGCAAAACTATTTGCGTAAAAAAAAGGCAAATTAAGATTTTTAAAATATAAATTTTCACAAATCAAAGTTGTAAAAAAGAAGCTAGATCGCGATAATAAAGTAAAATTAGCATCTTTTAGACTATGAGAATAGGCACAAAGTTTATTTAAGTAATTTTCTTCACAGTAGCAAAAAATTTCACCCTTTTTTGCTTTGATTAGTTTTTCAAAATCAGCAAAAATATTTCCTTTTAAAATGTTAAAATAAAAAGCCTTGCAAAGACTTAGTTCGTAAGATTTAAAAAGCAAAAATTCACATTCTTTATCTTCGCAAAAAAAGCGTAAAAATCTTACAAGAGCTTGTTCTAGATTTTCTACTTTAAAGTAAAAAATTTCTTTATCTTCAACAGTAATGTCATTTTCTGTAATTATAGCATAAGCGCCTTTTTTTATAGCTTGGGTAATTTCTTTTTTATCGTTATTAAAGAAGGCAAAGCCTGTTTTAAGTTCGTTTAAATTTATGGCAAAACCTTCCACGCTTAAAACGCTACCTTCATGAATGAGCGTTGCGTTTAAAAGTTCGCCTAAATTGCTAATTTGCATATTTTAGCCTACTAAAGAACCGTTTTGTACAAGTTGTTCAGGGGTGATTAAAACAAGTTTATCTCCGCTTTTTGCAGAAAGTATCATACCATCGCTTTCATGTCCAAAAATTTTAGCTTTTTTAAGATTACTTATAACACATACTTGTTTACCGATTAAATCACTGGCTTTATAGTATTTTGCTATGCCTGAGAGTACTTGACGGATTTCTTTATTGTCAAGTTCGAGTTGAAATTTTAAAAGTTTTTCACTCCCTTCTATATTTTGACAATCAAGTACCTTAGCAACTTTGATTTCAATTTTTGCAAAATCATCGATTTTTATTTTAGGACTTTCTTCTTTTTTAGGTTCTTCTTTAATTTCTTGTTTTAAAAGAGCTTTTTCTACTTTTGGAAATAAAGCTTCGCAAGGATTTGCTTTAAAATCTAAAAGTTCATTATCAAGTATCATTTTTGCATAATTTGTAGATGAAATTTCAAAATTTAAAGCTAAGGCCACCTTTTGACAAGACTTTGGTAGAGCGGGGCTTAATAAAAGACTTGTTTTGGCTAAAATATTTGCACAAAGTGCCACTAAAGCATTAGCTTGTTCGTGTTTGTTTTCTTTGATTAAATTCCAAGGTTCGTATTTGCTAATGGCTAAATTTGCCACACTTAAGGCTTTAAAAAGTTCTTCTAAATAACGATTACACTGTAAGTTTTCTAAAAATTCTACCGCTAAATTTAAGTGCTCTTTTGCTTGATTTAGTTCGGCATTGTAAAATTTTAAAACACCTTCTTTTGAAATATTTCCTTGAGCATATTTTGTACTCATACCTATAATGCGATTAAGTAAATTTCCAAATTCATTGCTGAGTTCAGCATTGATACGATTTATCAGCATATTTTCGCTAAAATCCCCATCATTACCAAAAGGCACTTCTCTAAGCAAGAAATATCTAAAAGCTTCGCTTCCATAAGCATCAACTATTTCTTTAGGTTTTACAACATTGCCTTTAGATTTACTCATTTTTTCACCTTCTTTAGTCCACCAGCCATGTGCACCTATAAATTTTGGCAAAGGCAAATCCACGCTCATTAAAAAAGCTGGCCAATAAATGGCATGAAAACGCAAGATATCTTTTCCTACTAAATGCACATGCGCAGGCCAAAATTTAGCATTTTCTCCCTTGCTTTGAAAATCAAGCGAACTTATATAGATAAAAAGTGCATCAAGCCATACATAAATAATATGTTTATCATCATTAATTTTTTGAGGCAGTTTAATCCCCCAATCAAAACTTGTTCTTGTAATGGAAAGATCTTTAAGGCCGCTTTGGACAAAATTTATAAGTTCGTTTTTTTTGTTTTTTGGTAGGATGGGATCTTTTTCTTCATACCATTGTAAAATTTTATCTTGATATTTTGAAAGTTTGAAAAAATAGCTTTCCTCTTTTAAAATTCTAGTTTGTTTGCCACAATCTGGACAAGAACAATCATTGATAAGCTGACTTTGAGTAAAAAAGCTTTCACAAGAAATACAATAGTGTCCTTCGTATTCATCTTTATAAATATCACCTTTTTGCCACATTTTTAAAAACATAGCTTTAACAAATTCAATATGCCTTGTATCAGTTGTTCTTGCGTAAATATCATAGGTGATTTCAAATTCATCCCATAATTTTTTAAATTCAAAACTGATTTTATCAGCATATTCTTGAGGGGTGGAATTTCTTAGTTTGGCAGCTTCTTCGATTTTTTGTCCATGCTCATCTGTTCCTGTTAGAAATCTTGTTTCATGTCCTTGCAAACGATAAAATCTTGCTAAAGTATCGGCTATGATGGTAGTATAAGCATGACCTAAATGAGGTACATCATTTACATAATAAATTGGTGTTGTAATATAACGCATTTTTTTCCTTTAAAAGTCAAATCCGCCTTCGGTTTTACCCTTAGACATACTATTATAGACTGCATCAACATAATTTTTTCTAGTTTGGCAGTTAAAAATTTCATTGCAATTATAACAAGAGTTTAGGTTTTTTGAGTTTTGACATGAAAGTAAAATTTCTTTCTTTTTATCCATATCTTGCTCAAATTCATCTCTAGTTTCATTCATTGTAAGCCTTTAAAAGTTTTGAAATTTCATATTCTGAGCCAAAAAAACAAGGAGTTGTAGCATGGATTTTATCAAATTCAAGTTCAAGTAAGGAGTGATTTTTTCCATTTGTGGTTTTTCCGCCTGCTTTTTCTATAATAAAGGCTAAAGGAAAGACTTCAAAAAAAGCACGAAGTTTGCCATTAGGCGCATCTTGTGTTGCAGGATAACTAAAAATCCCACCCCCTTTTAATAAAATTTGATTGATATCGCTTACCATGGCTCCAGAATATCTTAAGCGATATCCTTCATCAAAGAGACTTTTGATAAAATTAGCGTGTTTTTCTTCCCAAAATTTTTGCGTTCCGCCTGTAGCATTAATCTTGCCTTTTTCATTCATTTTAAGATCTTTTATAAAAATAAATTCATTATTTGCATTTAGGCGATAAAGTTTTGGTTGATCTTTGCAAATTACAAGTTCTAAGCGCGCTCCATACATACTATAAAGTGCAGCTCTTAAATTTTTGGCATTTGCTTTTTCTTCATAGATGGCAAAAATAGAACCTATGGCAAAATTAACATCCATTAAGCTAGAACCATCTAAAGGATCATAAGCTACGATAAAATTTGCCCTCTCGTTAAGCATTAAAATTTCGTCTTTTTCTTCACTTATGATGGCTTTAATGCTTGAACATTGACTTAGGGTTTTTGTGATGATTTCATCGCTTAAAACATCAAATTTAAGTTGGGTATCGCCTGTAAAATTTTGATTTTGACTGTAGCTTGTATCGGGAAATTTTAAAGCGTTAGAAATTTCTAAAACCGCTTTTTGTATATAAGAAATCACTTCTTGCATTTTATAATTCTCCTTGTAAATTTTTAGCATTTTTAAGTATGTATCGACAAATAGCTTGTATATCGTTTAAATCAAGCCAAGTAAGATAAGGGTGAGAAATTTTTTCATAGCTTGCAATGGCGTTTGAAAAAGTAAAATAACTTTCATCAATTTCTTTGCAAAATACGCTAATGCGTGGTAAATCAAGAGTTTTCAATCCTTCAACCAAACAAATGTCAAAATCAGGGCTTAATTTTAAAGCTTTTAAAATATCTCTATTTTTATGAGAAAAAAAAGTTGTTCTTGTAGGGCTTAAAACCATGACTTCAGCTCCACTTTGAAAAAATTTAAAACTATCTTTACCGTTAAAATCAAATTGAGCTTTATCGGCAGGATCGTGTTTAATGATTAAAACTTTTAAATTTTGTTGTAAAAAACTATCAGCTATTTTGGTGATGAGTGTAGTTTTACCTGAATTTGAAGGCCCGCTAAAAGCTATGATAAGTTGTTTCATAAAATATACTCTTAATTTTTTTTGTAAAATTATATCTTTTTAAACCAAAAAATAGGGTTAAAAGGCTACAATAATACTAAAAAATATGGAAAAAGAATGAAAATTTATAGTGTAATTTTAGGTGCTTTTTTGCTTGGAGCTTGTTCTTTAAAAGATCAGGCGATTGTGGATACAAATTTAAAATCTCAAACTTTAATGTTTACTCAAAAATACAAAATCACACAAGATAAGATTAATGCCATTGTAACCATGTCTTATTTAAACCCAATTCTAGACAAGATAAGTAAAGATGATGTATTGGCCTTGTCTTTTACTCCAAATACATTAAAAATTCAAAATTTAGAAGTTTTTATCAATAATAAAAAAGCCAATATTGAAAAACTGGATGATGAATATTTAAAATATATAATACAAAATAACTATACTGATTATTTTAAAGTATCTCTTCCTAGTGTCAAGGAAGAGACTAGGCTTGTAGCTAAGATTTGTTTAGATCATTTGCCTTGTTTTGAATTAAATTTTCAAAAATATCCGAAATCTTTATACTATCGTTCAGAAGATGTCGATACACAATATAATTAGCTAGAACTTTTTTTCCGTAAATTCGGCTTTCTTGATAAGGAACTAGCTCCATAGACAAGAAAGGTTCAAATTTGCCCGTCTTAAACATATCATTTCTTGCAAGCATACGGTTAGTAAATCCTATACCACCATTATAAGCATAAGCGACAAAAAGTGGAGATTTTAAACGTGATTCAAGGTAATTTAGATGATAATTTCCAAAGTAATATGCTATTTCAGGTTTAAACATAAAATCTTGATCGAAATTTGGAATTTTTAATTCTTTTTCCCCTATGTGATTGGCTAAAAATGGCATAAATTGCATCATGCCTAAAGCATAAGAAACTGAAATAGCAGTTGGAATAAAACGACTTTCTTGTCTGGCAATAGCCAAAATTAAAGCTTGTCTTGTTTTATTATAGTCTTTTATATTGTCATAATAAGGCATTATAAAATAATGTTTTTTAAAATTATTTTTGCGTTCTAATATGTAAGCATAAATAGGCAAGGTTTCTTGTGTGTCAAATTCTTTTGCCAAGACATCTAGTTGACTTGCGTTAGCATCGCGAATTTGTTTGTTTATTTTTTGCCAAGCAAAAGGATCTTGCATATTAAAATTATTTTTTTTCTTGCTTGGATTGAGGCTTTCTATCTTTGGAAAAGGTGTGTTAGTAAGTTCTTTTGCGTAAAGGCTATAAATATTTAAAGAAGAACTTTGCGATAAAGTTTTTAAATCTTCTTCATTGTTTTTAATCAACCACATCCAAAATATAGCATTGTCTTTGTTACTTTGCGATTTAAAACTTTGAGCCGCCTTTTTAAAAAAGTCATAAGCAAGTTCTGTTTTATCATAGGTTAAGGCATTGACTCCTAAATAGAAAGCAGAATCTTCACTTACATTTTCAGGATTTATTTCTAGCATAGAATGTCTAAATTTTGGATTTTCTTTTTTAATAATAATATTTTGTGCAAAATCTTTAAAACCAATGTGGTTTGGTAGTTTATTGACTAAACTTGTATTTAAATCTAAGTCGTATTTTTTAGAATAATTATAAAGTTTAAAAAAACCATTAATATCTTCTTTTTGTACCATATAGCTCATAGGATCAGAAGTATTAAAAGCTAGCAATAAATTTGTTAAATCAGGTCTTTGATTTTCAAAGGTTTGAGCTAAAGTAGTTCGGTCTTTGGAATTTAAACTCGCTATAAAAACTAATGAATTTAAGCGCACGCTTTGACAAGTTAAATTTGCATCTAAGATAGTATTTGCTGTATAGGTATAGCATTTAGCATATTTTGGGTTGATATAAGGCTTTAAAGGAATGATTTTTTCAAGTTCGGATTTAATTTTTCCTATGTAGCGAAAAATATGAGAATTTAAATCCTGTGCATCTTTTTTACTGATTTTATTTTTTTCTAAAAGCCTATAAATATAATAATCCTTAGCAAGTGAATTTTCTTCTTTTTTGAGTTTTTCTATGCTATATTGTGTAGCATTTAAACTTGAAAAAATAAATAAAAAAATGAGTATTTTTTTTATCACAATATACTCCTTAAGATATTCCCAAGAAAAATACCAAGAAACTGCAATGCTAAGACTATAATCAAAGGTGCAAGATCAATATTACCAATGCGTGTTGGAATTTTTCTAACTAAGGCGTAAGCAGGATAACTTAATTTATATAAAATTTGCACTATGGGATTATAAGGATCAGGGTTTACCCAGCTTAAAAGTGCTGTGATGATAATAATCCAAGTATAAATGTTAATGACAATTTGTAGTACTTGAAAAATAGAAATAATAAAAGAGTCTATAACCATAGTTAAATCCTTGCTAATTCGTGAATAAAATTTTTAATATAAGGATAAAGATCGCTAAGTTCAGGTCCGTGGATACTTCCTGTTAAAATTATTCTTAAAGGCATGAAAAATTTTTTACCTTTTAAGTTGCTTTTGCTTAAAAGTTCATTTTTAAAATCTTCATAATTTTCAAAAAGTTCAATATCTTTTAAGAGTTCTTTTAAAATTTTACATTCTGTTTCAAACTCGCCAAAGTCTTTTGTGCTAAAAATAGCCTGCATTTTTTCTTTAAGTTCTTTTATGGTGCTTGCTTCTTGAGTGTAAAATTTAGCAAGTTGTGCAAGATCTTTGTTTAAATCTAAAATTTTATTAAGCTCATCATCTTTTATCATTTTGATATGTTCGCGATTGATTTGCAAAAGTTTTTTAAGATCAAATCTTGCTGGAGCTTTTGAAACTTTAGAAATATCAAACCATTTTATAGCCTCTTCTAAGGTAAAAATTTCACAAGGAGTTTTATTGCCTAGCATGATCAGATAATTTGCGATTGCACTAGGTAAAATTCCACTTTCAAGTAGCCATTTTACAGAAGAATGTGCTTCTCTTTTGCTCATTTTAACACCTTCTTCGTTTAAAATGATAGGCAAGTGCGCATAAGTTATGGCTTTATTATAGTCTAAACTTGCGCGGATATGTTCTTGTTTTGGAGTGTTTGAAACATGATCTTCTCCGCGTACAATACAAGTAACATTTTCAAGCATATCATCAACCGCACAAGCAAAATTATAAGTTGGAGTTTTATCCGTTCTCATAATCACAAAAGAGTCTATGTTTTCAGGTTCAAAACTTAATTCACCTTTGATAAAATCTGTAAATTTCATAGTGTGAGTAGGTTTTTTAAGACGGATAACAAAGGGTTTTTCACATTCTAAAACATCGATATCGGCTAGTTTTTCACAAGTGCCATCGTAGCGATAAGCTTTACCTTGTTTTTTAGCCAGCTCTTTTTTTGCTTCAAGTTCTTCTTCAGTACAAAAACAAGCAAAAGCTTTTTTTTCACTTACAAGTTTTAAAGCCATTTGGCGATGGAATTTTAAATTTTCACTTTGTATATAGTAATGCTGCCATGAAATACCAAAAAGATTTAAAATTTCTTTGATTTCTTCTTCTTTTCCTGCTATATTTCTAGTCTTATCGGTATCTTCAATACGTAAGATAAAATCCATATTTTTTTGTCTTGCACAGATATAGTTAAAAATTGCTGCGCGTAAATTTCCTATGTGCATATCACCTGTGGGAGAAGGTGCAAAACGGTACATTTTATAGCCTTTAAAATTATTTAAAAGTTTATTATAACAGAAAAATTTATACGGATATTTAATTTTACTTGGTTATAATACTTTTATGATATTTTTAATTTTTTCTTTCATTGTATTATTGATTTTTGGCTTAGCAAATGTTTATATTTATAAAAGATTAATCAAGAAAATTACTCTTTTTAAGTATTTTTATAAAATTTTTGTCTTTATTTTTATTGTGCTTTTTTTGGCCCAAGCTGTGTTTTTAATATTTCGTAGAGATGAATATTTAAGTGATGCTTGGTATGAAATTTTAGCCATGCTTTATGCGCCGACTTATTGTTTGTTTTTTATGACTTTAGCTTGGGATTTTATTAAATTGATTTTAGCTCTTATAGGTAAAAGAGATAAAAAATATAATCTTATTTTGCGTTTGATTTTCGAGTTTTCTCTTATAGTTTTAAGTGTGTTTTTAATTTATGTAAGTATAAATAATGCTCTAAAAACACCTGAAGTAAAGAGTGTTGATGTTGAAATACCAAACCTTAAACAAGATTTAAAAATTGTCATGCTTACTGATATACATTTAGGTAAAAATTTGCATGAAAATTTTTTAGACAAGCTCATCACTAAAGTGAATTTGCAAAGTCCTGATATGGTTGTAATAGTAGGAGATCTGATTGATACTAATCCTAAAGATTTAAAAAATTATATCTCAAAACTTAATGATTTTAATTCCACTTATGGAACTTTTTATGCCTTGGGAAATCATGAGTATTATCATGGTATCAATGAAGTTTTGGATTTACTTAGAAAACATACTAATATGAAAATTTTAGTCAATCAAAATTTAGATTTGGGTTTTATAAATATTGCTGGACTTGGGGATTTAGCCGGACTTAATAAGGGTTTATATGCTCCTGATTTAGCAAGAATAAAAGTGGATTTAAATACAAGCAAACCTAGTGTTTTACTCACACATCAACCCAAAACAGCTTTGCTTTATGATTTAAGTGATTTTGATCTTGTTTTAAGCGGGCATACACATGGAGGGCAAATTTTTCCTTTTATGTTTTTAGTTAAACTTCAGCAAGGTTTTGTTCATGGGCTTTATGATTTAGGAGAAAAAACCAAGCTTTATGTGAGTAGTGGAGCAGGATTTTGGGGGCCAAGTCTTAGAGTTTTTGCTCCGAGTGAAATAGTTATTTTAAATTTAAAAGGAAAAAAATGAGTTTTTCAAAAGAAAGTTCGAGACTTTTTGGTTTTGTAGCGGGGATTAAATTTCCTAAAATGATACAAAAAGTTATTAATGAAAATTATGTTAAGTATTTTAATATCGATATGAGTGAATTTAAATCTCCTTGTGAATACAAGAGTTTAAATGCTCTTTTTACAAGAACTTTGCAAATTTCAAGAAAACTTGAAGAAGGTTTTATCAGTCCAAGTGATGGCAAAATTTTAGAGTGTGGAAGTACTTTTTTAGCAAATGAAGAACATTTTGCTTTTTCTATAAAAGGGCATACTTATAGCGTTGAGGAGCTTTTAAAAGATAGCTTTGAAAAAGATGAACTTAAAAATGGGCTTGATTATGTCAATATTTATCTTTCTCCAAAAGATTATCATCGTTATCACAGCCCTTGTGATATGCAAATTTTAAGCGCAACTTACACAAGTGGAGTGCTTTATAGTGTAAATGAAAAGCATTTAGAACGCATTAGTAATTTATATGTAAAAAATGAAAGAGTAAGTTTGAAATGTCAAAATGAAAAAGGCATTTTTTGGCTTGTTTTTGTGGGAGCACAAAATGTAGGAAAAATGCGTTTTAATTTTGATACAAGCATACAAACCAATGCTAAAATTTCTCATAATTTTACTAGAAAATATGAAAATTTAAATTTCAAAAAAGGCGAAGAACTAGGAAATTTTGAACTGGGTTCTACTATAGTTTTAATCTCTCAAAAAGGACTTTTAAATTTTAATTTAAAGATAGGGCAGGGTATTAAATTTGGAGAAAAAATAGCGGATTAGTTTTTAGGAGTTTTATTTGCCATTTGATAGATAAAGGCAAAAACTTCAGCTACAGCTTTATACATATTAGGTGGAATTTCATCACCTAAGTCAAGCTTGCTTAAAATTTCTATTAAATCTTCATCTTCTTTAATGGGAACTCCGTGTTCCTTGGCTAAAGAAATAATTTTAGCAGCACTTTCACCTTTGCCACTTGCAAGCACTTTTGGGGCAGAGTTTTTTTCTTTTTGATAGCCTAGAGCTACAGCTTTTTTAATCGATCTTTTGATTTTGCTCATACTTTTTTATCCATACCCATTTCAAGATCTAAATTTTTCATATTTCTAGTATCAAATTTACTTCTTATGATATCACCTACAAAGAAATTTGCACTTAAAAGTCCTGCTTTATTGATATTTCTTTTAAGCTCATGGGCATTTTCATAGATGGTTTTTCTAAATTCAATATTTTCTGCCATAATATTAATATCTATATATTTTTCATTATTTAAAGAAATAAGAATTTCCAAATCCCCAAGTTTTGCAAATTCGAGTTTAATCTGAGCAAAAAATTTATCCTTTTTTCCGCGTCTAAACATAATTTTAGAATCATTTAAATCATCCCAAGAAAAAGGCAGATAAGTATTGATAGAATCATTAGCTAAAGACATAAGCTGATTGATTTCAATTTGCGCTAAAAGACGATTAGCTTGATTATATATAGCTTCATTGCCTTCATTTTTAGCTAAATTTGAAATTTGCAAAAGTGTTGATTTTACATCATGATGTAAAGATTCAGCTATATCTTGTTCTGTTTTTGGTTTAATTTGCGCTAGATCTTTGGTAGAAAGATTGAGTTTGTGTTCGAGATTTTTAAGTTCTGCTTGATTAAGTTTGGCATTTTGAGTATAAGGTTCAAGTTCTTTTAAACTTTCATTAAGTCTACGAGAAAGATTGCTTAAATTTTTACTTAAATCTTGCACTTGTTCTAGATCTAAATTTTCCACATTAAATGCTAAATTTTTTATAATATTTTGTTTTATAAATTCCTGATTTTTAAAAATATTTTGCATAGTTTGGTTATTGTTAGATTGAATATTTTGAGAATTATTTAAATTTTGCGTATTGTTTGTGTTAGGATTTGAAGTGTTGGTATTTGTATTGATTGAAGTTTTATTTTCTGTTTTTGTTTCATAAAATTTTGGATTTTCTTTGATATTTTCTTTTGATTTTTCTTGTTTTTCATCTTTGATTTTTTCTTGGTTTGGAGTAGAATTTTTTATATCATTATCTGGCTTATTTTCTGTTTCATTATTTTGAATATCATTTTTTGTATCTTGAGTATCTTCTTCGTGAGTTTTTATATCAGAATCTAAATTTTCATCTTCTTTTATATCAGTTTCTTTTACATGTGAATTTTCTTCGTTTTTTGAATCTTGTTTAATATCGGTTTTAGTATCATCTGTGAGAGTTTCTTCTTTTGATGCTTTTATATGTTTTTCTTCATCTTGGTTTTTTGTGTTATGATTAAGTTTTTCTTCTTTCATATTTTCTTTGTTACTTAAAAGATTTTCTAAAATATTTTCTTTATCTTGTATTTTAGAAGCTTGATTGCCTAGTATATTTTTTAAAGTATTTTCAAGTTTTTCAAAGGCGGTAGCAGTTTGCTTAAGGATGTTTGGATCTTTTATCATTAAATTTTCTGGCTTATTAAGAGCTTTGAAAAAATCATTTTTGATGGAATTTAATTCTTTTAAAATTTTATTAGCTATAGGGGTGATTTTTTCTTGAGCATGACTGGGATTTTTACTTATATAATTTTTAAAATTTTCCAATTTAGAACTTAAATTTAAAAGTGCTTTAAAAGAACTTTGATTTAAAATTTGCTTATTTTCATTTTTGTTAGAATTGATAATATTTTTTAATTCTTTTAGAGTGTCTTTTGGGCTTAAATTTGCATCTGCAAGTTGGGCTATCTGAATGCTTAGTTTTTCACTACTAAGACCTTTAATTGTACTTAAAAGAGAGTGAAAGCTTTTGGGTAGTAATTCTTCGTTTAGGGCATCTTTTAATTTAGCTTCTAAAAATACGCCCGAATTTTTAAACAAAGGAGCTAAGTTATTGTTTTTTATTTCACTGGCAGGTTTTAAAATTTGATTTAATCTGTCTAAAACTTGTGTAAAAGTATCGCTTTTTGCAAGTTCTGTGCTTAAAGTTTTTAATTCATTAGCAAAATTAGGAGCTAAATTTAAATTTTTTCCTTGTTTAAGTACAGGGGAATCGGGATTTTTTTGAGCATTGATTTGATCTAAAAGTTTATTAACAAGTTCTTTTAATTTGGTGCCTGTTTCATTTTGAACAAATTTTGCTAGTATTTCTTCACTACTAGCGTCCTTGCTTAAACCTAAGTTTTGCTTTAAAGCTTGTGCAAGTGCTTCTTTTGGATTGTCCTTTAAATTTGTTTTATCTTTTGAAGTAGAGTTATCTACTTTTAAATCATTTTTTTGCGTATTGGCAATTTGACTTGCTAGTTGAGTATTAATCATCAAATATCACCATATTTCCAGGCTTTTTCTTAAATTTTTTATTTAAAATATTTGGTTTATTGATAGCAAAAAGAATTAAAAATGCTAAAGAAACTATATAAAACCATATAAAACCTTTGATTTCAAAGTATTGCATTAAAAAACCTAAAATTAAAGGGCCAAACAAAGAGCCCAAAGAATAGCAAAAAAGAACACCACGACCTAACTCTACGCCTTTATTTTTGCTTACTAAAACATCATTTGCTCTAGCAAGTGCTAAAGCATATAAACAAAATATTCCTACACCAAGAGTAATTCCTAAAAAATATTGCATATACAAGTGAAGTTTAAAAAAGATAAATATAAGCATAGTGATAAATCCTATGCTTGCACAAGTGATAATGGCAAATTTGCGACCAAGTTTATCTGAAATAGTTCCTATGATGGTTTGTGCAATAAAACCACCTAAAACCCCACAAAATACAAAATAAGAAACCGCTTTTGCATCAAAACCTTGCAAAAGTATAAATAAAGATGCCATAGAAAAAAAGCCATTTATAAGCATTCCAGCTATAAAGCTTGTGACGATAGCCAAAGGGGCTATATCAAAAATTTTAGGTATAGAAATAGGACTTGGTGCGGGCAAAACAGGTTCTTTGATTTTAATCAAATTTAAAGGCAAAGATGAAAGTAAAATCAAAGTTGCACTGAGAATAAATATACTATGTTTGCTTAAATTTAACGCTATGATTAAAACTCCAATACCAAAAGCAAGATAAAAAACAATTTCATAAAAACCTAAAATTCTAGATCGAATGGCATTTTTGCTTTTTTCATTAAGCCATGATTCTATGACTATTAAAAGACCATAGTAGCAAATCCCTATGAAAAATCTTAAAACAGCCCAAAAAATAAGATTTTCGCTTACTGTATGAAGCATAGCTGAAATTCCAAAAATAGCCCCAAATAGCCCAAAAGAGCGTATATGACCTATACGAGAAATAATTTTATGAGCACTGATGGTTCCAACAAGAGCGCCTATAAAAAAACAAGAACTTACCACTCCAACAGCTAAAGAACTTTCTCCGTTTTCTTTTAATATAACACCTATAGAGCTTACTATCAAGGCATTACCTGCAAATAAAAATGCCATACCAGCAAAAAGTGCTGTCATTGATTTAATAATTTTTTTTGGACTCATACTTTTTTATATATAAAATAAAAATAAACACACAAACTAGCAAGGATGAAATTCCACAAATATAAGCAAAGATATCTAATTTATCTTGGCGATGTAAAAATAAAAATCCAGCAACCAATATTACATAAGCCATCAATTTAAAGAGAGTAAAAAACATAGCAAAAAAATGGATTTTCTCTTTAATATTTGGCTTTAAATCGTCTTTTAGAACTTTAAAATGAATAATTTTTGATAAATTTTGTTTTTTTTTGATAAAAAGTGATGAAATGAAATTAAAATCTTTTTCATAATTTTTTGATTTTTTTATAATGACTTTTTTATAATTTAAATAAGAAACAAAAATAATCAATAAAACACTAAAAAAAGCTATTTCATAGCTTAAAAATGTGTCTAATTTAAAATGATTTAACGATAAAAATATGATCCAAAAAAATAAATGAATAATGGCAAAAATACAAAATAGAGCTTTTTTATGTTCCATTATTTGTTCTTTTCTTTTTGAATTTTTTCTTTGATCAACTCATCTCTTTCTTTAAATTCTTCATAGCTTTTTACTTGAACTTTATAAGCTTTATAAACATTAAGTATAGCAGCACTGATCCCCCAAAAAACTCCAAGCCAAAAAAGCCAAGGATAAGGAGTAAATTTTTTAAGCAAATATCCTATTCCCACACCTATAAATACAGCAATAACCATAGAGATACCAAGACTTAAACCATCCACAGCTTCAAGAGTTTTGCGAATGATTTTTTGTCTTTTGCTGTTGGAATTTTCTAAGTGATTTTTTTCTTCTTTTAAAATATTGCTCATATTCTTTTAAAGCTTTCCCTAACAGCTTCTAATGTTGTATCTACAATTTTATCATCCATTTTTGAACATATAAAGCCTGTTTCAAATTGAGAAGGCGCTAAATAAACTCCATTTTCAAGCATATTTTTGTGAAATTTTGAAAATAATGCTAGATCAGATTTTAATGCATCTTGGTAGTTCGATACAGGATCTTTGGTGAAAAAGTATCCAAACATAGAACCTACATGACAAACTTGTAGCGGAAGTCCTTTTTCATCTGCTAATTTTTTCATTCCTTGGGTAAGTTTTTTTGCTAATTTTCCAAGCTTGTCATAAAGCTTGGTTTTCTTTTTGGCTTTTGTAAGACTTGCTATACCTGCAGCCATTGCCAAAGGATTTCCACTTAAAGTTCCTGCTTGATAGACTCCACCCAAAGGACTTAAAATATCCATAATTTCAGCTCTAGAAGCAAATGCTGCTGCAGGTAGACCGCCTCCTATTACTTTGCCAAAAGTAATTATATCTGCTTGGATATGATTGATTCCATAGGAACCAAGGTAAGATGCTCTATATCCACTCATTACTTCATCAAAAATCAGCAGAGTTTGATTGTTTTTACAGATCTTAGCAAGTTCTTCTAAAAAATCTTGTTTAGCTGGAACTAACCCCATATTTCCAGCAATAGGCTCAATGATAACACATGCAATATCTTTATTTTTTTCAAAAAGCTCTTTAACGCTATTTATATCATTATATTTTGCTACTAAAGTGTGTTTAGCTACATCTTCTAAAACACCCAAGGAGCTAGGAGAGTTAAAAGTAGCAGCACCACTTCCTGCACTCACCAATAATGAATCAGAATGCCCGTGATAACATCCTTCAAATTTTAAAATTTTATCTTTTTTAGTAAAGCCACGGGCAAGACGAATAGCACTCATGGTTGCTTCTGTTCCACTACTTACAAAGCGGATTTTTTCTAAATGAGGAAAATCAGATAAAACAAGTTTGGCAAGTTCAGTTTCTAATAAAGTCGGAGCTCCAAAACTTGAACCTTTATGAAGTGCTTTTTGACAAGCTTTTTGTATATCTTTATCGCAATGTCCAAAAAGTAAAGGCCCCCAGCTTTGAACATAGTCTATATAAGAATTTCCATCTATATCGAAAATATAAGCACCTTTTCCATGGGAAATAAATTTTGGCTCACTTTGAACATTTGCAAAAGCACGAACTGGAGAATTTACACCACCTGCGATGAATTTACACGCTTCTTTAAAAGCTTTTTTGTTTGTCATTTTTCTTCCTTGCTAAATTGCTTGATGTAATTATATAAAGTTACAATTTCATCATTTGTTAAAGAGTAATTTGGCATGATTGATTTTGCGTCTTTACTCTGATTAAGAGAATTTTTAAAATTCTCAAAACTAAGATTTTGTATACTTGGAACCTTATAAGCTGTTTTAATACCATTTTTCATATAATATCCTAAAATTTGTTCGCTTCCATCTGCTCCATGACATTCTTTACAACTAATACCCCTTGGATTTTCATAAAGCATTTTAGAGTATTCTTTAAGAGTGATAAAATCAGCACCAAAAAGACTAATACTAAATAAAAAAAACATTAAAACAATTTTCAAAGTTTCACCTTGTTAATGAAGTTTTAATATGATACAATTTTTACTTTAAAAAAGTGATTAAATTTATAGAAGGAAAATAATGACTTTGCTTGATGGTAAAGCTTTAAGCACAAAAATCAAAGAAGAATTAAAAGAAAAAAATCAATTTTTAAAAAGCAAAGGGATTGAAAGCTGTTTAGCTGTGATCTTGGTTGGAGATAATCCTGCAAGTCAAACTTATGTAAAATCTAAGGCTAAAGCCTGCGAAGAATGTGGAATTAAATCTTTAGTTTATCATCTTAATGAAAATACTACGCAAAATGAACTTTTGGCATTGATTAATACCTTAAATCACGATGATAGTGTTCATGGAATTTTGGTTCAGCTTCCTTTGCCTGATCATATTTGTAAAGATTTAATACTTGAAAGCATTATAAGCAGTAAAGATGTTGATGGTTTTCATCCTATTAATGTAGGATATTTAAATTTAGGCTTAGAAACTGGGTTTTTGCCTTGTACTCCACTTGGAGTTATGAAGCTTTTGAAGGCTTATGAAATTGATTTAGAAGGAAAAGACGCTGTTATTATAGGTGCTTCAAATATAGTAGGTCGTCCTATGGCTACTATGCTTTTAAACGCTGGAGCTACAGTAAGCGTTTGTCATATTAAAACCAAAGATTTGAGCCTTTATACTAGGCAAGCTGATTTGATTATAGTAGCAGCAGGTTGTGTGAATTTACTTCGATCGGATATGGTAAAAGAAGGAGTGATTGTTGTTGATGTTGGAATCAATCGTCTTGAAAGTGGAAAGATAGCAGGAGATGTAGATTTTGAAGAGGTATCTAAAAAATCTAGTTATATAACTCCTGTTCCAGGTGGAGTAGGTCCTATGACTATAGCCATGCTTTTAGAAAACACAGTTAAATCTGCTAAAAATAGACTTAATTAGGGAAAATCTATGGAAATTTTAAAGAAATTATATAAATTTTCACAGTCTTGGACTGGAACTGTAGTTATTGTTCTTTTGGTGATTTTTTTCTTTATACAAGCTTTTGTTATTCCTTCTGGTTCTATGAAAAACACCTTATTGGTAGGGGATTTTTTATTTGTTAAAAAATTTAGCTATGGTATCCCAACTCCTCATATTCCTTGGTTGGAAATTCCTGTTTTGCCAGATTTTAATAAAAATGGACATTTGATAAAAGCACAAGGGCCACAAAGAGGAGATATAGTTGTTTTTAGAAACCCTAGAAATGAAAAAGAACACTTTGTAAAGCGTTGTGTAGGTACAGGAGGAGATAGGATAGTTTATGCAAATAAAACACTTTATGTAAGAATGCATGAGGGTGATGAATTTATGAAAGAACATTATCCGAATGATCTTGTTACTCTTGGAGGGCAAATTTATGTAAAAGAACCTTATAAACAAAAAGGCATTCATTATGATCCAAAAAAAGATATAGAAAGTGATATCTTGCGCTTTCTTAGCATAGGTGATTTTGCTATGTCTCCAACTTATATTAAAGAACTTGGAAATCATATAGGTTTTAGCGGCGGAAATGCTTATGTTTTTGATGTACCTGAAAATGAGTATTTCATGATGGGTGATAATCGCGATTATTCTTATGATAGTCGTTTTTGGGGTTCTGTTCCTTATAGGTTGATAGTAGGTAAACCTTGGTTTGTATATTTCTCTTGGGATAAAGATAAAAATGTTCGCTGGGAAAGGATAGGGCGTTTTGTTGACACCTTGGAAAATGATGAACAATATATCCATGATCATGATGATGAGGATAAATTAAGCTAATGTTTGTGAAAAACACAAACATTATATTTTTAAAAGCGTGATTTCATCACCTTTTTTTAATTCACTTGTATTTTCTTCGCTTATAAGTAAAAACTCACTTTTAATAAGTGGAAGTATCATACCAGATCCAAATTTATTTTCATTAAATGGTGTAAAAATATCTTTTTCTAAATTTCCTAAGATGAGATTATTTCTTCCACTTTTAAGCTTTAAATCCATACCCATTTTGGCGTAAAATGTTAAAGGATTATCTAGGTTTCCACTTAATAAATCAATGATTTTTTTAGCAAAAATAAAACAAGAAAGATAAGCTGCCATAGGATTTCCTGGTAAAATCAATACGAAATTTTTACCCTTTTGATAAAGCTTAGTAGGCCTTGCAGGGCGTGCTTTTAGTCCTTTAAAAAGCGGAGTAAAGCCTAATTCATCTAAAGCTTTTTCCATAAAATCAGCCTCGCCAACGCTTGCACCTCCTGAAGTGATTAAAAGATCAAAATTTGTATTTTCTAAAGCCTCTTTAGTGCTTTTAAAATTATCTTTGATAATACCTAAATAAGAAGCATTTTGAAGCATGGTTAGTAAAGGCAAAGCATTGGCATTATAAATACTTTCTTCATCGCATTCTTGCCAAGGTTCTTTAAGTTCATTTCCACTTGAAAAAATACCTATGCGAATTTTTCTTATGACTTCTATTTTATAAAGCCCTTGAGAAGCAAGCAGGGCGATATGTTTATCATTAAGTTTGGTGCCTTTTTGAAGTAAAATTTCACCTTTTTTTAATTCTTCGCCTTTATAGCGATAGGCATTGTATTGTTTAGGGGCTTTTTTAATGATGAGTTTATTTTCTTCTATATACTCATCTTCTAACATTAAGATAGTATCAGCATTTTTGGGCATTTTAGCCCCTGTCATGATTTTATAGCATTCATTTTTAGCAACTGTATAAAAATTTTTATCTCCTGCAAAAATAGTCCCTTTAATCTCCAAAGCCTCATTGATATCAGCATAATTAAAAGCATAGCCATCAAGAGCAGCATTGTCAAAACTGGGTAGATTTTTTCTAGCGTATAAATCTTTAGCTAAAATTCTATCTTTTGCTTTTTCAAGGCTAATAAGCTCACTTTCATCTAAGCATGAAATTTGATCTTCTAAGTCTTTTAAGGTTTCAAAGATATTTTTCATTCTTCAAGCCTTGTGATTTTTACACCTAAACCTTTAAATTTTTCTTCCAAATTTTCATAACCCCTATCAAGATGGTAAATTCTATGGACTTTGCTTGCGCCTTTGGCTGCAAGAGCCGCTAAGATAAGGGCTGAGGAAGCACGCAAATCTGTAGCCATGACATCAGCAGCGTTAAGTTCTTTTCCGCCTACTATAGTAGCAATATGACCATTGAGTTTAATATCCGCGCCCATTCTTAAAAGTTCACTTACATGCATGAAACGATTTTCAAATAGTCTTTCATCAATAATACTAGTTCCATTAGCTTTTAAGGCTAATGCCATAAACTGCGCTTGCATATCGGTTGGAAAGCCTGGATATTCACTTGTCATGATTTCTACAGGTTTAATTTCTTTAGCAGGAAGTAGGGTGATACTATCTTCTGCAATCAAAGTTTCAAAACCCATTTGATGAAGTTTTGCTAAAACTGCACTAAGATGAGTGGCGTTAACTTTATCTAAAGTAATTTTAGAATTTGTAATAGCCCCTGCACAAAGATAAGTTCCTGCTTCAATTCTATCAGGTATAACGCTAAATTCTTTAAATTCTAAAAGTTCCCCATCGCTACCATAAATTTCAAGCTCATCTGTACCTATGCCTTTGATTTCAAGTCCTGCGTCTTTTAAAACTTCGCAAAGTTGAACTACTTCGGGTTCTTTTGCAACATTTAAGAGCTTGGTTTTACCTTTAGCTAAAGCTGCTGCCATGATGATGTTTTCACTACCTGTAACCGTGATTTTATCAAAAAGAATTTCATTACCTTTTAAATTTCCACTAGCTACAACATAGCCTTGTTTGATTTGTATATTTGCCCCCATTTTTTCCAAGGCTAAAAGATGCAAGTCAATAGGTCTTTGTCCTATAGCACATCCTCCAGGTAAAGATACTTCACAATGTCCAAAACGAGCAAGTAAAGGTCCTAGAGTAAGTATGGAAGCACGCATTTTGCGCACAATGTCATATTTGGCTATAGTTTGATTAAGAGTGTTTGTGTTTAATAAAGCACTATTATTTTGAAAATTGACCTTAGCTCCTAAATTTTCTAGCAAAGATATAAGAGTTTTTATATCAGCAACATTAGGAACATTGTTGATTTTTACTTCATTTTTGGCAAGTATGCTTGAAACAATCAAGGGTAGGGCGGCATTTTTTGCTCCGCTTATTGTAACATTTCCGCTTAGATGATTTGTGCCTTCGATTTCTAGATAAGTCATATTTTTCCTTGAAAAAGTTTAAAAATGCATCATTATAGCATTCTTAAACTTTTGAAAAAATATAATCAAGCTTGTTGACTTTGGAGTTCTTGAATTTGAGCTTGAATTACATCTGCTTGAGATTTTAGCACATCAATTTGTTTTTGAAATGTCGTTTTCATTTGTTCGTTAGCGTTTGTCATTTTTTGAGTAAGTTCTGCAATTTTAGCTAAAATTTCAGCTAATTTTGCTATTAAAGCCTCTAATGCGGGATTTACGCCACCTTTGCTACTTTGAATGGAATTTTGGTCTTTGTGGTTTTCTATTTTTTCTTGACTTACTTTGATTTCATATTCTTTTTCATTTTTTGAATTTGTTTGACTTAAACTTCTTGCTTCATCTGAAATTTGAATTTTAACCACATTGTCACTATGAACATTACTTACCAAATTATTGTTTTTGTTTGTTTGTGTTTGATAATTGCTAAAATTTTTTGTCAAAGTATCTATTTTCATCTTAAATCTTTTTAAATTAATTTATATTGTTATCGGTTTTTTTATTTATAAATTTATATTAATGATAATTATTTTAAGGATATTTTATTTTAGATTTTCATATTTATATTTTAAATGCAAAAAAGTTTAAAGTTTCATAAAATTTTTAAGTATTTTTTTGCCTTTTTGCGTTAAAACTGCTTCAGGGTGAAATTGCAATCCATAAATAGGATATTTTTTATGTTTAATTGCCATAATGATATTTTCTGAATTATGAGCTAAAATTTTGCATTTTTTAGGCATAGAACTGATATGTAAAGAATGATATAAGCAAATTTCAATTTCTTTTTTAATACCCTTAAAAATAGGATCTTTTTTAAAATAAAGTTTAGAAATTTTACCATGCGTAGGATTTTCCATTTTAGAAACACTACCGCCAAAAATTTCAGCTATACACTGATGTCCTAAACATATACCTAAAATTTTTTTATTTTTTTTAAAATATTTGATTGCTTTTAGGCTTAATTTAGATTCCTTAGGAGAATGAGGGCCAGGAGAGATAATAAGATGAGTAAAATCAAATTTTTCTAATTCTTTAGCTTTTTTAAAGGCGTCATTTTTTATCACTTTACATTCAAAACCAAGCTCTTTAAGATAATAAATGATGGTGTAACTAAAAGAATCATAATTATCTATAAATAAAATTTTCTTCATTGTAATTTTACCTTTTTTAAACCGCGCACGGAATTAATACAATAAATATTTTCTGCTTCAAATAAATCTTGCTTAAATAGTGTTTTTTCTTTTATCAAACCAAGATTGATTAAGAAATTTCTATATACTCCATTTAACATACCGCTTTGAATTTGTGGAGTATAAAACTGAGCGTTTTTTTCTAAGATGAGATTGGTTCTTGAGCCTTCGCAAAGTTCATCTTTTTCGTTAAAAAAAGCTATGTCATAGCACAGGTTTTGCTGCCATTTGTATGAGTGTT
Source organism: Campylobacter sp. BCW_6460 (assembly GCF_001762705.1). Classification (NCBI taxonomy): domain Bacteria; kingdom Pseudomonadati; phylum Campylobacterota; class Epsilonproteobacteria; order Campylobacterales; family Campylobacteraceae; genus Campylobacter; species Campylobacter sp. BCW_6460. The sequence continues at coordinate 35,381 of NZ_MJXI01000039.1, read as the reverse complement.
GATTATAAAAAGTACGTAAAGAGCTTTTGTGATAGAGATTGTCACTTTTTGAGTTGATTTTATCATCACTTAAAAGCAAAATATCGTTTGAATTTTGTTTTAAGGCGCTTTGTTGGAATTCGTATCTTCCGTCTTTATATAAAATCAGTTTTAAAATTCCTTCTTTGTGTGGATTTTTAAAGGGTAGGGGAAAATGATAAAATAAAGAGTGTTTTTTGTGAAAAATTTTTTCATCGAGTTTAAAAAGTGTAAAATTTTGATATTCTTTATAAGAACTTTTTTGATTTAAAATATTATAAAAATCTTTAAAGATGTTGTGAGTATTAAAATTAAATTTAAGAGCTGAATTTATAAGCCTTAATAAATGCTCTTTTAAAAATAAAATTTGAGAATTTTTAAAATACATGGTTTCAAAAAGATGAAAATCACAAGGATTTAAGATCGCGCTTTTAAGTTTTAATTCTTCAAATTCATCTTTGAAATTTGAGTCCCAAACCAAGCCACTACCCGTACTATAAGTATAAATTTCATTTTGTTTTTCTAAGGTGCGTATGGCTACGCTAAATTTATTTTTATTTTTGTGTATTAAACCTATGGTTCCGCAGTAAATACCACGATCTCTTTGTTCTAATTCTTTAATAAATTTAATACTTTCAATCTTTGGAGCACCTGTAATAGAACCGCAAGGAAAGAGAGCTTTAAAAATTTGATATAAAGAAATATTTTTTTTAAGTTTTCCTTGCACGCTTGAAGTCATTTGATGTAAAGTAGGGTGACTTTGAATTTCAAAAAGTTTAGTTTTTAAGCTTTTTTTTGTGATGATTTTTGAAAGATCATTGCGTAAAAGATCGCAAATCATAACATTTTCACTTAGATTTTTTGTATCATTTTGTAAGAAGGTTTTATTTTCTTCATCTTTTATAGGATCTTTATCACGCTTAATTGTGCCTTTCATAGGTTTTGTAAATATTTTTCTTTTTTTGGTTTTGAAGAAAAGTTCAGGAGAGAAGGACAAAATTTCTCTTGCTCCATCTTTTATAAAAGCTTTAAATTCGGTGTCTTGTCTAGAAAGCAAAAGTTTAAAAAGTTCAAAAGAATCCATTTTGCTATGAAATTTAAAATTTTGAGTGAGGTTGATTTGATAAACTCTTCCTTTGGAGATCGCCTCTTTAACCTTGATGAAATTTTCTTTGTAATTATCTTGATCTAAAAAATTTATAAATTCAGGAATAAATTTTTCTTCATCAATATATTCTTTTTGAAATTTTTTTCTTTTTTTAAAAGCAAATACCGACAAATAAGCTTTTTTGCTTGTGAAATTTTTATCTTGAAAATATCTATATAGCTCATAATCAGCAAGCATTAAAATATAAAAATCATTTTTATATTTTTCTATAAATTTAAAGCATTTTTTACTTTCTTTGTGGTTAAAGGCTTTTAAAGTGTGTTTTAAATCATGGTAAAAATATTTACCAAAAACAGCGTAGTCTTCAAGAGTCACTTAATTCCTTTGCAACCTGTGCGGCAAGTTTTAATTTATCATTATCAAAATGAGTATAAATTCTTGAGGTATTTAAACTCGCATGTCCTAAAGCTTCTTGGACTAAAACTAAATCTTTTTGCTTTTTATAAAGCAGGGTGGCAAAAGTATGACGCAACATATGAGCACCATTTTTTTGCTTGCGAATTCCTGCACGAAATAAAAGCTGTTCTACTATGCGACTGACATAAGATTGAGTCAGTGGAGTGCCTTTTTTATTGACAAAAAGTAGGGCGTCTTTACTCATATAATTAATACTTACATTTTTAAGCAAATCGTAAATAAGTTCTTTTTTTATCATTACAATGCGATATTTATTGCCTTTAGCTCTTATTCTTATGATATAAAGATCGTTTTCTTCACTAATATCACCCATTTTGATATTGATAGCTTCGCTTACCCGTATGCCTGTAAAAATGATGATTTTAATAATAAGTTTATTGCGTATGGTATTGTTTTTAAAATCTGCATTTTCAATAGCATCAAGAAATTTTTTAAGCTCTTTTTCACTCATAAATTCAGGTAATTTTACGCCTTTAGAACCTGCTATACCTGCCCAGTTTTTAAGATTGATATCGAAAATATGTGCTTTTTCATCTTCTTCGTTTTGCTTGTCTAAAAAATCAAAAAAATTAATCACAGCAATACGGTAATTTTTTTTACTTGCATCTGATAAAGCACCTGTTATACTTGCTAAAACTTCCACAATAAGTTCTTCATCAATCTGTTTTAAAGAATAAAGCTTGTAAAAATTTAAATATTCAAATACTTTTTTTAAGGGGTTAAAATAAGTATTAACTCCACTTAAACCGGCATTTCTTGCTTTTTTTGCTAGAGCATCAAGTTCATCAATATTTTTTACACCTTTTGTAAGAGCAAAGTTAACTTCTGCTAAAGCTTGTGGATTTTTTAATTCTTTGTTAGATAGCGAGTTGAGTTTAAATTTTACATATTTTGCTAGCCAAAATAAGAATGATTTTTCAAAATTTTCTTCACAATCTAAAGGGTATTTCATAAAAACTTTTCCTAAATCCAAAATTTTAGCTTTTTAACTAGAAAAGGTATTTTAGTATTAACTTAGTAAAAAAAAGCTTTTTTAGGAAAAAGTTTGTTTTTATATGCAAGCCAAAAAGATTGAAATATTTTTATTAAATAAATCTTATATCAATCATAAAAAGATATGATAAAAGGTAAAAATATGTAAAATTTATAATTTTGTATTGAAAACTGTAATTTTCAAACTTTTTTATATACACCTAGATTATTCTACTTTGATATAGATTAAGCTACTATTTTACATACTTTTATAATTTTACCTTTTGAGTGAAATAAACTTATCCACAAAATATAATGTAAAAAATTGATAATTTTATTTTGTAAATTAAAATTATATTTTACTTTTCTTGAAAACTATAAAGAATATTTAAAAATTAAATTATTTTATATTATTATCAAAATATATATAAAAATGATAACTTGTGCATTCAATTTTTTAATCCCCTATTCTTGATTAATATTTTTTTGGTTAAAATTTGCTTTAGAAATTTAATACTAATGAAATAGGCAAAAGACTAATGAGAAATAATTTTGTAATTAATATTTCCAAATGGCAAGATACACGTAAACCTTGGTTGATTTTGATCATAGTTACTATAGGACTTACCTGTATAGCACATTTTTTATTTCAAGAATATCTTTTTATGGAACCTTGCGAACAATGTGTGTATATAAGATTCGATATGCTTGTTATGGCTATAGGTGGTATGGTTGCACTAATCAATCCTACAAATAATATTATAAAAATTTTTTCTTATAGCTTAGCTTTTTATGGAATTTGGCTTGGCTTGGAGCATTGTCTAACTTTAAATCATATCCATGAAGTGGTTCATTCTGAAAATCCTTTTGCAGGTGTAGATGGATGTCGTGAAATTCCTATTTATCCATTTAATTTACCTTTACATGAATGGGCTCCTAGTTGGTTTTTGCCAGCAGGAGAATGTGGGATGGATACCCCCGTAGTTCCAGAGAATGCTTATAATCATCTTAATACTTTTCAAAAATTTTTTATAGGAACTCCACCTGATTTTGAAAATGGGCTTTATAGTAATGGTTGGTATTTGATACCTAGTTTAAAGTTTATGAATATGGCAATTTCCTGTCTTATAGCATTTTTATGTTGCTTTATTGTGCTTTTTACAATGTTTATAGCCTATGTTTTAGATAAAAATAAACCTAATGCTAAAATTTTTGCATTGGCGATTGTTATTTTGGTTTTGGTACTTAAATTTATAGGCGAACCAAAAAATTCAAATCAAAATATAGCTAGTTTAAATCATTTAAATCAAGTCGTTTTAAGATGCTCTTAAAATACGCAACAAATTATTTTTGTTGCGTATTATTAAAAATTTTATTAAGCTATTTTAGGATAGCTTAAATAATTTTAAAGGATTTATCATGAGACTTAGCAAAACTCTTTGCATGGCACTTTTAATGGATTGCTCCTTTGACTGTTATTATCATGGATAATGGTTATTTGTAGCCTGTAGATAAAAAAATGGCAAAAAAATTGTTTGCGATGATGATTATAGCAAATGCCCAGGTTATGAAAATGACAATGGTGGATTTGATTTCACTTGGACGCAACATACAGGCTGGAGAATTGATAGTAAATCAAACAAGCGTTATATTTATATAAGTGTTTTTGATAATGGTGATGCAAGAGGAGCTGAACAACCTGCGTTTGCAAGTCAAAAATATTCTCGTGCTGTAATTTATAAAATCGATCAGCAAAATAAAACTGTGGAACAAATTTGGGAATATGGTAAAAATCGTGGAAATGAATGGTTTTCTCCTGTAACTTCTCTAACTCAATATGAACCAGATAAAGATTCTATTATGGTTTATAGCGCAACAGCTGGAATGGCTTTTGATCTTAGCAAAGGTGTAAGTCTTGGGGAACCAAAACCTGAAATTGATGAATTTAACTGGGGTGCTAAGGAGCCTTCGGTTCAAATTCAATTTAGCGGTTCAGGCACGGGTTATCAAGCAATGCCTTTTAGTGTTGATCAAGCATTCAATCCTAAAAAATAACAATAAGCCCAAAAATAAATTTGGGCTTATTTATTTTTTTTAAATAAAATTATCTTTGAAAATTTTATTTAATCAAGGATATAGTATGCGTAATTTTTTTTGCAAATTTGTTTTAGCGCTTGTATTTTGCTCAAGTTTTGCGTTAGCAAATAATAGTTTTATTACTCTTAATCCAAATTTACCCAACTCCGAAAATAGTGTAATAGAAGCATTTTCTTATAAATGTATACATTGTTATAATCATCATAAATTTGGAACCCTTGAAAAACTAAGAGAAGCTTTTCCAAATTTACATTTTAAACTCTATCCTGTAAGTTTAATGAATGGAGATTTTTCCAAAGAAATGAATGAGCTTTTTGCCTTTGCTCAATACAAAGATGAGCAAAATGGTAAAGACGCGAGTTATTCTGATAGTTTATCTCATAAACTTGCTGATGTTTATTTTGTTTCTTATTTTTTAAACAAGCAAAGAAATTTTTCGAATTTAGATGAATTTTACGACATAGGTTTAAAGGCTATGAATGTAAATAAAAATGAAGTATTAAATTTTTTAAATACCCCAAAAGCTAAAGAAATTTTAAGCGAGTTTCAAAGAGCTAATGATATAGCTAAAACCTATGGCACCCCTGCTTTTGTTGTTAATGGAAAATATCAAATTAACCCAAGTGCAATCAATTCGATGCAAGATTTAGAAGATCTAGTTAAAAAATTAAGCAATATGAAATAATAAATTTTTTAAGGCAATAAAAATTGCCTTAAAATTATTTTTTGATCATATTTGTATAAGGTCCATAGCGATGTTGGGTTGTAGAAAAGCTATCATCATAAGGTCCTACATCCATATCTAAAGGCTTAACCTTTCTATCTGGAAAGTCTTTATCTCTATTTGCTTTAATAGGACGAGCTTGTGAATTCATGTAAGCTGCTACATCATAAGCATCTTCAAGACTTAAGTCAGGCGCACCTTGAGGCATATTTTCTTTAATATAAGAAGCAGCTTTGATAAGACGATACATTCCAGCTCCTGTATTATAGCTATCATTGCCCCAAAGTGGTGGATAAAGATAATACGCCCCTGCACTATCCTCATTTTTAAGCCCTAATCCATTTTCTTGATGACAAACGGCACATTTATCCATATAAATTGCCTTACCTTTTTTAGGATCAGCTGCTCTCGAGATGAAATCTATCTTCTTAAGCCCCTGCCCTTCTATCTTAGCTCCTACTGGAACTCCTTGAGATAACCATTGCATATAAGTTAGCATGGCTTTCATTTCAGGCGCATCACTAGGCATTCTTTTGCCATTCATAGAGCGTTCAAAACAGCCATTGATCCTATCTGCTAAGGTAATTACTTTATCTCCTCTGGCATTATATTGTGGAAATCTTGCCCAAATTCCTACAAAACCTGATTGATTTTGTACACTTCCACCATTAGCATGGCAACTTGAACAAGAAAGATTATTTCCCGCAAATCTTTTTTTAGGATCTTTGGCCTGTGGACCTACATATTTACTTGTTTCATTAAGAATTTTATTTCCCAAAATAACCATTTTGCTATATTCTGAATTTTTTGGCATTTTAGTTTCATCTATAGTACCATCTTCATTTAAAGCCTTAGGTAAATTCCATTTGGCAGTAGGTAGATCAATACCTGTTGCACTCTTAGTTTTTTCCAAATTTGGATCTAAGGCTAAAGCACAACTTCCACATAACAACAAAGTTAAAACTATAGAAAATTTATTCATCATTTTTCCTCCTTAAATTTGTCTAATTCGAATTCAGTATATAACTTTGCTTCAAAAAAGTCAATAAAAGTTAATAATATTTCAATAAAAAACTTCAAATTCTTAAAACAATATTTATTTGCCTTATAATTAAAACTTTAAAATAAAAATAAAGTTTTTTTTGATAAAATTGAAACTTGCAATATTTTTAAAGGTTGGTTTAATGAAAAATTTAAGCATTCAAGAAAAAAAAGACTTAGATAACTGCGTTTTTCAAAATCTTGGAAGGCAAGATACTTTTACTTTAAGTGCGATTTTTAAAAATTTTTATTTAAAAATTAAAGCATTTATTTATTCTAAATAATACCACTTAAAATCTTTTTTTGTGTAAGAAAGATCTTTAAAAGAAGGCGATTGGATAAATAGTTTGCACTCTTTATCCAAATTTTCTATTCCGTATATTTTCATAGCCATTCTTGAGTCATGTCTTGTAAGTTCTATTCCAACGCAAGCTTGATTGTTGATTTTATAAAGCAAAGTACCGCCATCTTTTTCATCTATATTTAAAACATCCAAATTCTTATCTTTACTCATATCTTTTACATCTTTACTAAAAGAATATCGGAGTTTATAATATATCATAATATCCTGCATGGTATTTTTCAAATTTTGTAAATTTTCATTAATCAAGTATCCATTATTTTTATAAAGTTTTAAAAAATCTTCATTAAGAAATTTTTGAAAACTTTTATCTTTAGATAATTTTTGACAAGAGTTATAGCTATTTAAAATTCTAACTTGACCAGCTTCTATTAAAAGCTCAAGGCAATCTTTATTTTCTTGTGAAAATTGTACTAATTTAACTTCTTGAATCTTAAAATCTTTGTTCGGTTTTTTTTCATAAGCAAAATCATTTAATTTTTCGTAAATATTAGCAAAACTTAAAGAATATAAACTAAAAAAAAATAAAATACACTTTTTCATTGAAAAAAATCTTTGTATTTATTTTTTAGAAATTCCACGACTTCTAAAATTTCATCAACCCCTTCTTTGTTCGAATTTTCGAGCACATTATCTATATTATCGATATAAGCTTCTATTGCATTTTCTAATTTTTCTCTTTTAACTCCAGCGTATAAAAGCATAGCTTCTAAAACTATGCTAAGCTCATATTGTAAATCTTCTAGTTCATTTTTTAAGGTTTTATTATTGTTTTGATTCATTGTTTTCCTTTTTAAGTTCTTTGCTTTTAATTAAATCAATAATTTGAGCCTTAATATGATTATAATTTGCTCCATCTTTAAATGTCGCAAAAAGTCCACCACTAGCATTTTTATGTCCACCACCACCTACTAAATTTTTAGCCATTAAACTTACATCTATTTTCCCATTTGCACGAAAACTTAAGGTTTTTCTAGAACTAACATCAATAAAAAAGTCATAATCAGGATTTTTTACTAAAAAATCATTTCCAATAACAGAAGTATTGCCTATATTTGAAGTTAAGATGCCTTTATGGCCTTCATATTCTATACTGAAATTTTCTTTTAGCTCACTTAGTTTTTCAACTACAAAATAAGAAATTAAATTAGAAAGAGTATCATCATTTTTTCTGGCAAAATAATCCTTTTTTATAAAATGAGTAGCATTATCGAGTAAAATATTCGCATTTTCTTTTCCTATAAATTTCCAAGCCTTATCAAGCAAGAAAAACATATAATCAATTTGCGATTCTTTAAACATCACGCGATTTATTTCTTTTGCATTGGCAATCAAGCCTAAAAAAACCTTTCCAAGTTCAAAATTTTCATCCTCGCTTAGCCAAATATCAACAGCATTAACTACATCAACAAATTTTGAAAGTTTTAAAACTGGGGTGCAGATTTTAGAGAAAAAATCATAAACGATTTTAGTTGCACATCTTTTAGAATCAAGTAAATACCAAGAATATTTTTGAGCGCATTCTTCACCACTCTGATGATGATCAAGAAGAAAAATTTTAATATTTTTCTCTTTACAAATTTTTTCAAATTCTTCGCATTGATTTAAATTTAAATTTAAATCTGTTATTAGAATAATAGCTTTTCCGAAATTTTCATCTTTTTCTATATCGCCTATAATAGAGTTAAAATTTTCATTAATTTCTTTACCATAATTAGAATTATAAAATTTCACATTTTTAAAATAAAAATTTACTACAAATTGACAAGCATAACCATCAAGATCTGTGTGCGAAAGATGATAAATTTTCATTATATTCCTTAAAGTTCTATCCTAATAATACCCTCGGTATTAAAATTTGTATTTTCTGCAATTTCTGCAAAACTTAACACTACTATATTAATGCTAAAATTATAACAAATATCAGCAATGAATTTTCTAAGTTGCGGTTCAACGCAAAGTATAAAAGGCTTGATACGACCATTTGCTACCGCGGCAACTTCAGCCCTTAGAGTATCTACTAAAGTGCCTGTTTGAGCTACACTTAAAGGCAAGTGATAACTTCCATCTCTAAATTGTACATTTTCCATTAAAACTGCAGAGCTAGCAGAGTCTAAGATAAAAATATCCAAATTTCCTTTATCATCTAAATACATATTTGTAATCATCCTAGCTAAAGACGCCCTTACATGTTCAATAATCATATCAAAACTCTTGCTTACTTCTGCTATATCGCTTACAGATTCTAAAATAGTAAGCATATCTTTAATTGGTATGTGATGCTTAAGCAAGTCTTTGAGAATTTTTTGAATAAGACTTACAGGTGCAACACCTAAAGCACCTTCTACAATGATTGGATAATCATTTTTAACCTTATCAAGAAGATTTTGCACCTCTTGGCGTGTAAGAAGTTCGCTTGCGTGTGCTTTGATAAGTTCGCTCATATGTGTTGAAATAACACTTGCAGGATCTATTACTATATAGCCATTTAATGTTGCTTCATCTTTTAAATTCGCATCAATCCAAAGTGCATCAGAGTTAAAAGCAGGTTCTTTTGTAGCAATCCCTTCTATCTCTTCTGTGATAAAACCACTATCCATGGCTAAATATTTATCCGGATAAATTTCAGCACTTGCTATAGACACGCCCTTGAGTTTAAAACTATACTCATTTGGTTTAAGTCTTAAATTATCTCTTATTCTTATTTTTGGCATTAAAAATCCTAAACTTTCAGCAATACTTCTTCTCATTGAGCGAATTCTTTCTGTAAGTTCGTTTTCAGCAAGCTTAATAAGTCCGTATCCAAGTTCAAGTTCTAAAATTTCAACTTTGAGTATGTCGTTAATCTTATGCTCTTCTTCTTTGAGAATTTCTTCTTCGCTTTTCTTAGCAGGTGCTGCCGTTGTCCCACCTGCCCCACTTTGAGATGCAGCTGCAGCACTTGGTTTGCTTTTTTTAACTGTAGTTATATCAATTTTACCTTCCTTAACCTGTTTGGTAAGATAGCCAAGACTTAAAAATATTAAAGCCATAAAACCTAAAGATAAGGTTGGTAAGCCAGGTACTAACGCAAAGATAAAAAGTACAAAACCTACTATTAAAAGCGTGCGATATTCGCTTAAAAGTTGAGTTAAAGTTCCTTCTGCAAAATTTTCCTCATCTTTGCTTGCACGAGTGATAATTATAGCGGTTGCGGTAGAAGTAATAAGCCCTGGAATTTGCGATACAAGTCCATCACCTATGGTTAAAATAGTATAAGTAGATGCAGCATCGCTTAAAGCCATATCGTGCTGAAAAGATCCTATTAAAAAACCACCTATGATATTTATAATAGTTATGATAATTCCTGCAACAGCATCTCCTTTGATAAATTTAGAAGAACCATCCATTGCACCATAGAAGTTTGCTTCAGCAATAACTTCTTGACGTCTTGCTCTAGCGGTTTGTTCATCGATAAGTCCTGCATTTAAATCCGCGTCAATAGCCATTTGTTTACCCGGCATTGCATCAAGTGTAAATCTTGCTTGTACTTCAGAAACCCTTGTACTACCTTTTGTTACAACCATGAAATTAATCAATACTAAGATACAAAATACAATCACACCAATGACCATATTTCCACCAACAACAAATTCTCCAAATGCTGCTATAATCTCACTCACAGCTTCAGGGCCGTTTTGCCCTTCGCTTAAAATCATCCTTGTAGTAGCTATATTTAAAGAAAGTCTAAATAAAGTAATAATCAAGATTAAAGTTGGAAAAGTTGTTAAATCTGTCGGTTTAGGTATATAAATAGAAATTAAAATAATTAATACTGATAAAGCTATACTTAAAGCTAAGAAAAAGTCCAAAATAGGACTTGGTAAAGGAACTATGATAATAGCTAAAATGCAAACTAAAAAACCAACAATAGTTAAGCTTTTAGCTTTTAAAACAGGAGCAATTAAAGGCCCCAAAAAAGGAAAAACTAAATCGACTATTTTATTTTTTGCCATTATTTTTCATAATATCTTCTAAAGTAATAGAATCTAAAAATTCATCTACTTTATTTTGTAAATTTACTAACATAGGCATTAAGGTGCAATTTTTTTCTTTATTATTTGGACAAGTACCACCACTGCATTCAAATACACTGATATCCTTTTTTTCAGCACTATTAACAATTTCTTTTATAGTATATTGATTTGGTTCTTTGATTAATGCAAAACCACCTTTTGCCCCTTTAAAGGATTTTAACAAACCATCTTTAGCTAAAGTTTGTAAAATTTTAGCTAAAAAACTTTTGGGAATATCAAGCTCTAAAGCTAAAGAATCTACATCTTGAGGTGTTTCTTTTTGAGAAATATAAATTAAAGAAAGTAAAGCGTATTCGCTAGCTTTGGTAAATAGCACAGATTCTCCTTATTATAACTATAGAAATAGCTGTAATTATAATAAATAATTCTTAGAAAAAGACTTAAATTTTGACAAAACCTTCTAAAAAGGATAAATTCAGTTTATTTTTTGCTTTTTAAGATAAAATTACAGTTCTTTAATTTTATTATTTTACCAATCAGGAGGTCTATCATGGCTTTGGATTCGGCCAAAAAAGCAGAAATAGTTGCGAAATTCGCTAAAAAACCAGGTGATACTGGTTCAACAGAAGTTCAAGTAGCTCTTTTAACTGCAAGAATTGCAGAACTTACAGAACATTTAAAAATCTACAAAAAAGACTTTTCATCAAGACTAGGACTTCTAAAACTTGTAGGTCAAAGAAAAAGACTTTTATCTTATCTTAAAAGAAAAGATTATAATTCTTATAGTAAGTTAATTACTGAATTAAATCTTAGAGATAAATAATTTTTAAGCCCTTTTTACGGGGCTTTTTCTTTTTAAATTTCTTCTTTTGTAATCAGTTTTATATATCAAAAATACAAGAAAAATCTTACAAGATTTCCCTTTGTCCTTTGGCATCAGGTTCGCTTAAAATCCCGTTTTGCGTAAGTTGTTCAATAATATTTGCAGAGCGGTTATAGCCGATTTTTAAACGGCGTTGCAAATAAGAAATGCTTGTTTTTCCATCTTCTAAGATCACTCTTTTGGCTTCTTCATAAAGCTCATCTACTTCCCCATCAAAGCTTTCATTTGTTGTAACACCCACGCTTTGCTGATCTTTTAAAAAGCTTTCATCATATTCTACGCTTTGTTGATCCTTTAGAAAATCCACGATTTTTTCTATTTCAAATTCGCTTGCAAAAGGCGCATGCAAACGCACTATAGAGCTTGTTCCAGGAGGAGTAAATAAACAATCCCCTCTTCCAAGTAAACTCTCAGCACCCATAGCATCTAAAATAACTTTAGAGTCAACTTTTTGCCCTACTTTATAAGAAATTCTACTTGGCAAATTCGCTTTGATCAGCCCTGTTACAACATCAACAGAAGGTCGTTGTGTAGCTACAATCAAGTGAATTCCACTTGCTCTTGCCATTTGTGCAAGTCTTCCTATATAAAATTCTACATCTTTACCCGCAGTCATCATTAAATCAGCAAGTTCATCAATAATTACTACAATAAAAGGGAGCTCTTCGCTACCTAATTCTTTCATTTTTTCATTGTAATTTTCTATATTTTTGGTTTTTGCATCTGCCATTAAACGATAGCGTCTTTCCATTTCAGCCACCATATTTGAAAGCGCATTGACCGCTTTTTTTGGATCTGTGATAACAGGAGTTAAAAGATGAGGAATATCATTATAAATGCTAAATTCAAGCATCTTAGGATCTATCATCATCAAACGCAAGGTTTTAGGAGAGTTACGATATAAAAGACTTAAAAGCATAGAATTTATCCCCACACTTTTACCGCTACCTGTAGTTCCTGCGATGAGTAAATGCGGAAGTTTTTTAAGATCGGTTACAAAAGCATTACCTACTATATCTTTGCCCAAAGCTATAGTTAAAGGACTTTTAGCATTTTTAAAAACTTCGCTTTGTAAAATTTCTCTTAGGTAAATAGTTTGAATTTCATCATTTGGGACTTCTATGCCTACAACATCTTTTCCTGGTATTGGAGCTTGAATACGGATTGATTTTGCCATTAAAGCCATAGTTAAATCATCTTGTAAATTTAAAATACGACTTACTTTTACATCTGCGCTAGGACGAAATTCAAAAGTAGTTACAACAGGACCAACATAAGTGCTTATAACATCGCCACCTATTTTAAAACGACGCAACTTTTCAAGAAGATTATAAATTTTTTTATCTATTTCACTTTCATTGATTTCTTGTCTATGCTCTTTTGGATTAGCTAAAAAATCTAATGGTGGCAAGGTGAAATCTTTTGGTTTTTCTATCTCACCCTGCTCTATTTCACGCAATAAAGCTTGGTTAATAGCAATTTCTTTGGCTAAAACTGCTTTTTGAAGTTTAATTTCTTGATCATTTGTTTTTTCATTATCGATTTTAATTTCTGTATTTTGGATAAAATCGAGTGTATTTTTTTCTTCTATAACTATTTCATTTATATTTTTTATAGGAGTAGGTTCTATATAAGGATGATTTAACTCTTCTACAATAGGAGTAAATTCGAAGATATTGTCTGCTTTATCTGGATTTTTATTTTCATTTATTTTGTTTGATTCTTCTGTTTCTGTTTTGATTGTCTTTGAGTTATTAAAACTGTATTTATTCCCTTCTATAATATCGCTTGAATTTATCGCATCATATTCTTCTAATTTTTTAATTTCTTGTTTTACTTTATTTTCTAAAATTTCATTTTGATAGGCTTTGTATTCTTGTTCTAGTTTTTCTTTTTTTATCAAATTCTCTCTAAGTTCAAGCTCTTTTGTGAAAATTTTTGGTTTAACTTCCTGTTTAGAAACTGGAATTTCAATATTTTTACGCTTATAACTTGGCTCATCTAAATTTTTATTTGTATCTATTTGCTTTATATCTTCAAGTTTTTTAGGTTTTAAAAAACGTTCAGGAATCATATCTACCCCTTCTTCTGAAATAAAATTAAAATCTTCATCAAGGCTAATGCTCATTTTGCTAGCCTTTTGTGCGAAATTTCGCACTTGTTGAGAATGCTCATAAACAAAACTTCTTGATTCTTTTAAGCTTTGTGTATCAATCTCTATGGTTTCATCTAAAATTTGATTTTTTAGTTTTTCAAAGTTTTCCTTAGCTGTGGTAATTGAATTTTTACTTGCATTGATATTGCAATCTTTGATTATCTGTTCTAAGTTATTGGTTTTTTCTTTTTTATTTATTTGCAAATTCTCATAAATACTATCTTGCAAAATATTTAATTTTGGAGCCATAGGTTCTGATTTACCTACATCTTCTTTCTCATTTTCTCCGCCAAATACACGCATAAGTAAAGATTTAAAAGCTTGCTCTACTTTTAATAAAAAAGTAAAATCTAATTCTATTTTTAAAATTTCTTTTGCAAATTTCGGAAACAATAAGATCAAAGAAAATAGCAAAAGTAAAAGAGCAAAAATTCCACTCCCTGTATGTCCTAAGATTATAGAAAAAAATCCATATACAATTTCTAAAATATACCCAAACTCTCTATAAAAGACAGAAAATAAAAGCAAAGTAGAAAAAAAGGCCAAAGAAAAACCAAAAAGCTCTCTACGCTTAAAATTTTCTATTTTATAATTTTTTCTATAGTAAAGATAATTTAACACAAGTAAAAAAAATGGATAATAATACCCAAATTCTCCAAATAAAAATAAATTAGCCTTGTAAACCCATTCTCCCATGCTAGGTGCTAGCATACAAAGACAAATATAAAAAATAACAAGTGTAGAGCTGGTAAAAATGGCTTCTTTTTTAATATTCTTTCCTTAAAAATAAAATCAAAGCCAAATTATACCATAAATTTTTACATATAATTTAATAAGCTAAGTTGAGAAATTGTTGTACTAGCCTTAAGAGAAGCTTGATATGCAAGTTGAACTTGCATTAAATTCATCATAGCTTCACCATAATCTACATCAATAACATTTGACTTAATGCTTTGCACATTTACGCTTAAGAAATTTACTCGAGTATTGACACCATCTATAGTATTATGATAAGCTCCCATGGTTGTATTAAGCTTGCTGATATGATCTGCTAAATGATCGAGTCTTTCTAAAGCTCCTTGCATTCCGGTATTTCTTGGATCGGCCGAATTTCCATCGGCTCTCATATTACCACTTAAAACCGCATCTATCATAGTATCTAAATCTTTTATAAGATCAACATTTGGTTCATCTATAACTAAAGCATTATTGGCACTAAAACTAAAATTTGGACCATTCTCTACTTGCGCAGTTGTAGTATAAGGTGGTTGCGGAAAATGTCCACTTTGAGAATCACTTAAAGAAATTCCTATGTTGGTTCCTGAGGATAGCTTATCGGTAACGCTAATGCGACCTTTATAATCCATGCTTACATCAACAGTAGCTTGAGAATCTTTCATGAGTTGTTGTAAACTATTATAACCATTTGCATCAACTTTTCCATTTGTAGCTGTTATGCTTTGGGTTGGAATTTTATCTGCGGCAAACATACCTATAATATCATTGATTTGACCATAAGTAATATCATTTGATCCTGTAACAACTCCACTATTTCCAGTTGCAGGATCAGTATGGGTTATAGGAAAACTTATGGTTTGACCTGGATTATTAGGATCAGGATAGCTTACAGTTGAAGTTTGTAAATTTATAGTAACATCGTAAGAATTTCCACCTTTGGAATTGACTTTTAAATTTAAAGTAGTACCATTTAGACTATTTCCTGCCATTACCTCGCTAAGTTTGGTTGAATCAGTTGCATAAGCATTACTTCCTTTAATAACTTGAGAAACATTACCATAAACAGTATTTCCATCTTTTTCAAAATAAACATTATCATAATCTGCACCATTGGCTTTGTTGCCAGCTGAATCAGTCATATTGCTTTTAATAAAATCAGTTTGAGCTAAACTAAAGGTAAACTCTTGCTCTTTTCCATCTTTTCCTGTTAATTTAATAGTAACTGGACTAGTTGGATTGGTAATATCACCATTTTTCATAGCCTCTTGCATAACAGCATTGGTAACATTATCCATGTTAAGATCATTATCCTTAACAAATTTTTCCATTGCTTTGAAACTTTCTGTTTTGTCCATTTGTGGAGTATAGGCTACGGCATGAAAGTCTAATTTATTATTGCCTTGTTTTAAATCTGTGATTTGAATTTGACCACTATTATTGATGCTTACTTCTACAACTTTATTATTAGCAGTGTTGCCATAAAGTGCACCAATTTGCTCTAATACATCTTCTATTTTATCATCTGGTTTTACTAAAACTGCACTTTTAAAGCTTGTTCCATCTGGTTTTGTTCCTTGAACATAGAGTGTTGAAGGTGGAAAATTAAGTTTTCGGTCTTTATCTTCAAAATCTATATCCGGATCTAATTTTCCATCTTTTACATAATTTTGCCCGATAAGCTGCTTCCAAGCAGAATCCCCGTTTAAATATTCTTGTTTATCTTTATCTGTATAACGATTATCTGTAAAACTGATATTAGTAGTAATTTGTTTTTTATAGTCTCCATCTGCTTTGAAAAATAAATCCCATCCAGGTATATTATAAGGACTTTCAGTTCCAGCTCCAGTTACTACATTGATATTATTTTTATCTCCATAATAATTACCATTGGAATCAAAAGGTTTATTTGCAACTTGTGAACCTGCAAAAAGATACTGACCATTAACGCTAGTATTTGCAAGCTGAACTATACTCTCTTTTATTCGTTCTAATTCTTTTGCTATAGCCTCCCTTGAAGTTTGAGAGTTCCCATCACTTGCAGCTTGAGTTACTTTAACTTTAAAATCTTCAAGAAGTTTTACCATATCTTGCAAAGCTTTCATGCTGTTTTGAGTCATTTCTTTTGCACTGTTTGTTGCTTGTTTTACTTGTTCTAATGTTTTAATTTCATATTCAAGACGCGTATTATCTATATAAATGCTTGCATCTTCATATGAATTTTGTATTTTTAAACCTGAAGCAAGTTGTTGAGATATCTGATATAAAGCACTTTGACCGCCCATAGAATTATTCACACTATTTGTGAAGTTAAGTTTATTTGTAATTCTCATTTTTTTCCTCTAAAGTATTAAAGTTAAAATCTTTTCAAATATTGCTAATAAACAAAAGCAACAACTGTTCCAAAAATTTAAATTACATAATTTTATATCGTCTTTTTGAAAATACTTTTTATTTTTAAAGTATTTTTTAGTCTAAAAAAGTATAATTTTAGCTTTAAATCTTAAAAATGAGCCCGAGTGGTGAAACTGGTAGACGCGCCAGACTCAAAATCTGGTAAGGGCAACCTTGTGTCGGTTCGAGTCCGACCTCGGGCACCATTATTTCTTTTCTGAAATTATCCCAAGCAATCTTAAGTAATCTAAAATTATCAATTAAGATATGATAAAATCATACTTTAAATAATCTCAAATTATCTTAAATAATCTTAAATTATCAGGATTGACAATTTTTAAAGTATATGTTATAGTGTATGTTAAATTTTAAAATTCAAAAATAACATATACTTTTTAACATAGGAATATTATAAAATGGTTATTGTCAACGATAAACAGCTTAAAAATTTAATCGTAGAAAAAAGAACATACATTAAAGATGTGTACACCAAAAATCTCTATATCGAAGCAAAAGGTTCTTTAAATTAGATATAGGTTAAATAAAAAAATACAAAGCATTAAAATAGGAAAATATCCAACAACTACATTGTCAAGTGCAAGAGAAAAAGCAAATATTTTTAATAATATGTTAGCTGAAAAAATTGATCCCAAAGAACAAATTCAAAAAGAAGATATACAAAAATCAAAAACCCTAAAAGAAGTTTTTAATGAATGGAGTCAAGTTTTTTATAAAAATAATACTTCTTATAATTTATCGAAGAGATTAAAAACTCATATTATTTCTAAATACGAAGACAAACATATTAATGAACTTGCCAAAAATGATATACTTCTTATTCTTGATAAACTTTATGTAGAAGGTAAACTCGAAACTATAAAAAGAGTCTTCTTGGGTTTAAAAAAATGTTAATGTATGCCATAAATAAAGAATATATAGAAAATAGCAATATTTTAATTTTAGACATGAAAGCTCTTTACGGCTCGCCTAAAAAACAAAATCTTAGAGCTATCACAAAAGAAGAAAGATTTAAAGAGTTGCTATTAGCAATAGAAAATTATAATGGAAGTATATTCACAAAAGTAGCCTTGCAAATCAGCCCATATTTGTTTTTGCGAAGCGCTAATATCAGAAATTTAGAATGGAGTGAAATAGATTTTAAAAATTTAAAGATAATTATACCTGCAAATAAAATGAAAGGGGGTGAAGATTTTATTGTACCACTAAGTGAAAGCGTGATCAAGTTGTTTGAATTTATCAAACCTTTTTCATTCCACAATTCAAAATATGTTTTTTCAAGTGATATAAGCAAATCCAAAACTATGAGTGAAAACACATTAAATCAAGCCATCAAAAGATTAGGCTTTGGGGATGAAATGGTTTTTCATGGTTTTAGAACAACAGCTTCAACCTTGCTCTATGAATTTAAAAATTTGCATGGGCAAGATAGTGAAGTTATAGAGTTATGCTTAGATCATCGTGAAAGAAATAATGTTAAAGCTGCTTATAATAGAAGTTTAAGGCTAAACGATAGGAAGCTCTTAATGCAATGGTGGAGTGATTATGTTGACAATTTGAAAGGAATAATATGAAAAACGAAAATACAAAAGAAGTGCTTATGGCGGTGGGGGGGGGTGGGGTTGAGTTTTTTGAAAATAAAGAAAATAGAGAAAAACTCATAAAAACCCTAATAATACACTTAAATTCTTATTTAGAGGCTGAAAATAATCTACAAAAAATCAAGATTTTAGTCAAAATATATCAAAATTTACAAAAATGTAGCCGAACTCCTGATCTTATTGATATAGAAGAACTTGAATTTAACAAAGAAGACATTTTCGAAGAATTATTTTATGCTTTAGGCGGTTTAGGAAGTATGTATTCCGTAGAAATGATACAATCAAGAATTGCAAATTTCATCAAAATACTTGGCGGAGAACCTAAACTTTTATTAGAAAGATTCACAGCATAGACTTCAAAAAGAAGTCTATTTTAGAAAAATTAATTATTCAATAACGCAGCTTTTATTGTATCATTTGTTGCTTTGGCATATATAGTAGTAGTATTTAGATTTGCATGTCTTAGAATTTTTTGTATGACCACAAGGTTTGTTCCTTTGGCTGTTAATCTCATGGCTAAAGTGTGTCTAAGCAAATGAAGTCCTTTTTTGCTGATCAAAGCTTTAGCATAAATATTATTTACAATCAAAAAAGCATTACTTCTATTTAAATGTTTTCCTGTGCTAGTTTGCATTATGTAATCACTATCTTGGATATTTTCTTTAAAATATTCAAGCTCATCATCTACTTCTTCTTTTTTAATAAATGCAAATTGTTCTTTACCGCCCTTGCCTATTATGGATATTTTTAATATTTCATCATCAACTTCTTCAAAATCACAAAGTTTTACATTTAAAGCTTCAGAAATTCTAAGTCCTCCATAAAGCATAAGTTTTATCAGTAAAGAGTTTCTAAAACTATTATAAACTTCTTTTTTTGCTTTTTCTTTCTCTAAAACATTATTTAGCCTTATAATTTCATTTTCATTAAGATAATTTAATTTTTCTTCTGATTTTTCTGTTCTAAATCTAATTTTCTTCATATCAAAGGAAAAAACAAACAAATCATCATTATTATCGCTTATAAAAGAAAAAAAGCTAATTAATGCTCTCAAATAAGTTATTTTTGTTTTTTTTGATAGTTTATTGCCATTTTTTGAATTATTTTCTAAATAATTAAGAAAATTGACTAAAAAAGTCGTTTTTATATTGTTTATTTGCATTTCATCTTGATAATCTAAAGAATATTCTACAAATTCTAGTAAAATACGCCTATAAAGTAAAAAAGTATTATTTGAATAGGATAATGCTTGAATATGTTTCAAATAAGCTTCTATCCAACGCTCTAAATCTTCGCTTATTGTAGTATTTTTAAGTTTCATTTTATTTATATCCTTTTTTTATAACATAATTATCTATTATGTTATATTTATTTGCTTGTGTTAATATCAAAATATATATTTTAATAGGCTTATTTTGAAATAAGATTATGTTATATATTTTAAATTACACCATAAAAATATTTATATTTTTGCATTATTTGTCTATTTATACAATTTTTTATTAAAATTATGGTATAATTTATATATTTTAACAAATAAAGGATAAAAATGGAAAAAAATGCAATAAATAATGAAAATATTCAAAAAAATGAAATATTAATTCCAAAAAGAGTATTATTTGATGAAAAAACATTAAAAATGATAGAAATGATGATTCCTACTTACAAAGATGAAATTTCTAATACAAATAAAGAAAATGAGAAAATTAATCAAATGATTAAGCTTGCTATAGAAAAAATGTTTAAAAATGATTTTTTGAATAAAATAAATAATTTTTAATTAGGTTTTTTTATGAATAATGTTTTGTTGCACAGAATAACTGAGAAAGGAAACATTCGCTATTATAGCATAGAAATTATTGCCACTCTATTTGAGGAATATATGGTTGAGAGAGTTTACGGAAATGTGCGTTTTAAAAGTTGTACAGGAAGAAAAAATAATGTATTTCCAAGTTTTAATGAGGCACAAATTTTTTTTGAGAGGTTAAAGAAACAAAAAATGAAAAAAGGGTATGCGTAAGTTTTTGCTCAAAAAATAAGAAAAAACATTGATAAAATAGGCTTTTGAGATAAGCTTTTAGCTAAACTCTCAAAAACAGGTAAAAAATCCTTATCAAATCCGCTAATTTCAATTTTTATAGCCATTTGTATCCTTTCTTATATAATTTTTATTTTTATTATACCATAAAGGGTTTTGTTGTAAAATTGGAAAAAACTTTTTTTATATATAAAATTACATAAATAAGACAATCAAAATACAATATAAAAGATTAAAGAATAGTAAAAACGGTTTTTTAAAAAAACTAATATAAATATATGGTTAATTATATAATTAATCCTCCTCTAAGCCATCATTAATTCCTGCTTCTGCAAGTTCAAGCTGTTCTTTTTGATACACTTTATCATCTTTGGCATCTTTAAAACCTTTTAATAATAAAGTTTTCATTTGCTCTATATATTCTTGATCTTTACACATATTAATCCTTTTTATTTATCAGGTTTAAAACCACTATCTAAAATTATTTTTGTCATTGCACCTTTAAGTTTATCAAAACGATTTAAAGCTTGCATATTGCTAACTCTAAGCAATCTTATTTTATCATCTTTTTTATAAAACACTTTAAAAACTTCATCACTTTGTTTGTGTTTTACCATATCATCTAAAGTAGGACTATCTATGAATTCATATTCTTTGGTAAAATCTTCATTTAAAACATCGAATAAATCTTGTTTATAAGCATTTGATGAATGGGGATCGCAAGAATGAACATCAATAATATAATCTTGTATATTTTTTTTGCATAGCAAATCCTTTAAAAAATAGTATAAATTTTTATTTTTAGAATGACTTAAAATCTTTTTTTAATTTTTATAAATATTAAGGATATTATTTTTTTATATTATATTGATGATCTTTTTTATCAAAGTCATAAAATGTAACAAATATGGCTACGGCTATTACAAAAGCTAAAATAATATATTGTCCTAATGAATGAGATAAATCCATATTGTTTACTTTGTAATATGTTATTTTAACATATAAATTATAACAAACAAGAAAAAAATAAAATGAAAATAATAAGAAATTGATTTTTTATTATTTATTATGATAATCTTATTTGAGTACTTTTAAAAAGCTTAGAGTATAAAGTGTTGTGATGTAGCTTTTAAAAAGAAGAATAAAAACAAAGAAGCAGAAAACACCCTTATAAAAATTATTAATTATATTCACTAACCATAGATGTAATAAAAAATATTGAGTAAAATATAATCAAAACAAATTTCTATTTATTTTTATAAAAACTGCATTTTTAAATTTGCTATGTTATAATTAAAAAAAGGTTGTATAAATATGAAAAATTATTATATTTCAGAAGGTGTAAAAGCTTTATTTTCTATCTATTTTAAAGATCAAACTGAAGAAAATTTCATTAAAGCTCTTAACGAATTTGCTAAAGAAAGCCAAATAAATTCTCAAGAAATAAAAGACAAATCTTTTAGAGAATTCAAAGAAGCCATTTCTAAATTACCAACTATAGATCTTTTGAATACTAGATTTGATAAGCTTGAATATTCAATAGGTGATAAACTTGATAAGCTTGAAAACAAACTAGATAGTTTTAAAAGAGAAGTTAGAACATATGTAATTATTCTTGCTGTTTTAATGTTTATTTTACAGCCTACAATTTTTGATTTAATTTTGTCTATCTTTAAATCATTTCTAAGACAATAAGGTTTTTAACTTTTACTTTCGTTAGTGTGTTTATCATTGAGATAATGAGCTACTAAAACCAATATGCCAAAAACGAGAGTGATAGCACCAATTAAAATAGCTATATTATAACCATCCATTTTTTCTCCTTTTTTTCAAAAAAGTTCAATCTTTAAGAAAGATTGATGATAATGCAACTACCGTTAAAATTAGCAAACTTTCGATGAGGATAATAAAAGCTCTACTATCGCCTGTATTTACAAACAATCCTATGCCAATAGATTCCATGAATCTTAAGATTGCTTTTGTAGGTATTTTTGCAAATATTACTATTTTTTTGAAAAAATCTTTCTTTTTTCTCCTTATCTTATAACAAAAAAATACTAAAAGTCAAGGGTTGAAATATCCCACCTTAGGATTAAGTTACACTAGATTGTTTCTAGTGTGAGAGTATTATTTTAAATGTTTTACCATAAAGTCCATTATTGCCCAAACACTTGAAATTATAGTGGCAATGCTAACAACACAAGCTCCTATAAGCCAATAGATTCCTTGTTGTTTAATGAACTTATTGATAGTTTGATTTCACTTTGTAAGGAACTTTCCATTCGTTTGATTTCGGCTTCAAGTCCTTTAATCTCAGATTGGAATAAATCCTTGCTAACCAACTCATTTCTTATTTGCTCAATGGCTTCTTGCTTTAAATTCCCAAAATTAAGCCTTTGCGTTGTTGCTCTATCATTAGCAAATTCTTCAAAAGCTTGAATGAGCTTTTTAGCTTAATCAGTATCTGAAAAAATACTTTCCAATAATGCTTTAAAGCTCTCATTGAGTGTAATTTCTTTTTTCATGTCATATCCTTGCATACTAACTCCTAAATTATAACATATTTTCATGTGCGCTCTTAGGCTACATTTCCAATTTGCTTCCACCATGTTTTTTTTCTCAGAGTGAAATCTATAACCTAATTGCTTGATTTTTTCATTTAAACCATAGGTATTTCCTACAATCCAATAATAACCATCTTCATTTTTCACTTTGAGTCCCAAAGATAACAAAACTTGTCTTTCATCTTTGCTAAAAGTTGTAGCGTTTGATTGTGAAAAGTTTTGTGAGAAATCAACTTTCTTTTTGTTTTCCTGAGTATTGTTTTGGTAAGCTTCAATATCGATAACAATATTGCTAGTTTCAGTCATTCCAACACCCATTTCTTCAGAAGAATATAATCCACTAAGTTGGAATTTTACCACTAGCCCAAGTATTTATTGTAGAAGCAAAGACATCTAATTGTCTTCCTAATTCAGTTTGAGTAATGTTTAACTCTTTACACACTTCTTTAATAATATTTTCTTTCTCTTCTGTCATGCTAATCCTTTATTTTAGATTAATATTTTTTAGTAATAATTTTTTCATTACTTTTCAGAAATGAAAGGATTTGGCTCATTTTTTGAATTTCCCTGTCTTAGTGCAGGGCTTATTATATTTTCTACTATTTTATTTTTAATCATTTCAAAATCTTTGTCATTGATTTTTCCTATGTAAGTTTTTATCCTTTTAGTATCAAAAACTCTCATTTGTCCTAAAAGTGCAACTTGTAAAGTGTCTTTATTGTCCTTAAATTTGTGAAATAAAAAGCCTTTTTTTGTTTTTAGTCTTAGAACTTAAAGGTGCGCCTAAAAATGTGCCATTATAAAAACTATTTATTACCAAAACAGGACGCGTAAAAAACTCATTTTTACCTTAAACTTCAGCACCGATATTTAAACCAATGCTAAGCCAATAAATCTTTTTTTACACTAACTTTTCTGATTAATTTTACTTTGTTTAAGCTCTTTTTTCGTTCGTTCCAGCTGTCAAATTGCACTTCGTTCGTTTTATTCCTTTATATCTTTTGGCATAATGCTATGTAATGCTGTAAGCAGAAGTTTTATCTTTAAATATTTCTTTTCTATATTTTTCTAAGTTTTTTCATTGTTTCTCCTGTCTTTTTAAAAGATTTGTTTTTCAACTAATTTTCTCTTTCTTTTTTTAATTTATTGGTATTTTGGTTTATGATTTATATAAAAAGCAAGATCCTTATTATAACAGTTCCATTTTTTCTTAAATAGCGAAAAATGAAAGGAGTGATAAAGATTTTGAGATTTTTCCATGTATAAAATAAGGCAGATTTTTATTTTATCAATAGCAATTATTATTAAAAAAAATAGCAGAAAATTTCATTTGCCTATATTAATGTAACTTTTTATTACAATCAGCATTTTCAAAAAACTTTATCATTATTTCAGCCTAAATTTTATCATTTAAAATTAAACTTGATATAAATCTTTTCGTATACTTTGCTCGCTCGATTTAAATATATAAAAGCATAATATTGAATAACCTCTTTTAATACTATGTAATTTTAAACAAGGCATGGTTTTTGATAAAATTTTTAGATGAAAAAATCTACAAGCTTGATTGTTTTATTGATTAATTCCAAAACAAGAACTAAAAATTAACAATCCTAGTCTATTAAAATTCTTTTTATACAATTAAAAAATAATTATTATATACAAATGTGAAAATATGGATAATACGCAAAAATATGCAGCTATAGATCTTAAGTCATTTTATGCTTCTGTTGAATGCATTTTAAGAAAATTAGATCCTCTAAATACTAATCTTGTAGTTGCAGATGAAAGTAGAACTGAAAAAAACAATATGTCTTGCGGTATCTCCCGCATTAAGATCTTATAATATATCAGGCAGATTAAGACTATTTGAACTAATACAAAAAGTAAAAACAATCAATTATGAGCGCTTAAAAATTGCTAAATATTTCAGTGCAAAATCATACAATCATCTTGAACTAATAAATAATCCCAATTTAGAGCTTGATTACATTGTCGCAAAACCTAGGATGTCAACATATATAGACTATAGTTCTAAAATTTACAGTATTTATTTAAAGTATTTTGATCCAAAAGACATTCATATTTACTCCATTGATGAAGTATTTATTGATTTAACTCCTTATATCAAACATTATAAGCTATCTGCTGACAAACTCATTGAAAACACATTATTTGAAATTTTAAAAACAACTCAAATAACAGCAACTGCGGGAATAGGAACAAATCTTTACTTAGCAAAAATTGCAATGGATATATTAGCCAAAAAACAAAATATTAATAAAGATGGACTTTGCATAGGGTATTTGGATGAAATGCTTTATAGAAGAAAATTATGGCAACACACGCCCATAAATGATTTTTGGCGTATAGGCAAAGGATATGCAACAAAACTAAAAAGCATAGGCATTAACAATATGGGAGATTTAGCAAGATACTCTCTTAATAACGAGGATAAACTTTATCAAATTTTTGGAGTAAATGCTGAGTTATTAATCGATCACGCTTGGGGGTTCAAGCTATTAAAGAATATAAAAGCAAACATATCTCTAAGGTAATGGCTAAGGTTTTGCCTAAACCTTATAGTTTTAAAAAAGCTAGAGATATGCTTAAAGAAATCGTCGATCATATGGTTCTTGAGCTAATTGAGAAAAATTTAACATGCAATCAAATCGTTTTAGATGTACAATATGATAAAGAAAGCTTAGAAAAGGCACAAAGCTACAATGGTCCAATGAGCAAAGATTCCTATGGAAGATCTATTCCAAAAAATGCACATTCAGCAATCAATTTGGATTACCACAGCTCTTCCTTGGAAACTATTTGCAATAAAGGTTTAGAATTGTTTGATTTAATAGTTAATGCTGATTTTTTAATTAGAAAAATAAGTCTTACTCTTAATAATGTTGTAAAAAATGACACGATAAAAAAATTAAAGAACCCAGTCTTTTTACTGACTTAGAACAGAAGGAAAATAAAAATTTTATAAAAGAAGAGAAATTACAAAAAGCTAGACTCGCGATTGTTCACAAATATGGAAAAAAATCTATTTTTAAAGCCTCGAGTCTTGAAAATGGCTTAAAAATTAATTCGCAAATAGGAGGACACAATGCCTAATAACCACGATGATATTATTAATATTAAATACAAAAAATCTACAAAATATCCTCTTATGCCATTAGAAAAAAGAGCGGCACAGTTTGCTCCATTTTCAGTGCTTAAAGGATTTGATGAAGCAATTGAAAAAAAGAAAAAAGAAATGGAAAGAAAGCTTGAAAAGTCTATCTATATAAACGAGTAATCATGTTTTTATGAGAAAAATATTTTAGATATAAAAATCAATTAAAAACAAGTAAAAAAATAAGTATTTTTTTAATAGTGTATTTTTTATACCACTTTTATCTCTATATATTTTAGACTTAAAATAAAATTAATTAAAATTAGTATTAAAATTTTATCTTTTTTTCTGTGAATTTTCATATAAAAATATTGTTTTTTAAATGATTAAAAAAATAAAAAAATTATCTTGTACTTTTCACGAGCAAAAATTCAAAGAGAAAATTACAGCAAAACTATATTTATTTTGATTTATTTTTTTGTTTTTTTATCTATCATTTTTTATTTTTATTTTTATTTTTTTTACCTATCTTTACTCTAAAATTTTTGTAAATTTTTCAATTAAAAAATACTCCAAATCCAAACCCATGAAAAGACAAAAAATAGTTTTAATTAAGTATTAAAAAGTCTAGGTTTAAGCAAGGGCATTTTTATACCTAACCTAAAGTAAAGAATGCCTATAAATTGGAGATTTATAGTATTTTTAGAATGAAATTTATTTTTCTCAAAAAAAAGGGTGTTAAAAAATTTTATACCTACCATACATTAACTTCGTTAATATATTGCCATTTTTGTACCTAACCTAAAGTATTTTTAGTCCCTGAAATAGAAAAGTATTCTTCTCACCCTTTATCACCTCATTTATTGCCTTATTCTTTCTCTCATTCTCTCCCTATCTTTGCCATTTTTTAAACATATTTCTAGCATAAACTTTCCCTAATATATAAAAATACTCATTTCATACCCAAGTTAAATAAAAATACGGTATAATTCCACAAAACTACCAAATACATAGGAGCATTTATGCCTAAACAGATACAAAACCAAACGCAAAAAACCGAATATACAAAGCTATAGAAACTTGGTTTACCAAAATATACCTAAACAAAATAATCCACAAAGAGAAAAACGATAAATTATTTGTCAATATAACTAGCTGTCTAGCATTCATACTCTCAATCTATGGCAAAACAGATGAAAACAAAAGCAAAATGACATCTGCTGTTATGTCTTATATCAAAAAAAACAAAAAACACTTTTATTGCCAAACTAAAAAGAGTTAAAACCATGAGAGCATTATCGATTTACAAGCCAAATACCCAAAGCTTGATATAGTTTCAGCCTATCAGTTTCTAACACTCAAAGATAAATTCAAAATCACCAAATCAGAAATCCAAGATTTTGAAACACTAATCGATATTCTTTCAAAAAACACCCAAAAATCAAAAAAACAACCCTAAAACGATAAAAACCATTAAAAAAATCATTTTGCCTTTTAAAGGCTAATTCTGTCATTTTAAACCCTATATCCATTCAAGATACCCACTTGCAATCAAAAAAAACACAAAAAAACCTACAAAAATCGCAACACAAAACAAAAACCACAGTCCATTTCAAAACTGCAAAGCATTTTTGAAAATTCGCAAGAACTTCTAAAATAAGCCCTAGCTCTCATATTATCGCTATAAATCAAGCACAATCAAAAATACACGCCATGAAGAAAATTTTGCAGTTTTTAGCTCTAAAGTCTATTTTTGCCAAAAATCTTACACAATAACTCGATTATCAACAATGCTTAAAAACCTACAAAATAGATATTTTAAAAGCTTTTTACAAATCGCAAAATGTCGGTAAAACATTAGCATAATTTGCCTACAACAATAAGATTTAAACGCCTATATTTAGGCTATATTATTGCATTATGCCCATTGGCTCAACTTTTTACATTTTTTTTAAAAAAGCAAAAAAGCCTAAAAATAAGGATTTTAGCATAATAAGCCCTAAATATTGATATTTTATTTTTTATTACACTTTTTAGTATATTTTTTTCAACAATAAAAATTAAATTAATATTAAAAACCCTATAAAATAGTATTTTAAACAAACTCTTTTTTGTAGTTAAGTTGTAATAAAGTTGCACTCAAGTTGTAGTAAAAGTGTAGTGAAGTTGAAATAAAAATTACATAAACATAAACTATACTTGAAGTAAAGTTGTATTAATGTGTATCACATATTGAAATAAAATTACATATTGCTTGAAAACAACTTGTATTTTATTTAGTTGATTTGTAATTAACTCACAATAACTTATATTTTAACTCTAACAGGAAAAGTAATAGGCACTCCTATTGAAGGAGCGGTTGATTCTGACATACTTTTTGGACTATTGAAAGGTTTAGAAGATTATTAAGAAAGGACAATTAGGTTTTTAGCGTGGAAAAAAACATAGAAAAATTAATTTTAGAAGCCTATGAAGATAGTAAAACTAAATTTGACCATGTTACTACAGGACATATCAGTCAATATTTGAAAAGAAAATATGATTTAAAAATCAATTGTAGTAAGGCATTAATAGAAGCAGGCTTTGATCTTGAAAAAGATGAAAACGAACCTTCTTTAGTTTATGTTAAAAAAGCTACCACAAGAAACAAGACTTCAAATCGTGATCAAATTCAAAACAAAGTTGAAGAGAAACCTTTGTTGTTTCAATTTGCCTATTTTCCAAATTTTCTAAATACACTACAAGAGCTTTCTAATATAGCTCAAAAAGAATTTTGGGGAAACGGAAATAATATTTTATTTTCTTATCTATTTAAATATTTTGAGTTCATTTACGAAAATAAAAGCTATCCTGATATTATTACTTATAATAAAGACAAAACAAAGGCATGTTTCAATACAGGTTTGTATAGTACAGGTGTTTTTCCAATATTTGCATACTTTGAAATTCAAGAAAACGGAGGATATATTTTTAGAAAATTTTGTTCTAATGGAGATAGAGTTTTAGATGATTTAGAAATACCTAAATCTTTAAGCGATTATGATACATTCAAAAATGAAATCATTTTTGACAGTAAATTGGATTTTAGGGTAAATCATTTGCATCTTTTTGAGAGAAAAGAGCGATTACCTGAAATTGTGAAAAAACTAAATGATAGGTTCATAGGACACATTATTAATGGTGAATTGAAAATCATCAAAGATAATTATAATCTTCAAAAGATGATTATTCCTGCAGCTTATAAGCAAAGGGTAGTTTTGTACATTCCTTTGAAACTTCAAGAAGAATCAGTTGATACGATAGTTGTAGTTGAAAAAGAGGAAGTTAAAAACGAACAGTATTACGCCGTGAGAACTATACTAAATCCGCATGATAATATTTACAAAACTGCAAGAGTTCTTTCGATAGTTGAATCTGAATGGGTTAAAAACACTATTTGAAAGTGAAAACATTGATAAAATAGGCTTTTGAGATAAGTCATTTTACCATGTAATTTTATTTCCAAAAAAAGAAATGGAAAGAAAGCTTGAAAAAAGTACTTACAAGTGTGAATAATAATATTTTTTGTAAAAATTTGATATGATTTAAGAATATTAATCCAATATTAGAGAAATTCATGCCAACAGAACAAACCGATCTTGAATATTTGTTTTCTAAAGAAAGATTAGAATCTTATAATAATATTTACGAACATTTTGATAATTTAAAAATGATTGCAAGCATAACAACAAAAATAGCAATACTTGAACTAGTATTAAGAAATTTACTAGATAAACATATGAAAGAAAAAGATTTAGAATGGTTAAGAAATTATAACGAAGAAAACATCAAACAAAAAATAATTAAATTGCAAAACAAAGAAATATTAGATAACAATCAACTCATTTCAAGAATTTCTTTAGGAGATGTAATATTTATAATTAAGCTAGAACACTTAGAGGCAAAAATAATTAATTCTTCTAATATAAATTTTAAAAAATATTATGCACACAACAAAGAATATTACTTTCACTATGTAAATAATAAAAAATATAAAAATAGTTTTAGCAATATAGAAAAAGCAAATATTGTTCTTAACCTTTTACTCACAATCAGAAATAGAAGTTTTCACTGGGAAAATTTATATAAAACAAAAATAACAAATCAAAAGGCTTTAGCTCCTAGAATCACCACAAAATCACATAATACCTTTATAGGCGTTATGCCAAATAAAATCAATGCTTTTTTAAGTGATTTAATAGAGAGTTTTGAAAAAGATTTGAATAGCTACTTAAAATAGTATTTAAGATGGGCGATCTCGATCCGCCCTTATAATGATTTTAAATTATATCATACAATAAAAAAATTGTCAATTTAGTTTATATTTAGTATTGCTCTAAAATGTTGATTGTATAATAACATAATATTTAGATTTTCGTTTTAAAGAAGTGCAAATGAGTGATACTATATTTTAGATATTTTATTAGAGAAGTACAATAATGCTAAATATAAAAAAGTCGGAAACTGTATTAAACTTCGTTATCAATATCACGATATAAATGTGAATTTATATTTTGATGATTATGATAAAAATTATCCTTCAACTTCTATATTTTTATCAATAAAATTTTGTAAAATTTGATTTAAATCATCTTTTGCAATAGAATCATCTGCAACACCGACAACAATATCTTCCATAACTTCAGCAAATTTATCATTATATTTACCATCTAAATCTAAAAAGTGCATACCTAGAAATATCGAAGTCCGTTTATTTCCATCAGCAAATGGATGAAATTTTACACAGGAAAATATTAAATGTGTAATTTTATCAGTTATTGTAGGATAATAATCATCGTTTTTTATATGCTCTAATGCACTAGCCAAATATCCTATTTGTGTTTCATTATAACCACTTAATCCGCCTGTTTTTTCAATAATCTTTTCGTGTATAGCAATAGCTTCGCTTAGTTCTATATATTTCATTTATTTTTAAGTCTTTGAAACACCGCATTTATAGCAGGTTTTTCTAACTCTTTTTCCATTTTTGCCATAGTTTTTTTAACTGCTTTTCTCTCAGCTAAATATTCTTTATTATTTTTTTGTTGCGTATTATATTCTGTGGTTTTCATTTTACTACCCTCTTTATTCTTTCAATTAATATCCTAAATACTGTATAGACTATTTTAACATTTATATTTGATTAGCAAATCAATATGAAGCTAAAAAAATTAATTTGCTAATTATACCCAAATTAATTTTCATTAAGCAATAAATAAAACAATCAAGTCAAAAAAAAGAAAGAAATCCGTTTCAAACCCCTAAAAATAGGCATTTTATAGCAAAAATACTTGCAAAATTTATTAAAATATGGTATAATTTTATTAAAAATATGAATAAGTTATAATTGAAAGGAATAAAGATGGATAAAGCAGTAAATATGAAATCACCAAAAATGAAATTAATAAATAAAATAGCAATAGGATTAGGAGTAGCAGTAATGTTTGCTTTGATATTATTAAGCTGTTTATTAATAAATATTTATAATATAGGCATTAAACATATAATTTTAAGTTTTATAATTAGTTTAGTGTGTTTATTTTTAGTATTGCTTTTAATAAACGCCACAAATAAACCGTTCAAAAAAACTTATCCTAAAAGAGACAACTGTTATGATACACATTTCAAACAAAGCGGAATATCAAAATATTCAACCCTTTCGCTGTCTAATCCTTTTTATAACAATTTATATTTCAATGAAGATTAATTGAGAAATTAATCTCAATTAATCTTAGTGTATAGCAGGATCTCCTGTTTTTCCATCTATTAGATGATTTGCTTTTTTAATTTTTTCTCCAACTTCATTGTTTAAATTAGATTTGACTGCTACACCCTTACTTCTTGACTATCTGGCATTGTTGTAGTATTGCTTGTTCTTTTACTACTTTGATTTACTTGATCTTGATTTAAATTAGATTGAGTTAAAACACTTCTTTCTGATCCATCAATGGTTTTAAAATTCATACCTGCAGCGTGTGGCATAGTAGTGTTATTTGGACTAACAATGCTTTGAGCGCCGTATTGACTATTATACTGTGCAAGTTGCGCAGGATCATTTTTAATCATATCGGATACATAATTACCTGCTTTTGCAAAGTATTCATTTTGTTGAGCTGTATTAAGGCTGCTAAAGTCTTTATTATCTCCTGCAGCAAGATCTCTTGCAACCACATTAAGTGTATTGTCAATATTATTAGTACTGACAGATTGAATACCTTGTTCTGTTTGGGTATAGCTTTGAGCATATCCAACCATTTTTGAATAAGCTGTAGAATCGCCACCTGAAAGCGTATTGCTCCAAGAAGAATCCATACCTTTTGTGGTAGATAGAGTTTTAAGAGAAGCTCTTTCCATTGTTTCATTATAAGCAACTTTTTCTTTATCAGAAAGCGTTCTATTTCTAGCATGATCATTGCTTACGCTACCTTCTACACCTCCAACAGCTTCTGTACCAAATAGACTTCCACCTGCTTGAACTCTTGCATAAGCCTTGATATTAGCTTTTTCTGTTTCACTTAAATCAGTTCTCTTTTCTACTTCTTGTCCAAAATTATTACCAAAAGCCTTCTTAAATGCTTCATCTCCTTTCTCCATAAATCCTTTAGCTTCATTTAATGCACTAGCTCTACCGCTTTGACTTATATGTGAATACTGATCATTAAAGTTTTTATTCCAAGCATCAGAATTTGCTTGAGATACGCTATTAACAGTTGTCATAGTTCCTGCGCTAAGTTTGGCGCCTGACATCATACCATCAACATTTGTTCCTGTCATATTTGCATTAGAGATTTCAGAATTCTTTGTATTATCACTCATAACTGATTGAGTATTAAATTTAGTAACCACACCATCTATATTTCTTGCATATTGAAGCGATGCTACCCCTGCATTCATCGCCCAAACTTCATCTCCTCTAGGAGCAGCAATGCTTGTTTGCGTAGATAGAGCTTGCTGATTTGCAAAGCTTCCCGCAGCTCTTGAAGCACCTGTTAGAGCTTGAGATAATCCAGAAGCAAAAGTTATAAATCCTTGCTCACTTGCTTTAGCAATTGCATAAGCTAAAACAGGAGTACTCATTACAAGATAATTCATGAAATTTGATCTATTTGCTACCTCTTTGAATATAAGCATGTTATCTCCTAAGCTTAAAGCTGCTTTTCCACCTGTTATTACTTGTGCAACTTTCATAAGATTATAATCATTTAGATAATTAATGATACAAAGTATAGGAGTCCAAAGCACTATCCAAATACACAGAGTAAAAAACATCTTAATATGTGCGTAAGAGCCAAACACAATAGAAAGCAAAGCAACAAGCCAAGACAAACCTATGATAATAGCTGTTAAATAAGCTTTAGCTAAAGGCAAATAAGTTTGTGCCATGTGTCCTTGTGCTTGCATACTTGCGTAAAATTGCTGATCCGCATAAGCAGTATTTGCAGCCACAGAAGCAGGATTTAATCCTACTGATTTAGCGGTATTAATGATTGCATCTTGAGAAGCAAGCATTATCATAGATTGTTGTAAATAAGATCTAGCACTTACAGCTTGTTCGTTATAGATTTGTGCAGCGCCTAAGAACTTTTGCTCATAATTTGTCATATCATCTACCATACCAAGCAAAGCAGCATGAATCTTCATAGCTTCATCTGTATCGTTTTGAATCATTTCAACGATTTGAGGACCTGCATCAGAACAAGGCACAACACTTTGTTCTTCAACATTATTATTATTTTTAAACAAAGGAGTAAGCTGAGAGCCATTGCCTATATTTGTGAAAAGATCTTGCATTAAATTATCAGAATTTTGAAAAAGATTTCTACCTTGTTGATTAAGTAAGATACCTACTGAAACGCAGTTTCTAAAGTAAAAATCAATATTTTTTTGCAAAGTTGCATCAATAGCCGAAAGCTTTACGCTTGGTAAAGTACTCATCACTTGAAGTGAAAAACCTAAACCTGCGTTAGAAAAATTTGTAGATTGTGGAGTTGAAAAATGTTTTTCCATAGCTTCTAGGATAACCTTCTCAAATTGTGTCATTAATGCAAAGCTTTTTCCTATACCTATAGGAATTTGAGAAATGACATAATCTTTACTTGTTACTTCATCGTGAATCATGAAGCGATGATTATTGTCATTTGGTGCTTTTAAAAACATGTACCACACTACAGCAAAAAGTACAAACATTTTTCCAAGTTCAAACACAGGACTTGTTTGTCCATCCATTGCTTTTTTGATACTAAAAAGTAATAATGAAATAGCTAAGGCTGCATTAACGATATAATCTGTTTCAGTGGTTATTTCTTTAACAGCTTGCATGATTTCATTCATTACATCGCCGTATCCCCAAGTATAAATTAGATTTCCATTAGCTATTTCAGTTGCACCAAATAAAAATGAAGGTGCAAAAAACAAAGTGCTAAAGAATAACAAGTAAAATCTTTTCATGGACTGTTTTAAGAAGTTAAAGAGTTTGTTTGGTATAATTATAAAAGGTAGATGCCAAAGGCGGCTACCTTTGGCATTAATCATAACCTAGAAAGGCGGTGATTAAATTGCTAAACATTGTTCTAATAATTATACTCTTAATGCTTTGCTATGTCAAGGCTTATTGAGTATCCCCTGCTTTTGCAGGGTTTAGAACAATCCCTTTGGCTTACCAAACAAACTTTTAACTAAGCCTATCTTCCTTTCTATTGATTTATTTTATTTTTTAGTTTATATTTTTCTTGCTTATGCTAAAAGATAAGATTCAATCATAAATAAAATGTATTAAGAAGCTAAAGAATTTGTTTGGTATAATTGCATTAAGGGTTTTGCCACAAGGCTGCAACCCTGTGGCATAATCACACCCTAGAAAGGGGGTGAACTATATGACACGACTCATACTTATAATTATACTAATTTGTATAATTACTGTCAAGGCTTATTAGCCTTGCCCCTTTGGGGGTGAATTTCTCCTTGTGGCTTACCCAACAAACTTTTAACTAAACTTCTCTTCTTCTATTGAATTTCTATATTT
>NZ_MJXI01000038.1:1332-2004 GCF_001762705.1 Campylobacter sp. BCW_6460 | reverse complement strand
ATGACCTTCACCTCTACTCAAAAAGAACTCTTTAATAATAACATTGAAGCTTTAGGTAATATTCTTTTAAAAGAAAGTTTAAAAGAAATCAAGTCTAGTAAATTTGAACTTATCTTAGGTAAAGATAATCTAGATATAAATTTAAAAGATACGAATGATAATACTTTTCTTTATGGAAATGTTATTGATGAATTAAACACTATGTTAAACACCTATAATGACAAATACCTACTTTATCCTGTATTGTATTTTTATGGTTTTGGAAATGGAATTTTATTTAAAGCTTTATTACAAAATAAAAATCATCAACATATTGTTGTTTTTGAAAAAGATATAGAAATCATTTGGGTCATGTTTCATATCTTAGATTTTTCAAATGAATTGCAAAATTCAAGATTGATGATTTTAGAAAATGATAAATTACAAATTCAGGATTATGTTGAACTTTGTTCTTCTAAGCCTTTCTTTCAATTTTCTAGAATTTATTTTTTAGAACTGATGAGTAATTATTATGAAAGATTTCATGAGGATGTTTTGGAGTTAAATAAAAAGCTAGTGCAGCATTTTAAAGATTCTATTATTTCTCATGGTAATGATCCCCTTGATGCTCTTCAAGGCATAGAGCAATTTGTTTATAATCTTCCTCAAATGATCACTCATCCTAGTTATAAA
>NZ_MJXI01000038.1:0-1282 GCF_001762705.1 Campylobacter sp. BCW_6460 | reverse complement strand
TAAAGAATTACTTTCTAAAAGAAAGAATTTAAGTGATACAGCTATCATTGTTTCTACAGGACCCTCTCTTACTAAACAACTTCCTTTGTTAAAAAAATATGCTAATAAAGCTACAATTTTTTGCGCAGATTCTTCTTATCCTATTTTAGCTAAACATGACATAAAGCCTGATTATGTACTTTCCTTAGAAAGGATTCCTTTAACTTCTGAATTTTTTAACAATGATTTTGGGGAATTTGATAAGGATATTTTGTTTGTTCTAAAATCCTATGTCCACCCTCATACTACAAAATATCTTCAAAAAAATAATAGAAATTTTATGCTTGTATCTACATATGCAAGTTTTATAAATTATTTAAAACTTGATGATTTTGGGTATTTTAATATGGGATTTAGTGTAGCTAATATGAATTTTTTACTTGCTATACATTTAAAGCATAAAAATATCGTTTTAATAGGACAAGATTTAGCTTATACTAAAGATGGACTTTCTCACACTAAAGATTATAGCAATCTTGATAAACATGAAGGACATTTTCAAAGAGATAAAAACAAATATACCACTCAAGCTTATGGAGGCGATGGAAAAGTTGAAAGTTCTTTTGTTTGGACTCTTTTTAGACATAATTTTGAACAAGATGTGGCCAATGCAAAAAAAAATTATTATATCACCACCTACAACTGCACCGAAGGTGGAGCAAGGATAGAAGGAACCATAGAAAAACCTTTTCTATGGGCTTGTGAGAATTTACTTGATAAAGATTTAAATAAACCTTTTGAAAAATTAGAACCTTTAAGTTTAAATAAACAAAATGAGTTTTTACTTAAGGCTTATTATAAAGTTTGTAAAAGTATTGAACATTGTAGAGATTTTAGTAATAAATTTATTAAAAGCTATGATAAAATAAAAAATTCTTTTATTATCTTGCAAAATTCTCAAGAAAATGAAACCCTTATCAAAGAGATCATTAAAGATATAGATAAAATCAAAACTCAAATCGATGAGCTTTATAATACTCAAAAGGATTCGATGCAAATTTTAGGTCCTTTACTGACACAATTTGAACTTAATCTTGCTAGAATTTATGTTTTAAATCCTAAAACCAAAGAAGATGCTTTTAATAAAAGTATTCTTTGGATAAAAGAACATTTAGAATTTATGGAATTAGTTTATGGACATATCAAAGCACAAGAAAGTGCTTTGATTAAAAATATACTTCCTTTAGAAGAAAAACTTAAAGAAAGAAAATTAGATAAATGGATGGAAAGGGTAAGAAGGTGA
>NZ_MJXI01000037.1:0-2180 GCF_001762705.1 Campylobacter sp. BCW_6460 | reverse complement strand
TTCTACTATAACAAATTTTGATAACTCAGGTATTCTTTCAGGAAGAGTAGGTATAAATATATCAAGTACTACTATAGATAATTTTAAAAACACTGGTACTATAGAAGGAACATCTGGAGCCAAACAATTATCAGGAGCAGTATTCATTCAAAGTTGGAGAACTTCAAGCTCCACTATTAAAAATTTTGAAAACACAGGTCTAATCAAAAATCAAAACGGCAATGCTATCTTCATAGGTGATGGCAACAAGATAGAAACCCTTACAAATAAAGGAACTATAGAAGCAGGCAACAATGGTATAACTTTTTATGCATTTGATACAAATAAAAAGCCCGTTAATATTGGTAAAATCACTATAGAAGAAGGTGGTGTTATTAAAGCAGGCAATGATGCAATCCATATAGATGGAAGTAAAAATGGTATTGAGGGTGAAGGTATTGAAGTTAAAGAAGGGGGTAGATTAGAAGGTGGTAATGCAGGTATTTATATAGGCGGTGGTAAGCAAGTAAATACTAGCATCAATGTATCTGGAACTATCCAAGGTGGTAATGGGGGTATTATAAATACTGGAACCATTGGAAAAGAAGGACAAGAAAAACAAGAATACGGAATCACTATTGAAAATGAAGGTCTTATTGCTTCTGCAAAAGGAAGTGGTATTTTAAATACTGACAATGGAATTATTTATGGTAATATCTTCAATAGAAGTAATAATAATTTAAGTTTAAAAAATGATTCTGATGCGACTATTACAAGTGGTATTAAAAATGAAGGTAGTGGAACCATCTTTGTTAATAACCAAGGAACCATAGATAAAGATAATAGTGGTAATCATTTAGTTAACAGCGGATCTGGTAGCATAGTCATAGAAGATTGGCTTGTTACTACAGATAAAGATACGGGTAAATTAGACACTATAGTTGTAGGTGGAAGCAATACGGATAATGTAAAAGTAGATAATATAACCGTTGATCAAGGCAATGCTGATCTAGATGGAATAGGAGATATAAATGATATCATCTCAGGGGTAAAACCAGATAATATTGGCAATATAGGAACCAATGGTAGCGGGGAAATTGATTTAATCTATGATCCAATAACAGGAAAAGTTCATAAAAGGTTTGATCTTAGTGCTTCCATATCTGGAGCAACCTTTAGATCTTTAATCTCTACTACTTCAAGAAGATCTACCTTTATAGACAATGTTATGGGTAATTCTATGCAAAGCTTTGCTTTAGCTTCTTCAAGTAAGTCTCAAAGCATTGCTATGTCTGAAAAGGGTAATTTATATGCAGATGCAAGTGATTATATAAAGAGTGATTTAAATAATGGAAGCTATGGTTCTAATAAAGAACATTCTTTATTCATCCTTCCTTATGCTTCTTCACAGAATGTTGAACTTTCTTTAAATGAAGAAAGCAAAGGACACACTAAAGGAACCATTATAGGTTATTCTACTTTAAAAGACAGTGGAATATATGGCGTGTATGCAGGTTATGAAGATACAAGAATGGGTTCAACTTATTTTGATATTAATAATAGAACCTATTATGCAGGTTTAAAATACTTTAATACCTTATTTACTACAGAAAAAGGTCAAGAAGTTTATATCAAAGCTCAAGGTAAAGCTGCTTTGATTAAAAATGATTTAACTAAAAAAATAGGAAATAATGAAGCTAAAGCTGAACCTAATTCTTATGCTTATGGAGTCAATACAGCCTTAGGTATGAATTTTATTTCTAATAAAGATATATTCTCTCCTGAAATAGGTCTTGCTTATGAAGGAGGCTATACTGAAGCTTTTTCTATGAAAGACACTATAGGACAAGCAACAGTTAAAGGTGGAGAAAGAACCTATGCAAACTATTTAAATCTTTTCTCTACTAAAACAAGCTTTACTTGGTTTAGAGATTGGTTGCCTAATTTAAAAACTTCAGTAGAACTTGGAGCTAAGTTTAATATCAATCCTAAAGTAGAAGCTGAGGCTAGATTTGGTAATATAAAAGTAAGTGATGAGTTTGATTTACCAAGAGTACAAAAATTTGTAAGCACTTCTTTTATCGTTCCTGTTAATGAAGCTTTCTATTTTAGTTTAAACTATAATGGAATGTTTGATAAAGATGGCAATACCCATACAGGATTTGCTCAGTTTAATTATCTTTGGTAATCTTATAAAAGAT
>NZ_MJXI01000036.1:1305-1977 GCF_001762705.1 Campylobacter sp. BCW_6460 | reverse complement strand
ATGACCTTCACCTCTACTCAAAAAGAACTCTTTAATAATAACATTGAAGCTTTAGGTAATATTCTTTTAAAAGAAAGTTTAAAAGAAATCAAGTCTAGTAAATTTGAACTTATCTTAGGTAAAGATAATCTAGATATAAATTTAAAAGATACGAATGATAATACTTTTCTTTATGGAAATGTTATTGATGAATTAAACACTATGTTAAACACCTATAATGACAAATACCTACTTTATCCTGTATTGTATTTTTATGGTTTTGGAAATGGAATTTTATTTAAAGCTTTATTACAAAATAAAAATCATCAACATATTGTTGTTTTTGAAAAAGATATAGAAATCATTTGGGTCATGTTTCATATCTTAGATTTTTCAAATGAATTGCAAAATTCAAGATTGATGATTTTAGAAAATGATAAATTACAAATTCAGGATTATGTTGAACTTTGTTCTTCTAAGCCTTTCTTTCAATTTTCTAGAATTTATTTTTTAGAACTGATGAGTAATTATTATGAAAGATTTCATGAAGATGTTTTAAAAATCAATCATGAACTAGCAGAAACTTTTAAAAATATTATTTTAAGAAATGGCAATGATTCAATAGATACCCTTCAAGGCATAGAGCAATTTGTTTATAATCTTCCTCAAATGATCACTCATCCTAGTTATAAA
>NZ_MJXI01000036.1:0-1255 GCF_001762705.1 Campylobacter sp. BCW_6460 | reverse complement strand
TAAAGAATTACTTTCTAAAAGAAAGAATTTAAGTGATACAGCTATCATTGTTTCTACAGGACCATCTCTTACTAAACAACTTCCTTTATTAAAAAAGTATGCTAGCAAAGCTACGATTTTTTGTGCGGATTCTTCTTATCCTATTTTAGCTAAGCATGATATAAAGCCTGATTATGTTTGTATGCTTGAAAGAACCAAAATTACTGCTGAATTTTTTAATCATGATTTTGGAGAATTTGATAAGGATATTGTGTTTATTTGTGCTGGTGTTGTTCATCCAAAAGCGATTGAATATTTAAAGGATAAAAATTTAATCATTACTCAAAAAGTTCTTGGTTTACCATATTATATAAATCTTAAAGATTTTTCTTATGCTGCTGTAGGACTTAGTGTTGCACATACATTATCTTATCTAGCAACTTATCTAAGTCATAAAAACATCATTCTCATAGGACAAGACTTAGCCTACGCAAAAAATGGCAATTCTCATCCTGATGATTATCAAAATTCTGCTAACTATGAAAGTCAAATGTATGAGCATATTTTAACTACAGCTTATGGTGGGAAAGAAGAAGTTAAAACTCACGCTATATGGCTTTTGTTTAAAAATTGGTTTGAAAAAGATATGATTCCAAATACCACAAAATTAGGTATCACCACCTACAACTGCACCGAAGGTGGAGCAAGGATAGAAGGAACTATAGAAAAACCTTTTCTTTGGGCTTGTGAGAATTTACTTTATAAAGATTTAGATAAACCTTTTGAAAAATTAGAACCTTTAAGTTTAAATAAACAAAATGAGTTTTTACTTAAGGCTTATTATAAAGTTTATCAAAGTATTAAACATTGTAGAGATTTTAGTAAAATACTCAGCAATGATTTTGAAAATATACAAAGTATATATTTGAGTTTAAATGAAAAAGAAGAATATTTAAATTTAGCTATTAAAAAAATAGATGAATTTAAAAACAAACTTGAAGATATTAAACAAATGCAAGACTTGTATGAAATTTTAGGTCCTTTACTGACACAATTTGAACTTAATCTTGCTAGAATTTATGTTTTAAATCCTAAAACCAAAGAAGATGCTTTTAATAAAAGTATTCTTTGGATAAAAGAACATTTAGAATTTATGGAATTAGTTTATGGACATATCAAAGCACAAGAAAGTGCTTTGATTAAAAATATACTTCCTTTAGAAGAAAAACTTAAAGAAAGAAAATTAGATAAATGGATGGAAAGGGTAAGAAGGTGA
>NZ_MJXI01000035.1:2139-147521 GCF_001762705.1 Campylobacter sp. BCW_6460 | reverse complement strand
ATCGTGGGTGATGATACTACGCCTTACTGGCAGGGGGAAAGTAGCTCATTGCGGACTTGTTAAATGTCTTCATTACTTACTTTATATATAAATCCTATGTTTATTTTTATTGTTGTTTTAGATGATGCTTAGAATTGTGTTTAAAAAAGAGTTTGTTGCTGTTTAGGGTTTTTAAGAGAATAGGGTGTTTTTAGGAGTTTGGAAGGTTTAGTATATTTGTATGGATTGTATAAATATTGTATAATAAATTAAATTTTATTCACACATTCTTTAAAGACTTTTCCACGCTCTGCGTAAGAGTTGAACTGATCTAAACTTGCACAAGCAGGACTTAAAAGAGCCACTTCATTGACTCTTAAGTGATTTGAAATTTCATTTACAGCCTTAGATAAAACTTCACATTTATAGGCTTTCAAATTCGCTTTTTTTGCATAATCAAGCATTTTTTCAGTACTAATACCTATAGCATAGAGTTCTATATCAAATCCTTTCATAAAATCAAATAAATTGCTAAGATCTACACCCTTATCATCTCCCCCTATGATAAGATGGATTTTTTTATCTTTATAGCGACTAAGTGCAGCCATTACAGCACTTTCATTTGTAGCTTTAGTGTCATTTACCCAAAGCCTATTTTGACTGTCTTTAAGCTCTTCGAGTTTATTTTTTTCCATTACAAAGCTATTTAAAAGCTCATAGCTTAAAGTATCAAGTAGAATTTTTTCTATAGCTAAAGCCATGATAGCATCGAGTAAAAAAGGACTTTTAAAGGAAATTTTTTCCGTATCAATGCCAAATTTAACAGCTAGATCTTTTTCATCTTTATAGCTTATTATATGAGCTTTTGTTGGAGTATTTGCATAAATTTTAGGCAGTATTGCTATATCACATTCATTCATTCTTTTTAAAACGCTTAGCTTATCTTGAACATAATTATCAAAACTTCCATGCCAAGAAAGATGATCAGGACTTATAGGTAAAAGTGCATAAATTTCAGGTTTAGCTTTATGAGTGTAGTATAGGGTGAAAGATGAAGTTTCAAGTATCCAAAGTTTTGCATAAGGATCAAGCTCTGCTAAAGGAGTTCCAACATTTCCACCCATAACAGCACCAATGTGTGATAATAAATGTGTAGCCATTTGAGTGGTAGTGGTTTTGCCATTGGTTCCGCTTATCCAAACGGATTTTGGCATGACATCGTAAAAAAAGTCATATTCGCTTTGTAAATTTTTTGCTTTTTGAATGAGTTTGTGCTTTGGTGGAAAACCTGGACTAGGAATTTCAATATCGCTTAAATTATCATCAAAATCATTAGGATTTAAAAGTAAATTTCCTAGTGTATCTTTTTTTGTTTCTGTAAAATGATCATCATAGATATCAAAAGGCCCAAATTTATCTACCAAATTTTCAGCAATAGCGCGCGTGGTTTTTCCGTATCCAAAAAGTGAAATTTTCATTATCTTAGCTTTATTGATGCAAGTGCAAGTAAATTTGAAAGTAAGGCTATCATCCAAAAACGCACTATAATTTTATTTTCTACCCAGCCAACTTTTTCAAAATGATGATGAATAGGTGCCATTTTAAATACTCTTTTATTAAAAATTTTAAAACTTCCAACTTGTAAAATTACAGAAACAGTTTCAAGAACAAAAACAAAACCTATGAGTAAAAGTAAAATTTCATTTTTGCTAATGATAGCTAAAAATCCTATGAATCCACCTAAAGCTAAACTTCCACTATCCCCCATAAAAACCTGCGCAGGATAGCAGTTGTACCATAAAAATCCCATTAAAGCACCGATTAATGCAGCACAAATAATCACCACTTCACCAAGTCCTTGAATTTTTGGCAAAAGTAAATATTCACTATAATTTAAATTTCCGCTCAAATATAAGAATATCCCTAAAGTAGATAAAGAAAAAATACTTGGAACTGTAGCTAAGCCATCAAGTCCATCGGTTAAATTTACAGCATTAGAGCTAGAAATTAAAACCAAAATCCAAAAAGCAATGGCAAAAATTTCCATATCAAAAAGAGGATGTTTGTAAAAAGGTATAAAAAGTTCTGTGCTAAGTTCTGAACTAAAATATAAAGGCAAGATACAAATAAGTCCTGTGGTGATTTGCGCTAAAAGCTTCATTCTTGGACTAAGTCCTGAATGATTATCTTTTTTTAGAACTTTGCCTAAATCATCTACGAGTCCTATCAAACAAAAAAGTATCAAACAAAGCAAAGCACTTATAGCAAAAATATTATCAAATTTGATACAAAATAAACTTGCGATTACTGCAGAACTGATGAAAATAAGCCCACCCATGGTTGGAGTATGGCATTTGGTTTTATGAGTTTCTGGGGCGTATTCGTAAATAGGTTGACTAGCATTTTTAGCTTTTGCCCAAGTAATAAATTTAGGCATTAAAAATAAAGACAAACATAAAGCGATAAAAAAAGCAAATCCTGCACGCACACTAATATAAGTAAAAAAAGCATAATGACTTAAATCTGAAAGATAATACAAAACCTAGCCTTCTTTTTGGTTTTTAAAAGTTTAATTTTAGTAAAATCTAACCAAAAAAATTCTTATAAAAGAGAGAAAAATGAAGCAAAAATGCGTTTTAATTATTACAGATGGAATAGGGTATAATAAAAATAGTAAGTTTAATGCTTTTGAAGCAGCTAAAAAACCAAGTTATGAAAAGCTTTTTAAGGAGGTCTCAAATTCTTTACTAAAAACGAGTGGTTTGGCTGTAGGTTTGCCAGAAGGGCAAATGGGAAATAGCGAAGTAGGGCATATGTGTATAGGAAGTGGGCGTGTTATTTATCAAAATTTAGTGCGTATTAATAAAGCCATTGAAAACAAAGAGCTTGAAA
Source organism: Campylobacter sp. BCW_6460 (assembly GCF_001762705.1). Taxonomy (NCBI): domain Bacteria; kingdom Pseudomonadati; phylum Campylobacterota; class Epsilonproteobacteria; order Campylobacterales; family Campylobacteraceae; genus Campylobacter; species Campylobacter sp. BCW_6460. The sequence continues at coordinate 144,650 of NZ_MJXI01000035.1, read as the reverse complement.
AAAATGAGAATTTACAAAAACTTTTAGCAAAATGTAAAAGAGTACATATTATAGGGCTTTATAGTGATGGCGGGGTGCATTCTATGGATACGCATTTTAAAGCCATGCTTGAAATTTGTGCGAAAAATGGCAATGAAGTTTTTGTTCACGCAATCACTGATGGACGTGATGTAAGCCCAAAAAGTGGCTTAAATTTCATAAAAGACTTAAAAGAATTTTGTGAAAACTTAGGCGTGCATTTTGCTACACTTTGTGGGCGTTTTTATGCTATGGATAGAGATAAACGTTGGGATAGAGTAAAAGAATATTATGAGTGTTTGTTAGGTAAGGCTTATAAGGTGCCAAATTTATTAGAATACCTACAAAAATCTTATGATGAAAATATTACTGATGAGTTTATTAAAGCGGTGCAAAATGAGAATTACAAGGGTATGAGAGAAGAAGATGGCATTATCTTTATCAATTTTAGAAATGATAGAATGAAACAACTTGTTGAAGTGTTAAATTCCAAGGATTTTAAAGAGTTTGAACGCGAAAAAATCTTTGAAAATTTACTTACTATGAGTGTTTATGATGATAAATTTAAACTCCCTGTGCTTTTTGAAAAAGAAAAAATTGAAAATACTTTAGCCCAAGTGATTTCTAAAGCAGGGCTTAGTCAGCTTCATACCGCAGAAACCGAAAAATATGCCCATGTAACTTTCTTTTTTAATGGCGGAAAAGAAGAGCTTTTAGAAAATGAAACAAGGGTTTTAATCCCAAGTCCTAAGGTAAAAACTTATGATGAAAAACCCCAAATGAGCGCTTTTGAAGTGTGTGATGCAGTGAAAAAAGGTATAGAAAAGGGCGAAGACTTTATAGTGGTAAATTTTGCAAATGGAGATATGGTTGGACATACAGGCGATTTTAATGCTGCTATAAAGGCTGTTGAAGCGGTGGATACTTGTTTGGGCGAGATTGTAGAATGTGCAAAAAAGCATGATTATGCTTTTATCATTACAAGTGATCATGGAAATTGCGAGGCTATGCAAGATGAAAAAGGAAATTTGCTTACCAATCACACCACTTTTGATGTTTTTGTTTTTGTGCAAGCAAAGGGAGTTTCAAAGATTAAAGATAATATGGGGCTGAGTAATATAGCTGCAAGCGTGCTTAAAATTTTAGACTTAGAAATTCCAAAAGAAATGAATGAGGCTTTATTTTAGTTTGTTTGCCTTTTTTATAAGAAATTTGTTAAGATTGCAATTTTTAAAATTAAACTTATTAAGGATAGATAATGAAATTTAGTGGAAAAAATGTTTTAATTACTGGAGCAAGTAAGGGAATAGGTGCTTCTATTGCAAAAACTTTGGCAGGTTTTGGGCTTAAAGTTTGGATCAATTATCGTTCAAAACCTGAACTTGCAGATGCTTTAAAAGATGAAATTATTGCAAGTGGTGGCGTTGCTGCTGTGATTAAATTTGATGCAAGCAAAGAAGATGAGTTTGAAAATGGTGTAAAAACCATAGTGGAGAGTGATGGAGAATTAAGTTATCTTGTAAATAACGCAGGCGTTACAAATGATAAACTTGCTTTAAGAATGAAATTAGAGGACTTTAGCAGTGTTGTGGATACAAATTTAAGTTCAGCTTTTTTAGGTTGTAGAGAAGCTTTAAAAACCATGAGTAAAAAACGCTTTGGTGCTGTTGTAAATATCGCTTCTATTGTCGGAGAAATGGGCAATGCTGGACAAGTAAATTATTCTGCTAGTAAAGGTGGAATGATAGCTATGACTAAATCTTTTGCTAAAGAAGGAGCAAGTAGAAATTTACGCTTTAACTGTGTAACTCCAGGTTTCATAAAAAGCGATATGACTGAAGTTTTAAGCGATGAAATCAAACAAGCTTATCAAGATAATATCCCTTTAAAACGCTTTGCAGAACCTGAAGAAGTGGCTAATTGTGTAGCGTTTTTACTTAGTGATTATGCCTCTTATGTGACAGGCGATGTGCTTAAGATCAATGGTGGTTTATATATGTAAGGAAAAATGATGGATTTAAAAGAAATAGCACAATTTTTAGATGATAATGCACCGGCATTTTTAGCCACTTTAGGAACTTGTGGAAATCCTAGAGTGCGTCCTATACAAAGTCCATTGCTTGTGGGAGATAAAATTTATTTTTGCACAGCAAACACAAAAGGACTTTTTAAACATATAAAAAATTATAGTGGTATTGAATTTTGTTCTTGTGCAAAAGATGGGACTTTCTTAAGACTTAGAGCTAATGCGGTTTTTGAACCAAATTTAGAAGTTAAAAAAAAGATGTTTGAAAAATATCCTTATCTTGTAAATCTTTATGAAACTCCGCAAAATTCAAAATTTGAAGTTTTTTATCTCGATAATCTAAGCGCTAGAATGCAATTTATGAATGGAGAATTTAAGCTTTTTAAAGCTTAATGATTTGATAATTTTATTAACTATATATTAATTAAGATAAATATTATATTAATTAATATTAACTTTTTGTTATTTTTTTAAGGTATAATCATTCCGTTTAATTTGCAAGGAATAGATTATGATATATTGCAAAAATTTTTTAATATTTATTTTATTATATTCATCTATCTTCTTTGATTACTTATCTTATGCTTTTTTATATTTATTAAATTATAAATTTATTTTTAATCCATTTTATATTGAAAGGAGAGTTTGTTTTTGGATTTTTGGCATGCGGTTATGTAAGATTGACTTACATTAAAAATTATTATTAATTTTTTAAATAAGGAGAATGATATGGGTGAATTTTCTAGAAGAGATTTTATAAAAACAGCCTGTATTAGTGTAGGAGCTTTAGCTGCAAGTTCAAGTGGAGTTTATGCTTTAGATGATTCATCTAAGATGGATAAAGATACAAATTTACCTTCTTGTGATGTTTTGGTAATTGGATCAGGTGGAGCAGGTTTGCGTGCTGCAGCCGCAGTGAGAAAAGAAAATCCAAAATTAAGCGTTGTAGTAGCTACAAAGATGATGCCATCGCGTAATGCAACTTGTATGGCAGAGGGTGGAATTAATGGAGTTACTGATTTTTCTAATGGAGATTCCTATAAATTACATGCTTATGATACTATCAAAGGCGGAGCTTATTTGGTAGATCAAGATGCGGCTTTAAAATTTTGTGAATTAGCTGGAAAGGCTATTTTTAATATGGATTTTATAGGAACCTTGTTTTCAAGAAATGAACAAGGTGGAGTAGCTCAGCGTTTAATGGGAGGAGCTTCTAAGAAACGCTGTAACTATTCTGCAGATAAAACAGGTCATATTTTAATGCATTCTTGTTTAGATGATGCTATTAGTAGCGGTGTGAAATTTTTAATGGATCATGAGCTTTTGGATATAGGTGTTGTGGATGGAAAATGTGAAGGTGTCGTTTTAAGAGATATACAAAGCGGTGGAATTTATCCTGTGTTATGTAAAGCTTTGGTAATTGCTACAGGGGGATACACAAGGATATTTTATAATAGAACTTCAACTCCTTTTATTGCCACAGGAGATGGTGTGGCAGCTGCTCTTAGAGCAGGACTTGGTTTTGAAGATCCTGAGATGATACAATTTCACCCAACAGGAGTTGCAAATGGTGGAACTCTTATTACAGAAGCGGCGCGCGGTGAAGGGGGATATCTTTTAAATAATCGTGGTGAGCGTTTTATGAAAAATTACCATGAAAAAATGGAGCTTGCACCGCGAGATGTGGTTGCGCGTGCTATAGAAACAGAAATTCGTGAAGGTAGAGGTTATGGTGAGGGACTTGGAGCTTATGTTTTGTGCGATGTACGCCACTTAGGAAAAGAAAAAATTTTAAAAGATTTACCAAAAATTCGTCACACTGCAATGCTTTTTGAAAATATTGATTTAGTAGATACTCCTGTACCTATCCGTCCAACGGCGCATTATTCTATGGGTGGAATTGAAGTGGCTAAATTTGAAGATATGAGTACTAAAATTGCTGGAATTTATGTAGGTGGAGAAGCTTCTTGTATTTCTATACATGGAGCTAATAGACTAGGGGGAAATTCTTTAGCCGATGCAGTTGTAACGGGGCATTTAGCAGGTATTGGTGCGACAAATTATGCCAAAGATGCAAGTTTTGGAAAAGGGGCAAAAACTCATGAACTTGCTCAAAAATGGCAGGCTAGATTTAAAGAAATTACAAATAATGGCGGAAATGGTCAAGAAATGTATGAATTGCGAGAAGAGCTAGGAAGTCAAAATTGGGATAATATGGGGATTTTTAGAACTCAAGAAAAACTCGATCTTCTAGCAAAAAATTTAGAAGATATACAAGCAAGATATGAAAAAATTCGTATTCCAAATCCTAATGAAGTGATGAATACTGCTTTTACAGATTATGTAGAGCTTGGTAATTTGATTTTACTTTCTCGCTGTGCTTGTTTAGCAGCTAGAAATAGACTTGAAAGTCGTGGGGCTCATACTAGAGAAGATTATCCAAAGCGAGATGATAAAAATTTCTTAAAACATAGCATTGTAAATTTAGAAAATGATGAATTAAAGCTTAGTTATAAAGATGTCGTGGTAACTGAGTTTTCACTTGATGGAAGGAGAGTACAATGAAAATCATCATAGATCGTTTTAATGGCAAGGAAAAATATGAACAAAGTTATGATATTGATGATAAGGATATACAAGGAAAAACTCTGCTCTCTCTTTTGCTTTTTATCAAAAAAACAAAAGATATTACTTTAAATTTTACCGCCTCTTGTCAATCTGCAATTTGTGGGGCTTGTGCAGTTCGTGTGAATGGGCATTCTTATCTTGCTTGTGATACTAAAATGCAAGATTTGTTAAAAGAATATGATAATCCTTCAAGTATACGCATTTCTCCGCTTGGAAATTTTAGAATAATTTCTGATTTAATTGTGGATTGGGAGCCTTCTATAGAAAATTTAAGAAAAATTCGTCCTGCCATGGTGGCAAAAAATGAATTTTCAGCGGAAAAGGGCTGTAAACAAAGTCAAGAAGAATTTGATCGTATTAGCAAGCAATGGGATTGTATTTTATGTGGTAGCTGTGCTTCAGAGTGTAATAAATTAGAAGCAGATAGTAGCGATTATATGCAACCTTTTGTTTTTACTCATGCTTGGCGTGCAGCGGCAGACTCTCGAGGTAAGGATCCTATGTTGCATGTAAAACCTAGTGTAATGAATGGACTTTGGCTTTGTGTTCATTGTCAAGAGTGCGCTGATCGTTGTCCAAAGGGTATAAGTTCAGTAAGTGATATAGCAAATTTAAGAGTGATGGCGATTAAAAAAGGTTTAAATGAAGGCTTAGGGCCTGATCATGCTGAAGCTTTTTATAAAGATTTAGTTGAAGGTTCAGGACGCTTGAATGAAATTTATCTTGCTTTGCGTTCCGAGGGTGTTATAGGTTCTATGGGCAAAACAGATATAGCTTTTAAACTTATGCGCGCAGGAAAAATGAATCCTATGCATGTTTTTGGTGAGGATGAAATAGAAGGGCATAAAGATTTGGTTAAAATGATAAAGGCGGCACAAGAAGCTGCTGTTAAGGAGTAAAATATGCAAAAAGAATACGCTTTTTTTCCAGGTTGTGTTTTATCTCAAGCTGCAAAAGAATCTAAAATTTCACTTGAAGCTATTGCACCTATTTTGGGTTGGAAATTAAATGAAATTAAGGGATGGAGTTGTTGTGGGGCTTCTCAAGCGCAGTGTGTTGATCCTATTGCGACTTTGGTAGCTAATGCAAGAAATATTGCTTTAGCAGAAGAGATGAAAATGCCAATGCTTACAACTTGTAGTACTTGTATGCTAACTTTAACTAAAGCAAAAAATACTCTTGATAAGGGTGCAAAAGAACGCATAAATACTTTTTTAGCACAAGGTGGAATGAAATATCAAGGTTCAACACCTATTACAAGTCTTTTGTGGGAGCTTTATGAGGATTTGGATAATTTAAAAAGCAAGGTGAAAAAGCCGCTTTCAAATTTAAAAGTAGCTTTATTTTATGGTTGTCATAGTTTAAGACCTGAAGATGCTTTCGGTAAAAAAGAAAGTTCAACCAATCCAAAAAGTTTTGAAAGTGTAGTAGAAGTTTTAGGGGCTAAAATAGTTCCTTTTGAAAAACGCCTTGATTGTTGTGGTTTTCATGCTTCTTATCCTGCAGAAAAATCTGTGAAAAAAATGTCTAGTCAAATTGTCAATAATGCAAGTGAAAATCAAGCTGATTGTGTTGTAACACCTTGCCCACTTTGTCAAATGCAGCTTGATATCTATCAAGAAAGATTTCAAGATTATACTAATTCTAAAGCAAGATTGCCTATTATTCATTTATCACAATTAGTAGGACTTGCATTAGGACTTTCTAAAGAAATGGTTGGTTTAGATTATAATATTATTAATGCAAGTAAAATTGCATAAAAACATGGGCAAAAAGCCCATGTTTAAAGATTTAATTCCATTCTTAAAGAATGCTCCCAAAAAGCCACTTCCAAGCGTGTTACAGTATGAAAAATTTCGCTGAGTTTTTGGAATTTTTGTACACTAACACTTGAAGTATAAGAATTAACAAAATCTTCAAATTCTTTAGCTTCATTTTGAAAATTTTCACTTCCATAGGTCAAAATCCATTCTTTGTAAGGATGATCTTTTAAATTTTCATTTTTTAAACGATTTATAATTTCAGCACCTATTTTTGCATAGCCTATAGCACAAGCACTAAGAGCAACTAACATATCTAAAAAATCTCCATTTTCACCTACGCTTAACATATAACGCGAATAGGCTATATTGACTAAACTTTCATTTTTTGTATCGAGTTCATCTGCATTAATGCCAAGAGATAAAATTGCACGATGAAGTTCCATTTCTCCTTCAACTATATAATTTTGGAATTTCATAGCAAAACGAAGTTCTTTTGCAGTATTTGAGTTAAGTGCTAATCTTGCATAACATTTTGCGTAATTAAGCAAATAAATATAATCTTGCTTGAGATAAAAAAGAAAATTTTCTTGCTTTAAGCTTTTATCTTCTAATTTTTTAACAAAATCATGATGTAGATAAGCATCCCAAATTTTTTGATTTTCTTTGATTAAATTAGAGAAAAGCATCATTTTTCCTTTATGTTTTAATATTTTATTTTCAAGTATAATGAAAAACTATAAATATTTTAAGCTTTTTATAGTAAAATACGCTTTATTTTAATTTTTTGAAGGAGAACAAATGGCAACATTTGATGATGTAAAAGCAGTAGTAATAGAGCAATTAAGTATTGATGCAGATGCAGTTAAAATGGAATCAAAAATTATTGAAGATTTAGGTGCTGATTCTTTAGATGTTGTAGAGCTTATTATGGCTTTAGAAGAAAAATTTGAAGTAGAAATTCCAGATAGTGATGCTGAAAAATTAATTAAAATTGAAGATGTTGTAAATTATATTGACAATCTAAAAAAATAATTTTTTTCTTGCAAGGAGCTTATTCTTGAAAAGAGTTGTAGTTACAGGTATTGGTATGATCAATGCCCTTGGTTTAGATAAAGAAAGTTCATTTAAAGCAATTTGCAATGGAGAAAGCGGAGTAAATAAAATTACTCTTTTTGATGCCACAGACTTTCCTGTTCAAATTGCAGCTGAAGTTAAAAATTTTGATCCATTAGAGGTTGTTGATGGCAAAGAAGTAAAAAAAATTGACCGTTTCATACAACTTGGAATTAAAGCAGCAAGAGAAGCAATGCAGGATGCTGGATTTAGTGAAGAATTAGACAAAGAAGAATTTGGCATTGTTTCGGCTGCTGGTATTGGAGGTTTGCCTAACATAGAAAAAAATTCCATTATTTGTTCCGAGCGAGGTCCGCGTAAAATTTCCCCTTTTTTCATACCTTCAGCACTTGTAAATATGTTAGGAGGTTTGATTTCTATAGAGCATGGACTTAAAGGGCCAAATATTTCTTGTGTTACAGCTTGTGCAGCAGGAACTCATGCTATAGGAGAAGCTTATAAAAGTATAGCTTTGGGAAATGCTAAAAAGATGTTAGTCATAGGTGCAGAAGCTGCGATTTGTCCTGTGGGTATAGGTGGTTTTGCTTCAATGAAAGCTTTATCAACTAGAAATGAAGATCCACAGCATGCTTCAAGACCATTTGACAAAGAAAGAGATGGTTTTGTCATGGGAGAAGGTGCTGGAGCTTTAGTTTTTGAGGAATATGAAGAGGCTAAAAAACGCGGTGCTACAATTTATGCTGAATTAATTGGATTTGGAGAAAGTGCAGATGCGCATCATATTACTTCACCAACTTTAGATGGGCCTTTAAGAGCTATGAAAAAAGCTTTAAATATGGCAGGGAATCCAAAGGTAGATTATATCAATGCACATGGAACTTCAACCCCTGTAAATGACAAAAATGAAACAGCAGCAATTAAAGAGCTTTTTGGCAATAATATCCCGCTTATAAGTTCCACCAAAGGACAAACAGGTCATTGCTTGGGTGCTGCAGGTGCAATTGAAGCAGTTGTTAGTGTTATGGCTTTAAGAGATGGGGTAGTTCCACCTACAATCAATCAGCTTGTAAAAGATGATGAATGTGATCTTGATTATGTTCCAAATATATCAAGAAAAGTAGATTTAAAAGTGGTGATGAGTAATTCTTTTGGTTTTGGTGGCACAAATGGCTGTGTTGTATTTAAAAAAGTAGATTAATATGGCTTCTTATTTAGATTTTGAAAAAAATATTCAGCAAATTGATGAGGACATTATCAATGCTCAGATTAAAGGAGATACTGAAGCTGTATCGATTTTAAAGAAAAATCTTGAAAAAGAAATTTCTAAAACTTATAAGAATTTAAGCGATTTTCAACGTTTACAATTAGCGCGTCATCCAGATCGCCCTTATGCTCTTGACTATATTGAACTTATTTTAAATGACGCTCACGAAATACATGGTGATCGTACCTTTAGAGATGATCCTGCTATTGTTTGTTTTATGGGTTATTTAGGAGAGAAAAAAATAATTGTAATTGGTGAGCAAAAAGGACGTGGAACAAAAGATAAAATCGCTAGAAATTTTGGGATGCCACATCCTGAAGGATATCGTAAAGCCTTAAGAGTAGCAAGACTTGCAGAGAAATTTCAAATTCCTATTTTATTTTTGATAGATACTCCAGGTGCTTATCCTGGAATAGGTGCTGAAGAAAGAGGGCAAAGTGAAGCTATCGCTAGAAATTTATATGAATTAAGTGATTTGAAAATACCGACCATTGCTATAGTTATCGGAGAAGGTGGTAGTGGCGGGGCGTTAGCTATAGGGGTTGCAGATAGACTTGCAATGATGAAAAATTCTGTTTTTTCAGTAATTTCTCCTGAAGGTTGTGCTGCAATACTTTGGAATGATCCTGCAAAAAGTGAAGCTGCAACCAAGGCTATGAAGGTAACGGCTGATGATTTAAAATCTCAAGGTTTAATTGATGATGTTATAGATGAGCCTACAAATGGTGCACATCGTAATAAAGAAGCTGCAGCAGTAGCTATTGCTGATTATGTAAAAAAATCTCTAAATGAACTTGAAAATATTGACGTACGAGAACTTTCTGCAAATCGTATGCAGAAAATTTTAAAGCTTGGAGCCTATCAAGAGGCTTAGGCTTTTACTTCGCTTTTTTAAATAATTTTATTATTTATAATTGTTATCAAAATTAAGTTAATTAAAAGTATTCTTTTTTTATACTTCAAAAATGATTTTAAATATCAAAATAATTATTTTTAAAGGAATTAATTTGACTCAAATTAAAAATATGAAATTTAAAAAAAGTTTACTGTGTTTTTTAATTTTATCTGGAGCTTTGTTAAAAGCAGAAGAAAAATATCAACTTAATGATGTTGTGGTTAGTGCTAGTGGTTTTGAACAAGATTTGGTTGATGCGCCTGCTAGTATTTCTATCATTACAAAAGAAGAGCTTGAAAAAAAGCCAATTAAGGATATAGGGGAGGCTATAGGAGATATTCCAGGTGTAGATGTGACTATGAATAAAACAGGCACTTATGATTTTAGCATACGAGGTTTTGGTAGTTCTTATACTCTAGTTTTAATTGATGGAAAACGTCAAAGTGTTGCAAATGGGTTTTATGATAATGGTTTTAGTGGCAGTGAGTCAGGATATCTACCACCTTTGTCTATGATAGAGCGTATTGAGGTTATACGTGGTCCAGCTTCTACACTTTATGGCAGTGATGCTGTAGGTGGTGTGATAAATATTATCACTAAGAAAAATCCTGATAAGACTGAGGCAAATATAGAATTTAACACTCTTTTACAACAGCACTCTAATCACTATGGCAATGCTGGGGGATTTAATGCTTATGTGGCAACTCCTTTGATTGAAGATACATTATCAATTTCTGCAAGGTTGAAGTATTATGATAAGGCAACTTCTGATTTAAAATGGCCTACACCGGTTTGGAATAGTAGTCAACAAAGACCTGATAATTATCAAATTGCTAGTCATAGTCCAGGTGCTTTTACTAGTTTAGGTTTTGGTTCTAGGCTTAATTGGACAGTAAATGATAAAAATAATATATATTTTGATATAGAACGATATATTAATGAAATTTCAGTGAATTCTACAAGTAGTAGGGCTATTAAAAGCGAAAGGCAACTGTTTAAAGATAATGTTGTTTTAAATCATGATGGTAATTATGATTTTGGTTCAACTAGCTCATATTTACAATATGGTAGCACTAAGGATAAGGAGTTACATAGTCAAATTTGGGTAGGAGAAGGTAAGGTTGTTTTACCTTGGAATTTAGGTCAATACGGTAATTTAGTAAATACCTTTGGTGCAAGGATTGATTATGAGATGTTAAAAAATGATCAAGCAAGCGCAGGTAGTCAAATAAGAGGTAAAAATCTTGATCAAACCACGGTTGCGCTTTATGGGGAAAATGAGTATTTTATAACCGATGATTTGATTTTTACTACAGGTTTGCGTTATATTTATAGCAATTTGTTTGATTCTGAATTTACCCCTAGGATTTATTTGGTTTATCACTTAAATGATAATATAGCCTTTAAAGGAGGTGTTTCAAAAGGCTATAAAACTCCTGCTGTCAAGCAGTTGACAAATGGATATTATAATTATGCCAATAATAATGCTTATTTTGGAAACCCTGACTTAAAACCAGAAGAAAGTATAAATTATGAATTGGGTGTTGATTTTAGGGTATTTGATTTTGCACATTATTCTATCACAGGATTTATTACTGATTTTACAAATCAAATCAGTAGTGAAGATTTAACAGGTATGCAAAATGGTATTAATTGTAACAATACCACTGTTTGCACTCGTCCTATTAATCTTGGAAAAACACAGACTAAAGGTGTAGAATTTGCATTTAATACCAAAACTTACAATGGCTTTAGCCTAAATTCAAGTTATACTTTTATGGATAATCGCTACAAAGATGGTCAAAAAAATTGGTTTGGTGGTGATAGAATAGAAAATTTACCAAAACATATAGCAATGTTAAAATTAAACTATGAGCGAGGTAAATTTAGTTCCTATATAAAAACACGAGCAAGACTCGATACTATAGCTAAAGCAAAAGGTGGCGGTAATGGTAGTTTGCCATGGCAAAAATATAAGCCTTTTTATATAGTAGATTTAGGGATAAATTATAAAATCAATAAGCAATCTAGCTTAAGTTTTGTAGTACAAAATCTTTTTGATAAAAATTTCTTTGATCCGCAAGTTACTAAATGGGCTGGAGCCAATCCTGCTGGATATGCAAATCGTTATCAAGACTATACAGAAGGAAGGAGTTTTTGGTTGAGTTATAAATATGATTTTTAATTTTTTAAGGCTTTAATCACCTTTATATTTTCAAAAAAGCAAAAATAAAGTACAATGTGAAAAATAAATAAAAGGTTTTATTATGGCGTTTAAAAATTTAAAAGAACTTTCTTTTGAAAAATCAAATTATATTAAGCCTAAGAGATTTGCTTATGAAAGCAATGGTAGGCTTTGTACTTGGGATTTTATAGAATCTAAAGATAGTGTTTCAGTGCTTTTGTATCATAAAGAATTAGAAAGTTTTATTTTTGTACGCCAATTTCGTATACCACTTTGGTATCATCAAATGCATGATAAAGATTATGTAAAAGATGATAATATGGGCTATACTATAGAGCTTTGTTCAGGACTTGTAGATAAAAAATTATCTTTAGAGGAAATAGCAAAAGAAGAATGTATAGAAGAACTAGGATATGCTCCTAAAAATTTAGAAAAAATAGGAGATTTTTATACAGGGTTTGGTTCAGGTGTAAGCAAGCAAAGCTTTTATTTCGCAGAAGTTGATGAAAAAGATAAAATTTCTTCTGGAGGTGGAGTTGATGATGAAGAGATTGAAGCTGTTTATGTTAAGGTGCAGGATTTTGAAAAAAAATGTAAAAATATGATAAGAACGCCTTTGCTTGATTTTGCTTATATGTGGTTTTTAAAGGAAAAGTGGGGAAAATTAAAGATTATTTAGGTTAAACCTTAAAAAGGTTCAACCTAGGATTTTAATGATCTGACTCATTAAGCATTTCTTTAAATACATTGAAAAGATCAAGCGATGCATTTTCAGCAACTTCACATTTATTAATTATGCTGTGTTGAGTAATATCTTTGCTAATATCTTCTGTATTTGCTATTGTTATAGCATTATTCATATTTTCATGAACTTTTTCATGTGGCTCGTTAATTTTTAAGAAGCTTTTATTTTGCCCAAATCTTTCTTTTCCTGTGCTAGCAAGCCATTTTCCTAAGCGACAAGATGTATGATCGGCTAATTGCTTTCCTGATTTGGAAAAAATTTCTTTATAACCATTCAATTTAAAAGCTATATGATCTAGTTTTGCTAAAGATACGAAAGCTTCTGAAGCGATACCAACTGCATTTGAATTGGTAGAATGCGCTTCATTTACTAAGTGAGTAAATTTTTCGGAAAAACTCATAATATGAGCATTAGAATCTATAGAAATTTTTTCAACTTGTTCACTTTGAGTATACATTTCATTTGCATTTTGCTTTAAAAGGTTGATATTCATTTCAACTTCTGTGGTTGCTTTTTGTGTTTTTTCAGCTAGTTTTCTTACTTCATCAGCAACAACAGCAAAACCACGCCCATGTTCACCTGCGCGTGCAGCTTCTATAGCAGCGTTAAGAGCTAAAAGATTGGTTTGATCGGAAACATCTTTAATTAAATTGATTACATTAGTAATTTCATCAACACTTCTATGCAATGTTCCTGCAACATCTCTTGTCTTATTGGCTGATTCTGTAATATCCCCTAAGGAAGCATTGATAGAATTAGCAATATGGTTAAGTTCATCCATTTCAGCAAGAGAAGTTTTAGAATAGCTGGAGATAACTTCTGCCTTATTTACATTTTCTAACATATCGCCTTGAATAATAGTAATATTTTTTAAAACCCCAGTTAACAAAACATTTAAAAGATCTGTTTTAAGTTTAGATTCTAAAGCCGCTTGTTCTAATGATGTAATTTTATTTTTTAATTCTAAATTTTCCGATTGAAATTTTTCAATTTTATGTGCAAGATTTTTATTTTCTTCTTCAAGTTTTTGAAGATCAGAATGGTTTATTTTACTTCCAAACATTGTTTTGCCTTATTTTTTATAATTTGCTAGATATTGGCTAAGTTCATCTTTTACATGAAGCTTTTCTTTTTTTAAGGTTGAAATTTCCATGCTGCTAAGAGAAGTTCTACCTTCTTCTGCATCTTTAATCATGTCATCAAGTTCATTATGACGATCAAATAGTTTATCAAAATGAGCATCTTTACCTTTTAGCTCTGACATTAATTCTCTATATTCATGTAGCATAAACTCTCCTTGTATTAGTGAAATTTAAAATTCATTTAATAAGGTATTTTACACTATTAAAAGATATTTTTGGCTTAAAAAATAATAAACTTAATAATAATTTTTAAATGTGTGTTATATAAGTGATTTATTAAAGTTTATTTTTAAATTTGAAATATTAAAATTGAGGAATAAATCCTCAAAATTATTTAGAATTTTGTTTTTTTAGAGTTCTTAGAGTAGAAGCTGCGATTCTCATTTTTCTCGTGGTGCCATCTTCTAAAGTTACACGAACTGTTCTGAGATTAGGTAAAAAGCGTCTTTTTGTTTTATTGTTAGCATGGCTGACATTATTACCCACCATTGGACCCTTGCCTGTGATTTGACATACTCTTGCCATTTTCTTGTCCTTATGAAAATTTTTAAATGGAGATTTTATCAAAATTAAGCTTAAAATATTCCATAATTTATAGTTTTTTTAATATATAAGTCGATAAAATATTATTTATCACATTTATATATAGTTTAAGGTTTTGATCATGTATGTAGCTCCAAGTTTATTGTCTGCAAATTTTTTGAAATTAGAAGAAGAAGTTAAAGCTATTGAAGCTGTAGGTGCGGATCTTTTACATATTGATGTAATGGATGGACACTTTGTTCCAAATTTGACTTTCGGACCTTGCGTGATCGAAAAAATTTCAACTATTAGTAAGTTGCCATTAGATGTGCATTTGATGGTTAAAGATGTAAGTAAATTTATAGATCTTTTTATCCCTTTGAAACCAAAATTCATTTCTTTTCATATGGAAAGCGAAGTTCATCCTATAAGGCTTTGTGAATATATAAGAAGTCAAGGAATCCATCCTGCTATTGTTTTAAATCCACACACTCCTATTGATTCTATTAAACACATGCTAGAATTTGTAGATATGGTGCTTTTAATGAGTGTTAATCCTGGATTTGGTGGACAAAAATTTTTACCTTTAGTGCATGAAAAAATCAAAGAATTGCGCCAAATGATTGATAAAAAAAATGCTAAAGTTTTTATAGAGGTTGATGGTGGTGTTAATGGTTTAAATGCTAGCGATTTAGAAGAATCCGGAGCTGATATTTTGGTGGCTGGAAGTTATATTTTTTCTTCTAATGATTATAAAACTGCAATTTCATCTTTAAAGCTTGAATTTTGAGTTTACAGCAAATTGATCAGATTATTTCTATATTAAATAAGCAAAGCAAACCTTATGATTGGGTGATGCAAGAGTTTGCCAAAGTTGAAGAATTAAAAAATTTTGATTTAGATTTAGAAACTTTTGAGCTTTTGGGTTTGGGCTTAACTTTGAATAAAGATAATATTTTTACCCTTAAAACACGCACAACAAAAATTAAAGATGAAATTTTTTGTATAGTAGATATAGAAAGTACTGGTGGGGTAAGTAAGGGAGAAATTTTAGAAATTGGAGCGGTTAAAATTCAAAACTCTAAAGAAATTGGACGCTTTCAAAGTTTTATTAAAGTAAAAGAAATTCCAGAAAATATAACCGAACTTACGGGTATTATTTATGAGATGGTGGAAAATGCTCCAAGTTTAGCAAAGGTTTTAAGTGATTTTAGGCTTTTTTTAAAAGACAGTATTTTTGTAGCGCATAATGTGCGTTTTGATTATAGTTTTATTTCTAAGGCTTTAAATGAGTGTGGTTTTGGCATTTTGCTTAATCGTCGTATTTGCACTATAGAATTTGCACAATGTTGTATAGAAAGTCCAAAATATAAACTAGAGGTTTTGAAAGAATTTCTTGGCGTGGAAAATACGCATCATAGGGCTTTAGATGATGCTTTAGCAGCTGCTGAAATTTTTAAATATTGCCTTGGAAAACTTCCTTATCATATAAAAACTACAGAAGAACTTATAAATTTTACAAAAACTGCACGCATAAAGCAAAAATAAATATTTAAAGTGTATAATTAAAACATAAATGACGGGAGCTTGTGTAACAGGCTGAGAGTAAGCTAAAAGCTTAGACCGAACCGGATCTGGATAATGCCAGCGTCGGGAAGATTTATAAATTTCAATACTTTAAAAATTTATACTCACCCTTCATTTATCCAAATTTTTTAAAGGATAAATTTATGAAAACTCAAATGAATTATGCCAAAGAAGGTGTTTTTACTAAAGAAATGCAGATTGTTGCACAAAAAGAAAATTTAAGTAAAGATTTTTTGCTTGAAAATATTGCTTGCGGTAAAATTATTATCCCTGCAAATATTAATCATAAAAGTCTTGATCCAAATGGTATAGGTTTTGGATTGCGCACTAAGGTTAATGTAAATTTAGGAGTTTCAAATGATTGCGTTGATTATAGCGAGGAAATGAAAAAAGTAGAGCTTGCTCATAAATTTGGCATAGAAGCGATTATGGACTTAAGCAATTATGGCAAAACAAGTCGTTTTAGAGATGAGCTTGTTAATGTTTCAAAAGCTATGATAGGAACAGTTCCTGTATATGATGCAGTAGGATTTTTAGAAAAAGATTTAAAACAAATTAATGCCAAAGACTTTTTAGATGTTGTATATCATCATGCTAAAAGCGGGGTTGATTTTATGACAATTCATGCAGGTATTAACTCTCGCGCAGCGCATATTTTTAAACAAAGTAAAAGACTTACAAATATAGTTTCAAGAGGAGGCTCTGTGCTTTATGCCTGGATGATGATGAAAGATGCTGAAAATCCTTTTTTTGAGTATTATGATGATTTGCTTGACATTTGTTTAAAATACGATGTAACTTTATCTTTGGGTGATGCTTTGCGTCCTGGCTCTACTCACGATGCAAGTGATGGGGCGCAAATTTCAGAGCTTATAGAATTATCGCTTCTTACCCAAAGGGCTTGGGATGTTGGGGTTCAAGTAATGATAGAAGGTCCAGGGCATATGGCTATTAATGAAATAGAGGCAAATATGCAATTAGAAAAGCGTTTATGCAAAGGAGCGCCTTTTTATGTCTTAGGACCTTTGGTAACAGATATTGGCGCAGGGTATGATCATATTAGTGGTGCTATTGGAGGAGCTGTGGCTGCAGCTAGCGGTGCTGATATGCTGTGTTATGTAACACCTGCTGAACACTTAAGACTTCCAAATTTAGAAGATGTTAGAGAGGGTATAGTTGCGACTAAAATTGCAGCTCATGCGGGAGATATAGCTAAACTTCCAAAAGAAAGAGCAAGAGATGATGAGATGAGTAAGGCTAGGCAAGAGATAGATTGGGAGAAAATGTTTAAACTTGCTATTGATGGAGAAAAGGCCAAAAAAATGTTTAATGAGCGTCGTCCTGATGATTTAAACTCATGTTCCATGTGTGGAAAAATGTGTGCAATGAATACTATGAATCAAATTTTAAAAGGCGAAGATGTGAGTTTAGCTTGAATAAACTTTGAGAGTAAGATCTATAGAGATACCTTGCTCTCCTGCTTTAAGATTAAGTGGATAATCAAGCTTGATTAAGTTATTATAGTTTTTTAGAGCATCAATAAAATCATAAAGTCTTCTAGGATTGTTCATTGTCGCTTTAATGGCTAAGCGGTTTTTTAGATATTTTTCTTGTTTTTTGGGCTTAGTTTCTTGAATTTTTACATTTTGAAAATATTTTTGTAAAAAAATATCAAAATTTCCTATATTAAAATTTTGCTCAAATTGCTCTAAACTTTTGTTGTTTTCGCTTCTTAGAGTTGATATTTTATTTTCACTAAAGTCAAATTTTGATTTAGCGGCTTTTAAGATAGCAAGTTGTGAGTTTTCTCTAAGATTTGCTTGTTTGTAATTTTTTAATGTCGGTAAAAGTAAAAATAAGATCAAGGCTGTGCAAACGCTTATAAAACTTAACGCGCAAATGATAAGCTTTAATAAATCAATTTCTTCTAGGCTTTTATCTTTCATCTGCAACTCCTGGAATTTGTTTACTAATACTAACAAAACGATACCACCCATTATCTAAGCGATAATAGGTTGTATAGCTTTGATCAAAGATGCTTTTTAAAGGGGTTTCTAAAAGTAGAGTAAACATTTCTCTTGTAGGAGTGACTCCGATAAGTTTTAAGGAATATTCGTCTTGTTCAACACTTTCAAGAGTAATATTATCAGTTTTTACAATAATATCAAATAGATTTCTTAAGCTTTCTTTAATAATTTGATTTTGAGTGTTAAAATTTTTCGCTATTTGGCTTTGATCAAATAAAATTTCATAAAGCATTTCATTTTGCTTAGTTTGATTTTGAAGCACTATAACTTGTTGTTTTTCATCATCGATAGAGCTATTGATTAATGCAATTTTTATTGTATATGTAAAATATACTAGCAAGATAAATAATATACTAAAACCAAAAAGTCCTAGCCAAATTTTATCAAAGAGTGTGAAAATAGGTTTTTTTCTTGGCTGTATGAAGCTATAAGTCATTTAAGCTCCTTTCGCATCAACTCTATCATAAGATCTAAGGTGTTGATTTGTTTTGTTTTTATCTCTAAAAAAGTTTCACTTTCTAAAAAATCAATAGCACTTATGTTAATATCTGATTCGCTATATAATAAAATACCATTGATAAATACCCCAGCATATTTATCATCATTATAAAATTTTTCAATGCTCGTAATAATATAACGGCAAAGTTCCATATCATTGCTAAATTGATTTAATTCATCAAGATTAAAATTATCATTATTATCTAAAGTTTCAAGATTATTTTCTTGATCAAGTAGGTCAAATTTATTATTTAAGGCTTCATTGAAGTTATCTAAGGTAACTTCAGTATCATCGTTGTTGTTTTGAATTTCTTGATTATCTTCTGATGGAAGTTCAAGCTCTAAACCTAATTCTTGCTCAAATATTTTAAAATCACCGTATAAAATAGTATTGCCTTTGGCAACAATAATTGCCAAAAGATGTCCTTGCTTAAATCCATAAAGTAAAATTTGATCATCAGGCTGTTTTTCTTTTTGCATATTGTAGTAAAGAAGAGCAAAAGGGGAATATAAAAAATCTAAACCTCTATATTCTTCAAAAAGCTCGCTATAATATTCCACATGTTCGGTAGCCGTATAAACAAGGGCATTATTAAACAAAATATGCTGTAAGCTGATTTTTCCTATAAAGTGCTCACAATCTTGAATATTTGTACTAGGTATTAATCCTTGTTCTTTGGCGTCTAAAAATAAAGCAGTGTGGTAAAATAAGAAATGCTTGCTTAAATTTTTTATGTATTCTAATAAATTTTCACTTTTATCAAAAGTTTTTTCATTACTACTGATTAGTTTATTTCCTCTGTAAATAGAAGCTTTTACAATATTTTTTTTATCTTCTAAAATAATACTAATAAAAAGTTGTGGAAATATTTTTTTAAGTAAAAATAACATTTCATTCCTTAAATTGATCAGCTAAGCTAATTTTATCAAATTGTTCCATTAGAAATTCTTTAGCTTTTTCTTTATCTAAAGATAAAATATCCAAAGGTTCACTTAGACTATAAGTAATCTTACTAAAAGGTTTTGGCAAGATCATCTTATCCCAACTTTTAAATTTCCAAAAACGATTTGCTTCGTAGTTTAAAATTCTTATCTTTAGTTCTTTTTTTTGAGCCAAAATGATAGAACCATCTGAAATACTATGATAAGGCCCACGTGGACCATCAGGCGTGATAACTATATCGTCATTTTGTTCTAAAACTTTAAATGCAGCTCTAAGTGCACTGCTAGCACCCCTTGAAGTGCTTCCTCTTACAGTATCAAGACCGAAAAGCTTGATGATTTTTGCAATTTGTTCTCCATCTTTATGGTGGGAGATCATGACATAGGCTTTTTTATTTTTTTGTCTATAATGTCTAAACGCAAAAGGCATGAGTGCTAATTTTCCATGCCAAAAAAGTATCACACTAGCTTTACGGTCAACTTTTTCACCTTTATAGTGCTTTTTACAGCTTAAAAAAATAAGCCATTGCAAGATGAAAATTATATATGTTAAGCAATGGATTTTAAACGATTTCCCCATATAAAACCATACGCTTTGCATTAGTGATTTTTACTTCTTTAAATTGCCCTAAAAGTTCTTCGCTACCTTCAACTTGAACTAAAAAATTATTATCTGTTCTTCCAGCAATGCTATTGCCTGCTCTTAATTCTTCAAATAAAACTTTAAAAGTTTTATTTTCTTGTTTTTTTACAATTTCATCTAAAATTTCACTATGACGATTTTGTAAGGTGCTAAGTCTTCTTGAAGCTGTTTCTTCATCGATTTGATTAGGCATGGTTGCGGCTTTTGTTAAAGGGCGTTTGGAGTATTTAAAAGAAAAAATTTGTTCAAAACGCACTTTTTCCAAAACATCCATAGTTTCTTCAAAATCTTTTTCACTTTCCCCTGGAAAAGCTACAATAATGTCTGTAGAAATGCTAACATTTGGACAAAGTTCTCTAAGTTTTAAAGCTCTATTTAAATACCATTCTTTAGTATAGCCACGCTTCATAGCTTTTAAAATTTCACTTGAGCCGCTTTGTAAAGGCATGTGCATGGATTTGCAAACTTTTGGATTATTGGCAAAAACTTCTAAAAATTTATCATCCATATGCAAAGGATGTGGACTTGTAAAGCGAATGCGTTCCAAACCTTCTATAGTGCTAAGTTCTTCTAAAAGATCTGAAAAGTCCATTTTTTTATGTTCGTTTCTAAATCTTTTGCCGTAGTTATTGACATTTTGTCCTAGCAAGAAAATCTCTTTAGCGCCTTTTTCAACGGCTTTTTGAGCTTCTTTATAGATAATATTAAAAGGTATGGAAATTTCATCTCCTCTAGTATGTGGCACTATACAATAAGTGCAGTGTTTATCACAACCTATGGAGATATTAATATAGGATTTATAAATACTATTTCTAAAATCTGCAAAAGCAAATTCACTTTCATCATAGTCTATGTCCACGCCCATAAATTTTGGAGTTTTTATAGCTTGAGTGATTTTAGAAATATTTCTTGCCCCTAGAACAAAATCCACATAAGGAGCACGTTTGAAAATTTCATTTCCCAAATGCGATGCAGTACATCCACAAACTCCTATTTTAGCACCTTCTTTTTTAACTTTTTCAAAACCACCTACTTCTGAGAAAAGTTTATGCACAGGTTTTTCACGCACTGAACAAGTGTTGATGAGAATAAGATCTGCTTCTTTGATATCTTCTGTTAGTGCGTAATTTTCTTTTTGTGTTAATTCTGCGATCATATGCTCAGAATCTCTGACATTCATCGCACAACCTAAAGTTTGGATAAAAAGTTTTTTAGCACTCAAAGAATATGTACCTCATACATAAAATCATTATCATCAAGTCCGTATTTTACGGTTCTATGATAAATGCTTACTCCTTTTTTTTCAAAATGATTTACAAGGGCAATGAGTTGTTTGTGTGTATTATCTTTATCAAAATAAAAAAACTTTTGTCCTTCTTTTTCTATAGCCTCTTCGATTTTTTCTAGGCTAATATTTTTAGGTTTTTCATTAATCAAAGTTCTTGCCAATTTTAATTCCATAGCTAAATCCTTAAGAATTTTCATTTTAATCTATAATTTTAGCAAATTTTACTTTTAATTAAACTTATTAAGGATATAATTTTTATCTACATTTTTAAATTTCCCACAAAAAAAGGTTTTATAAAATATGGAAAAGATAGCAGATATTATCGAATCTATTGCTAATGAAAAAAATTTAAACTTAGAGAATGTAAAAGAAAAAGTAGCTACCGCTTTAATCAATACTGCAAAAAGAATTTATGGACAAGAATATGAGTTTTTTGTAGATCCTAAAAATTTAAATCTTTATCAAAAAATTACCATAGTAGCAGATAATGACGAGAGATTACAAAATAAAAGTGAGAGTTTTATCGCGTTAAGTAAGGCAAAATCAGAAGCTCCAGATGTTGAAATAGGAGATGAATTAACTTATGAATGTTCTTTGGAAAATTTAGGAAGAACTGCGGTAAATACCTTGCATAAAGAACTTGAATATCATATACAAAAATTATTAGAACAAACTATTTTTGAAAAATATAAAAACAAAGTAGGGCAAATGGTTTTTGGTACAGTTGTTAGAGTGGATAATGAAGAAAATACTTTTATTGAAATAGATGAATTAAGAGCTTTTTTGCCAAGAAAAAATCGCATTAAAGGGGAAAAGTTTAAAATAGGTGATGTGGTAAAATCGGTGATACGCCGTGTTTATACAGATAAGGGTATTAAAATCGAGCTTAGTCGTACAAGTCCTAAATTTTTAGAATGTTTACTTGAAGCTGAGGTTCCAGAAATCAAAGATGGTTATGTCAATATTATAGGATGTGCTAGAATTCCAGGTGAAAGAGCAAAAATCATTCTTCAGGCCAATGGAGCAAATATCGATCCTGTAGGTGCTACAGTAGGTGTTAAAGGTGTAAGAATTAATGCAGTAAGCAAAGAGCTTCATAATGAAAATATTGATTGTATAGAATTTACAAATGAGAGTGAAATTTTAATTTCTCGTGCCTTAGCTCCTGCTATTGTAAATTCTGTAAAAATTGAAGATAAAAAAGCTATTGTAAGTTTAAATAGCGAACAAAAAAGTAAAGCTATAGGAAAAAATGGTATTAATATTCGCCTTGCTTCTATGTTAAGTGGTTATGAAATAGAGCTCAATGAATTAAGCTCATCGCAGCTAAATAATGCCATCAGTAATGAAGAAGCAATGAAAAATCTTCAAGATTTGTTTAAAATTTAAAATATTTGTGAATTTTCACAAATATTTTTTATAAAACCACTTCCAATAAAATGCCGCAAAGATAAAAATCATACCCAATAAACCTGTAATCAGTTCTAAACTCAAGCCTATTTCAAATAAAAAGCCCATAAGCATTGAAATAATAGCGCTAAAACTAAGATAAATCATATCTGTATAAGCGATCACTCTACCATGATATTCTTTGTCAGCATTTTTTTGTATCATAGTGTAGGTGTAAGCCCAAAGTGCTGAGGTAAAAAAACCTGCGCCAATTAAACCTAAAAAAGAAATATAAAAATTAAATTGAGTTAAAGCCCAAAGTATAATACCAAAACCTTGACCAAGATACATGTAAAATAAATTTTTATCATTAATAAATTTGCTTAAAACCATAGGTCCTATAGCTAAAGAACAAGCACGTACTGCATTTAAAAACCCTATTACTAAAGCAGCAGATAAAACTTCTTTATATTGATGTTGCGCTAAAAGCGTAACCAAGGTTTCATAAGCAGTTAAACCTATAAAAGCGTGAAGCAAGATAAGATGAAAAATTATTTTATTATTTAAAACATAGAAAAATCCTTCTTTTATCATGGTAAAAAAGCGACTTTGTGTTTTTTGATGAAAATCAGGAATGCTTAATCTTACTAAAAAAGAAATGCCTATGAGTATAAGTACACAGTCAAATAAAAAAGCGGTTTTAACTCCTAGAAAATAAATAAAAATTCCCGCACTTGCCATACCTGTTGTATAAGAAATCGCCCAAATGACACTGTGCATTTCATTAGCGAGTTTAAGTTCTTGAGGGGTTAAAATTTTCGCCAATAAACTCATTTCAGCTTGAAAATAAATCGAAGCAACGCAAAGTCTTATGAAGATTAAAATAAACAAAAGCCAAAGCATGCTAAGACTTGTGACAAAAATAAGACAAAAAATAGAAATTAATTCTATGCTAATCATACTGAGTAAAAGTTTTTTAGGTTTATTTTTCTCTACTATGACGCCATTAATAGGAGCAAGCAAAACTCCAGGTAAAAAAGCAAGCATAGCACTTGTAGCTGTTGCCCAAGTAGGAGCATTAAGCTCGACTAAAAGGGTAAAAACTCCAGTTTGAGAAAACCATGCTCCAAAATATACTATAAACTGAACCGAAGCTAATATTCTGATATTTTTATTATTTTTTAATAGTTCAATGTAATTCATAAGCGAAACTATAGCATAATTTATATTTTAAATGCTATAATTATTTTAATTATGTAAAAAAACAAGGAAAAATTTTGAAAAGACTGGATAAAAAAGAAGCTTTAGATTTATTATATCATGCGAGTTTAACGGAACTTGGAGAAATGGCTTATAAAAGAAAATTAGAACTTCATCCTGAAAAAATTACCACTTTTGTTGTGGATAGAAATATTAATTATACCAATGTTTGTTGTATTGATTGTTCTTTTTGTGCTTTTTATCGCCATCATAAAGAAGATGATGCTTATATTTTAAGCTTTGAGGAGATAGGCAAGAAGATAGAGGAGCTTGAAGCTATTGGGGGTACACAAATTCTTTTTCAAGGTGGGGTGCACCCAAAATTAAAAATAGAATGGTATGAAGAATTAGTTTCTTGGATAAAAGAACATTATCCAAATATCACTGTACATGGTTTTTCAGCAGTTGAAATCGCTTATATTGCAAAAGCATCTAAAATTTCAATTACTGAAGTGCTGCAAAGATTGCAAGCTAAAGGTTTATTTTCTATACCAGGAGCAGGTGCTGAGGTGCTAAGCGATAGGGTGCGTGATATCATTGCACCAAATAAATGCGATACAGCTACTTGGTTAGAAGTACATCGCCAAGCTCATAAAATCGGTATGAAAAGTACAGCTACTATGATGTTTGGAACGGTTGAAAATGATGAAGAAATCATCGATCATTTTGAGCATTTGAGAAAATTACAAGATGAAACAGGGGGATTTAGAGCTTTTATTTTATGGAGCTTTCAAAGTGATAATACTGCTTTAATCCAAAAACATCCAGAGATTATGAAGCAAAGTTCTAACAAGTATTTAAGACTTTTAGCTTTAGCAAGACTTTATTTAGATAATTTTAAAAATTTGCAAAGTTCTTGGGTAACTCAAGGCTCGATTATAGGTCAACTTGCTTTAAAATTTGGGGCTAACGATTTAGGCTCAACCATGATGGAAGAAAATGTAGTAAGTGCCGCAGGAGCAAGTTATAGAATGAATCAAGATGAGATGATAAGGCTGATTAGAAGTTTAGGCGAAAATCCAGCTAAACGCAATACCGCTTATGAAATTTTAGAAAGGTTTTAATGCAGTATTTAGAGAGTAGGGGTGTTAAAATCCCTTTTATTTTTGAAAAAAATTCTGATTTTCCTATTGTTGTTTTAAAGCTTGTCTTTAGAAATTGTGCTAGAAGTTATGATGAAATAGCAGGCTTAGCTAAGATGTTTTCACGTATTTTAAATGAAGGCGTGGATGATAAATTTTTTAAGGATTTAGAATTTAGAGCGATAAATTTAGAGGCAAGTAGTGGTTTTGAAAGCTTGGAAATCAATCTTTCTTGCTTGAAAGAAAATTTTGATTTTGCTTTAAAGAGTTTAGAAAAATTGCTTTTAAAACCAAGAATAGAAGAAAAAACTTTGCAAAAATTAAAAATCAATGCCTTAGGTGAGCTCGCGAGTAAAAATAGTGATTTTGATTATTTAGCAAAAAATTTACTCAATGCTCAAATTTTTAAATGTAAAGAATTTCAAAGTTCAAATGATGGAGATGAAAAAAGTATAGAAACTTTGTCTTTAAAAGATTTACAAAATTTTTATAAAAATTTTATCCATCTTAGCGATTTGGTTGTGATTTTAGGAGGAGATTTAGAAGAAAAACAAGCCAAGGAAGATCTTTTAAAACTCTTATCAAAACTTCAAATAGGTAAGAAAAATACTCCAAAAAAATATGAGTTAAGCAAAAACATCAAAGATGAAATTTTGCTACGCCCAGAAAGTAAACAAGCTTATATTTATTTTGCTACGCCTTTTTTTGCCGATTTTAAAGATAAGGATTTATATCTTGCAAAAATTGCTTTATTTGTGCTAGGACAAGGGGGATTTGGTTCAAGGATTATGGAAGAAATTCGTGTTAAAAGAGGTCTTGCATACTCAGCTTATGCTATGCTTGATATGAATATGTCTTTTTCTAGAGTTTTTGGATATTTACAAACTAAAAATGAAAGCGCTAAAGAAGCTAAAAAAATTGTAAAAGAGCTTTTTGAAGATTTTATAAAAAATGGCATGACTCAAAACGAACTTGATCAAGCTAAAAATTTTCTCATAGGATCAACTCCTTTGCGTTATGAAAGCTTAAGCAAGCGTTTATCTATGGCCTTTAATGAATTTTATCAAGGTTTAAATTTGGGATATTGTAAAGAAGAGTTAAAACTTATGGAAAAGGTTAAACTTGAAACCATCAATGCTTATATTAAAAAACATCAAGAGCTTTTAAATATAAGTTTTGCAAGCATACAAAATGAAAATTAAAGAAAGTGATTTTGAATTTTTTAAAAAATTAAAAATTAGAAGCGCTATTGATTTAGCGCTTCTTTTACCTAAAAAAATTGAAAATTTAAATCCAAGTAAAAATCCTAAAGAAAATGAAATTTGCACCCAAAAAATCACTATAAAAAGCGTTAGTTCAAGAAAAAATCAACTTTTTGGTTTGGGTTTTTGTGAAGAATGGCAAGAAAATATCTCTTTTGTGTTTTTTCATCCTAGAGCTTGGCATTTTGGGATTTGTAAGGTAGGAAAAGAGCTTATTTTTAATGCTAAACTCTCACGTTTTAATCACACTTGGCAATTTAACAATCCTAAAATTTTAACTTCTTTTGAGGGTTTTAGTCCAAAGTATCAAATTTTAGGCTTAAAAGATACAAAAATTGCTGCTTTTATACATAAATATCTTAACTATGAAAATTTAAAAGAAAGTGGCATAGAGGATAAATATATACATTTTCTTTTAAATTTACATGCCTATGATGAAAAAAGTTTTTTTATGTTTGAAAATTTGCAAAATTTTAGCAAAGATTTAAAATACATAGAAATATATAATTTTTTAAAGCGTTTAAAAGCTAAAAAAACGCATTTTAAAGCTCATCAAATCAATGTTTTTAATATAGCCAATTGGATTAAGGATTTGCCTTTTTCTCTTACTAAAGATCAGCTTAACGCCTTAAAAGACATAGAAAAAGATTTACACTCAAAAGAAGCCAAAAGGCGTGTGATTATGGGTGATGTGGGGTGTGGTAAAACCTTGGTTTTACTTGGTGCGGCTTTGATGGTTTATCCTAAGCAAGCTATTTTAATGGCACCTACTAGTATTTTAGCGTATCAGCTTTATGAAGAGGCTAAGAAATTTTTACCTGATTTTATGAATATTTTGTTTATTAAAGGGGGTAAAAAAGAAAAAGATTTAGAACAAAATATTCAAAAAGCAAATCTTATCATAGGCACTCATGCTTTAATTCATTTAGAAAGCCATAATGCCGTACTTGTAATGATAGACGAACAACATCGTTTTGGATCAGCTCAGCGTGAGAAAATTCATTCTTTAAATAAGCAAGAATTTGCCCCTCATTTTATACAGTTTTCAGCTACGCCTATTCCAAGAACTTTAAGCATGATACAATCTGAACTTTTAAATTTTAGCTTTATTAAACAAATGCCTTTTAAAAAAGATATTACAACTTATTGCATACAAAATGAAGGTTTTTCTAAGCTTAGCGAGAAGATCAAGGAAGAAATTTCTAAAAATCATCAAATTATCATTATTTATCCCTTAGTGAGTGCTAGTGATAAGATTCCTTATCTTTCTTTAGAACAGGCTAAAGAATATTGGCAGAGTCATTATGAAAAAGTTTTTGTAACTCATGGAAAAGATAAACAAAAAGATGAAATTTTAGAGCGTTTTAGAGATGAGGGAAATATTTTACTAAGCACTACAGTGGTGGAAGTAGGTATTTCTTTGCCAAGATTGAGTATGATAGTGATTGTGGGGGCGGAACGTTTAGGACTTGCTACTTTACATCAACTTCGTGGCCGTGTAGGCCGTGTAGGGCTTAAAAGTACTTGCTATCTTTATACTAAGCTTAAAGAAATTCCGAGTCGTTTAAAAGAATTTGCTAGCACTTTAGATGGGTTTAAAATAGCAGAGCTTGATCTTAAAAATCGTTTGAGTGGAGATTTGCTCGATGGTTTTATGCAACATGGAAATGAGTTTAAATTTTTTGATTTTTCTAAGGATGAGGAGATTTTAGAAGAGGTGAAAAAAGATTTGGCAAAAAAATTGCCAAATTAATGTCTGCCGTACTTGTAAAGCATATTTTGAAAATGTGAAGCTATCATTTGTGCACGCTGTAAAATGACATTTTTCATTTCCTCATTATAAACTATATTTAAACTTTCTTCAAAAAGTTTTAGCCAAACTTCAAAAAATTCTTGAGGAAAAGGAGGTAGATCTAGATGCTTTTTTAAGGGTTGCCCATTATAATCACCTTCGCCTAAAAGCATGCCTGCCCAAAAATTTCCTATTTTTGCTTTATGATCTTTCCATTCTTCATCGCTTGTTCCAATAGCATTGTTAAAAATAGGACCTAAATCCTTATCTTTTCTAACTTTTTCATAAAATATTTCCATGAGTTTTGCTATACTTTCTTGATTAATTGTTTCAAATTTCATATAAGCCTTTCTTAAATGTTAATTTTATGGCGTTAATATAGCAAAAATAAGATAAATTAAATTTAACATAAGTTAAGAATGGAAAATGTATATAATGAAAGATTATTTAGAACTTTTATCTAGTGTAGGAAAATTAAAAAAATTTCAAAAAAATAGTATTTTATTTTATGAAGGCGAAGAGGCTAAAAAATTTTTTATTTTACTCAAGGGAAAAATACGCATTTATAAAAGTACAGCAAGTGATAAAGAAATTACTTTGCATTATTTTAATCCTCTAAATTTTATAGCAGAAATGCCTGCTTTTAAAAAATTAAATTATCCTGCTAATGCTATTTTTGAAGAAGATGGAGAAATTTTGGAAATTGATTTTATTAATTTTCAAAATTTATGCAGTGAAAATAAAGAATTCAATTTTTTACTCATCAGTTCACTTTTTGATAAAATTAAAATTTTAGAAAAGAAATTATCTCAAAATGCATTAGATTTAAGGACGAGATTATTAAAGTATCTTTTGGAAAATGAAAAAAATTTAGATACAATTTCACAAAAACAAATTGCAATTGATTTAAATGTTAGAGCACAATCTTTATCTCGAGTGTTAAAAGAGCTTAAAATTTCAGAACTTATTGATACAAAAAAAGGTAGAATTGAAATTTTAAATAAAGATATGATCATGAAAGAACTTTGGTAAAATTTAAGGTAGAGAATGGATTTTGATTTTATATTAGCTCAAGCTCCTGCTTTTTTAACAGCTGCTTGGCTTACGATAAAACTAAGCTTTTTTGGAATTATTTTTTCTTTGATAATAGGCTTGTTTTGTATTTTAATGAGTTATTTTAAAATAAAAATTTTAGAAAATATTTGCAAGCTTTATATAGAGTTTTCAAGAAATACGCCTTTATTAATTCAACTTTTTTTCTTATATTATGCTTTACCTAAATTTAATATACATTTAGAACAAATTCCACCGCTTAGTGTGATTTGTTTAAGCGTAGAAGAAACTTTAAGACCTTCTTTTGCTTGTGCTATAGTAGGACTTAGTTTTTTAGGGGGTTCCTATATGGCTGAGAGTTTAAGGGCGGGATTTGAAGCCATAAGAAAACAGCAGTTTGAAGCCGGACTTTCTTTGGGTTTTTCAAAATTTGGAAATTTGCGTTATGTGATTTTGCCGCAAGCTTTAGCTATTTCTATGCCAAGTATTAGTGCTAATATTATATTTTTAATCAAAGAAACTTCAGTGGTTAGTATTATTGCCTTGCCAGATTTGGTGAATTTAATGAAGAGTTTAAATTCCTTAACCTATAAGACAGATGAGCTATTGTTTTTGTTGTTTATGGGATATTTGTGCATTATTTTGCCTTTGTCTTTTATTTTGCTAAAGTTTGAAAAAAGGTTGATTCATGCTTGAACTTTTAAATACCGATACGCTTTTAAGACTCTGGCAAGGGCTTTTTGTCACTCTTGAAATTTCATTTATCAGCATTATTATTACTTCGATAGGTGGGTTGTTTTTGGGAATTTTAATGAGTTTTAAAAATACCTATATCTATGCTTTTTGTCGTTTAGGTTTAGAATTTGTGCGTGTTATGCCACTTTTGGTATGGCTTTTTGTGGTGTATTTTGGTTTTCCTAGATGGTTTGAGTGGGATTTGAGTTCTGTAAGTGCAGCTATTATTGTCTTTAGCATTTGGGGTTGTTTTGAGATGATGGATTTAGTGCGTGTTTCCTTGCAGAGTATTCCAAAGCATCAGTATGAAAGTGCATCATCTTTAGGTTTAAATACGGTGCAAAGTTTTGTTTATATTATTATTCCACAAGCTATGCGTCGTTTAACTCCTATGAGCATGAATTTACTTACTCGCATGATTAAAAGTACAACCTTTGCTTATTTAATCGGAGCGGTAGAGCTTGTCAAGATAGGGCAACAAATTATAGAATTTCATAATAAAAATGATTTTGCACCTTTTATTATTTATGGTTTGATTTTTTTTATCTTTTTTATACTTTGTTATCCTATCACTTTATATTCAAGAAAATTAGAGAAAAAATGGAGCTAAAATGAGCATACTAAAAATAGAAAATTTACAAAAGTATTATGGTTCGCATCACGCCTTAAAAGATATTAATTTAGAAGTTAAAGCCAAAGAAGTTGTGGTGATTTTAGGTCCTAGCGGATGTGGAAAATCTACGCTTTTGCGTTGTATTAATGGGCTTGAAGAGATTGCAAGTGGTAATATTTATATTGATAATGAGAAAATAGATAAAGATTTTAAAGAATGGCCAAGAATGCGTCAAAAAGTTGGCATGGTTTTTCAATCTTATGAACTTTTTGAGCATTTAAGTGTTGAAGAAAATATACTTTTAGGACCCATGAAAGTACAAAAAAGAAAGAAAGATGAGGTTTTAAAAGAGGCTAAAATTTGGCTTGAAAAGGTGGGACTTTTGCATAAAATTCATGCTTATCCAAGAGAGCTTAGCGGAGGACAAAAGCAAAGAATTGCCATAGTAAGAAGTTTATGTATGAATCCTGAGTTAATGCTTTTTGATGAGGTTACAGCAGCACTGGATCCTGAGATTGTTAGAGAAGTTTTAGAAGTGATGTTAAATCTTGCAAAAGAGGGTATGACTATGCTTATTGTTACTCATGAAATGGGTTTTGCTAAAGCTGTAGCAGATAAAATTATTTTTATGGATGAAGGAAAAATCATCGAAGAAAATGATCCTAAAAGTTTTTTTGAAAATCCAAAAAGCGAAAGAGCAAAGAAATTTTTAAATTTGTTTGATTATCATAAATAGATAAAAATAATATTGGTTTATGATAATAAACTTTACAAGACTAAAATTTTATAGAAAAACTAAAAAAGTCTTGACAAAAATTTTTTTTTGAGTTATAATCTCACTTTTATTTTTGCTGGTTTAGCTCAGTTGGTAGAGCAGCTGCCTTGTAAGCAGCAGGTCGGGGGTTCAAGTCCCTTAACCAGCTCCATTTATTTTAGCAGTGTTTGACCAGAATATTGAAAAAGCAATATTTTTATGGTGAGTTACTCAAGTGGCCAACGAGGGCAGACTGTAAATCTGCTGGCTTTCGCCTTCCGTGGTTCGAATCCACGACTCACCACCATGCTTTGCGGGAGTAGCTCAGTTGGCTAGAGCATCAGCCTTCCAAGCTGAGGGTCGCGGGTTCGAGTCCCGTTTCCCGCTCCAATAATTTAAAAGAACTGGGAGCTGTATTTTAAAACCTTTAACTTACAGTATATATCCCATTAAGAGTTTTTGTTGTCTGTTATTATGTATAATTTTTCTGAGCGCTCGTATGGCTCAGAGGTAGAGCACTCCCTTGGTAAGGGAGAGGTCGCGGGTTCAATTCCCGCTATGAGCTCCATGAATTGAAAAAATTATATAGATATAAGACTTGCTTTGCTCAATTTATTTTTTATACGGAGGAAAAAAATGGCTAAAGAAAAATTTTCACGTAATAAGCCACACGTAAATATTGGTACTATTGGTCACGTTGACCATGGTAAAACTACTTTAACAGCTGCTATTTCTGCTGTTCTTTCTAGAAGAGGTTTAGCAGAGCTTAAAGATTATGATAATATCGATAATGCTCCAGAAGAAAAAGAGCGTGGTATTACTATTGCTACTTCTCATATTGAATATGAAACAGACAATCGTCACTATGCACACGTTGACTGCCCAGGTCACGCAGATTATGTTAAAAACATGATTACAGGTGCTGCACAAATGGATGGAGCGATCTTGGTTGTTTCTGCTGCAGATGGCCCTATGCCACAAACTAGAGAGCACATTCTTCTTTCTCGTCAAGTAGGCGTTCCATATATTGTTGTTTTTATGAATAAAGCAGATATGGTTGATGATGCTGAACTTTTAGAGTTAGTCGAAATGGAAATTAGAGAATTATTAAGCTCTTATGATTTCCCAGGCGATGATACACCTATTATTTCTGGTTCTGCTTTAAAAGCTCTTGAAGAAGCTAAAGCTGGACAAGATGGTGAATGGTCAGCAAAAATTATGGATCTTATGGCTGCAGTTGATAGCTATATTCCAACTCCAACTCGTGATACTGAAAAAGACTTCTTGATGCCAATTGAAGACGTTTTCTCAATTTCAGGTCGTGGTACTGTTGTTACAGGTAGAATTGAAAAAGGTGTTGTAAAAGTAGGTGATACTATCGAAATCGTTGGTATTAAAGATACTCAAACAACAACTGTAACAGGTGTTGAAATGTTCAGAAAAGAAATGGATCAAGGCGAAGCAGGAGATAACGTAGGTGTTCTTCTTCGTGGTACTAAAAAAGAAGAAGTTATCCGTGGTATGGTTCTTGCTAAACCAAAATCAATTACTCCACACACTGACTTCGAAGCTGAAGTTTATATCTTAAATAAAGATGAAGGTGGAAGACATACTCCATTCTTTAACAACTATAGACCACAGTTTTATGTAAGAACAACTGATGTTACAGGTTCGATTAAATTAGCTGATGGTGTTGAAATGGTTATGCCAGGTGAAAATGTGAGAATTACTGTAAGCTTGATCGCTCCAGTAGCACTTGAAGAAGGAACTCGTTTTGCTATTCGTGAAGGTGGTAAAACTGTTGGTTCAGGTGTTGTTTCTAAAATTATTAAATAATTTAATAAAGCCAAGTTAAAAGCTTGGCTTTAATTTTTTAAGGAAAATTAAAATGAGAATTAAAGTTGGTTTAAAGTGTGAAGAATGTGGTGATATTAATTATAGTACCTATAAAAATAGTAAAAATACTACTGAAAAATTAGAATTAAAAAAATATTGCCCAAGATTAAAAAAACATATACTTCACAAAGAAGTTAAGCTAAAAAGTTAAGCTTGCGCCTTAGGGCAATAGCTCCAACGGTAGAGCGCCGGATTCCAAATCCGATGGTTGGGGGTTCGAATCCCTCTTGCCCTGCCATAATTAAGGTTTAAATAAATGGAAAAATTAATAACTTATTTTAAATTATCAAAAGCCGAATTAAGGAAAGTAATTTTTCCTTTAAAAGAACAGGTAAGAAATGCCTACATTGCAGTTTTTGTGGTTGTTGCGGTGATTTCTTTGTTTTTGGCGTTAGTGGATTGGCTTATGTCCTCTATTGTTTCTGCGATCGTATAAGGAGAGTAAATGAGTACTCATAAATGGTATGCAATTCAAACTTATGCTGGCAGTGAAATGGCAGTTAAAAGAGCCATTGAAAATTTAGTAAAAGATAACGGAATTGAAGAACAACTTAAAGAAATTGTTGTTCCAACTGAAGATGTTATTGAATTTAAGAATGGAAAGGAGAAGATTAGCGAAAGAAGTTTGTATTCAGGATACGTTTTTGCACTTCTTGATTTAAATACAGAGCTTTGGCATCGCATTCAATCTCTTCCAAAGGTTGGTCGTTTTATTGGAGAATCCAAAAAGCCAACCCCTTTAACAGAAAAAGATATTAATTTAATTTTGGAAAAAGTTCACAATCGTGCAGCGCCTAAGCCAAAGATTTCTTTTGAAGAAGGGGAAAATGTGAGAATCACAGAAGGGCCATTTGCAAACTTTACTGCAATTGTAGAAGAGTATGATATGGTTCGTGGTTTATTAAAATTAAATGTTTCTATTTTTGGACGCTCAACTCCAGTGGAGATCTTATATTCTCAAGTTGAGAAAATAATTTAATTTATATCAAGTAAGGAGATTTGTTATGGCTAAAAAAGTCGTAGGCGAAATTAAATTGCAAATTGCTGCCACAAAAGCAAACCCATCACCACCTGTTGGTCCTGCTTTGGGTCAGCAAGGTGTTAATATTATGGAGTTTTGTAAGGCTTTTAATGAAAAAACAAAAGATATGGCAGGTTTTAATATCCCTGTTGTTATCACTGTTTATGCAGATAAAAGTTTTACTTTTATTACAAAACAACCGCCAGCTACGGATTTGATCAAAAAAGTAGCTGGAATTTCTAAAGGTACGGATAATCCACTTAAAAATAAGGTAGGCAAGTTAACTCGTGCTCAAGTTTTAGAAATAGTAGATAAGAAAATTGCAGATTTAAATACTAAAGATAGAGATCAAGCTGCTAAAATTATTGCAGGTTCAGCTCGTTCTATGGGTGTTGAAATCGTAGATTAATCCTTTCACCGCCAAGGTAAAAAAGGCGGTAGCACTTTAAAATGCGGAGAAAATAAATGGCTAAGATAGCAAAAAGATTAAAAGAATTATCACAAAAAATTGATTCAAATAAAGAGTATGCTTTAAGTGATGCAATTGATACAGTAAAGACTTTAAAGTCTGCTAAATTCGATGAAACTGTAGAGATTGCTTTAAAACTTAATGTTGATCCAAGACATGCAGATCAAATGGTAAGAGGATCTGTTGTTTTACCTGCAGGAACAGGTAAAAAAGTTCGCGTTGCTGTAATTGCAAAAGACGCAAAAGCTGATGAAGCGAAAAATGCTGGTGCAGATATTGTGGGTAGTGATGATTTAGTAGAAGAAATTCAAAAAGGTAATATGAATTTTGATGTATTAATTGCTACTCCAAATTTAATGGGACTTGTTGGTAAAGTTGGTAGAATTTTAGGGCCTAAAGGTTTAATGCCAAATCCTAAAACTGGAACGGTTACTATGGATGTTGCTCAAGCGGTTAATAATGCAAAAAGTGGTCAGGTAAATTTCCGTGTTGATAAGCAAGGAAATATCCATGCAGGTCTTGGTAAAGTAAGTTTTTCTAAAGAACAATTATGGGATAATGTTAGCACTTTTGTAAAAGCAATTAACAAACACAAACCTGCTGCAGCTAAAGGTAGATATATTAAAAATGCGGCTTTATCTTTAACAATGAGCCCTTCTGTAAAGCTTGAAACGCAAGAATTGCTTGATATGAAATAAGAGTTGCTTTTTTGCAACTCTTTTGTTTTAAAATAAACATTTGAAAAAATTTTTAATTTTTTGAGATGTTTATTTTAGATTGAAGATAGTCGAGGCGTATGCTTAATTGGATTTCCACTCTACTTGAAATCTCAATCGGAAAGGAGAAAATGTGACTAGACGCGAAAAAGTTGAGATTATTGCTAAACTTGAAGAAGGTTTTAAAGCTAGCGAAGCTGTTGTGGTTTGTAATTACAGGGGTCTTAGCACAAAAAAACTAGAAGAGCTTAGAAATAATGCAAGAGAAAATAATGTAAAAGTTCAAATTATTAAAAATACTTTGGCTAACATTGCTCTTAATAATTCCGGTAAAACAGGTCTAGTTCTTAAAGATACAAATATTTATCTTTGGGGCGAAGATCAACTAAGCGTTTCAAAAGTAGCTGTCAAATTTGAAGAAAATAATGATAAATTTGAAATCAAAACAGCTCATATTGAAGGCGAAGTTGCAGATGTTGCTAAGGTTAAAGCTCTGGCTAAAATGCCTTCACGCAACGAGTTGCTTGCTATGCTTTTGCAAGTTTGGAATGCGCCAATTACCAATTTCACAATAGGTTTAAATGCGCTTAAAAATAAAAAAGAATCTGAATAAAATAAAATAAAGGATAAAAAATGGCAATTTCTAAAGAAGATGTATTAGAATATATTTCAAATTTAAGTGTTCTTGAGTTATCAGAACTTGTAAAAGAATTTGAAGAAAAATTTGGCGTGTCTGCTGCTCCTGTGATGGTAGCTGGCGGTGCGGTAGCTGGTGGTGGTGCAGCAGCTGCTGAAGAAAAAACTGAATTTGATATCGTTTTAACTGATGGCGGTGCTAAAAAGATCGAAGTTATTAAAATCGTTCGTGCTCTTACAGGTCTTGGTCTTAAAGAAGCAAAAGATGCAGTTGAGCAAACTCCTTCAACTCTAAAAGAGGGTGTAGCTAAAGCTGAGGCTGAAGAAGCTAAAAAACAACTTGAGGAAGCTGGTGCTAAAGTAGAACTTAAGTGATTTAAGCTTTGAAGTTAGAAGAAGATTTGCTAAGGCAGGTCTTCTTTTTTTATTTTTACCTAATTTTTAGGTCTTCTTTTTTAAATTTACAAAAATTTACCATGAGGTATGTGTGATATGTTAGATAATAAATTAGGAAATCGTTTAAGAGTAGACTTCTCAAACGTTTCAAAACAAATAGAAATTCCAAATCTTCTACAATTACAAAAAAAGAGTTTTGATTATTTTTTAAATCTTGATAATGGCGAAAGTGGTATAGAAAAAGTTTTTAAATCAATTTTTCCTATTCATGATCCACAAAATAGATTGAGTCTTGAATATGTTGGTAGTGAAATAGGTAAGCCAAAATATACTATTCGCGAATGTATGGAAAGAGGTTTGACTTATTCTGTAAATTTAAAAATGAAAATCCGTCTTACCCTGCATGAAAAAGATGAAAAAACAGGGGAAAAAGTTGGCGTAAAAGATATTAAAGAACAAGAAATTTATATCCGAGAAATTCCTTTAATGACTGATCGTGTATCTTTTATTATTAATGGGGTTGAAAGGGTTGTGGTTAATCAACTTCATAGAAGTCCTGGTGTAATTTTCAAAGAAGAAGAAAGTTCAACAGTTGCAAATAAGCTTGTTTATACAGCACAAATTATTCCTGATCGTGGTTCATGGCTTTATTTTGAATACGATGCCAAAGATGTTTTATATGTAAGAATTAATAAGCGTAGAAAAGTTCCTGTAACTATGCTTTTTAGAGCTTTAGGCTACAAAAAACAAGATATTATTAAATTATTTTATCCTATTCAAACCATACATGTTAAAAAAGATAAATTTTTAACAGAATTTAATCCAAATGATTTCATGGATAGAATAGAATACGATATTAAAGATGAAAAAGGCAAAATTGTTCATCAAGCTGGGAAAAGACTTACAAAGAAAAAAGCAGAACAACTTATTAAAGATGGTTTAAAATGGATAGAATATCCTGTAGAAATTTTACTTAATCGTTATTTGGCAAATCCTATTATTGATAAAGAAAGTGGAGAGGTTTTATTTGATTCTTTAACTTTGTTAGATGAGAGTAAGCTTGCTAAGATTAAAGAGCAAAAAAGTTTTGATATAGCAAATGACTTGGCTAATGGCGTTGATGCAGCGATTATTAACTCCTTTGCTCAAGATGGAGAAACTCTAAAACTTCTTAAACAAAGTGAAAATATCGATGATGAAAATGATTTAGCTGCGATTAGAATTTACAAAGTTATGCGTCCAGGTGAACCTGTGGTAAAAGATGCAGCGAAGGCTTTTGTAAATGATTTATTCTTCAATCCTGAAAGATACGATCTTACCAAGGTAGGTCGTATGAAAATGAACCATAAGTTAGGTCTTGAAGTGCCTGAGTATGTTACTGTTTTGACTAATGAAGATATTATTAAAACTGCAAAATATTTAATTAAAGTAAAAAATGGTAAAGGACATATTGACGATAGAGATCACTTAGGAAATCGTCGTATCCGTTCTATAGGTGAACTTTTAGCCAATGAACTTCATTTAGGTCTTGCAAAAATGCAAAAGGCGATCAGAGATAAATTTACTTCTTTAAATGCGGATCTTGATAAAGTAATGCCTTATGATTTAATCAATCCTAAAATGATTACTACAACCATCATTGAATTTTTTACAGGAGGTCAGCTTTCGCAATTTATGGATCAAACCAACCCTTTAAGCGAGGTTACTCATAAGCGTCGTTTATCAGCGCTTGGTGAAGGTGGACTTGTAAAAGAAAGAGCAGGTTTTGAAGTACGTGATGTTCACGCGACGCATTATGGTAGAATTTGTCCAGTTGAAACACCTGAAGGTCAAAATATTGGTTTGATTAACACTCTTTCTACTTATGCAAAAGTAAATGAACTTGGCTTTGTTGAAGCGCCATATAAAAAAGTTGTAAATGGTAAAGTGACTAATGAAGTTGTTTATCTTACAGCGACACAAGAAGAAGGTTTGTTTATCGCACCAGCTTCAACTAAGGTTGATGCTAAAGGCAATATAGTAGAAGAATTTGTTGAGGCTAGACAAGATGGTGAAACTATACTTGCAAGACGCGAAGAAGTGCAATTAATCGATCTTTGCTCAGGTATGGTTGTTGGGGTTGCAGCTTCTTTGATTCCGTTTTTAGAGCACGATGATGCAAACAGAGCGCTAATGGGTTCAAACATGCAACGTCAAGCTGTGCCACTTCTTACTGCTTCAGCTCCGATAGTAGGAACAGGTATGGAACAAATTATTGCGCGTGATGCTTGGGAAGCTGTTAAAGCAAAGCGTGGCGGTGTGGTTGAGAAAGTGGATAATAAAAGCATTTTCATTTTAGGTGAAGATGATAAAGGTCCATTTATTGACCATTACACTATGGAGAAAAATTTAAGAACCAATCAAAATACAAATTATATTCAACATCCTATTGTTAAAAAAGGTGATATAGTAAAAGCAGGACAAATTATCGCAGATGGTCCTTCTATGGATCAAGGCGAACTTGCTATAGGTAAAAATGCTTTAATCGCTTTTATGCCTTGGAATGGTTATAACTATGAGGATGCTATAGTTGTAAGTGAGAGAATTATTCGTGAAGATACCTTTACAAGCGTGCATATTTATGAAAAAGAAATTGAAGCAAGAGAACTAAAAGACGGTATAGAAGAAATTACCAAAGATATCCCAAATGTAAAAGAAGAAGATGTTGCGCATCTTGATGAGAGCGGTATTGCAAAAATTGGTACCCATATCAAACCAGGTATGATTTTGGTGGGTAAGGTTTCTCCAAAAGGTGAGGTTAAACCAACTCCTGAAGAAAGACTTTTAAGAGCGATTTTTGGAGAAAAAGCAGGGCATGTTGTGAATAAATCCCTTTATGCAACTGCTTCTTTAGAGGGTGTTGTTGTGGATGTTAAAATTTTCACTAAAAAAGGCTATGAAAAAGACGATCGCGCAATAAAATCTTATGATAAAGAAAAAATGGCTTTAGAAAAAGAACACCATGATAGACTTTTGATGATGGATAGAGAAGAAATGCTTCGTGTTTGTGCTCTTCTTTCCAAAGCCCCTTTAAATAGCGATCAAAAAATTGGAGATAAAAATTATAAAAAAGGACAAACTGCAGATATTAGCGAACTTGAAAAAATCAATCGTTTTACTTTAACAACTTTGATTAAAGCTTATTCTAAAGAGATTCAAAAAGAATACGATGATTTAAAAAATCATTTCCAAAATGAGAAGAAAAAATTAAAAGCAGAACACGATGAAAAGCTTGAAATTTTAGAAAAAGATGATATTTTACCAAGTGGGGTAATTAAGCTTGTTAAAGTTTATATTGCTACAAAGAGAAAGCTTAAAGTTGGTGATAAAATGGCAGGACGTCATGGAAACAAAGGTATAGTTTCAACTATAGTTCCTGAAGTGGATATGCCTTATTTACCAAATGGTAAAAGTGTAGATATTGCACTTAATCCACTTGGCGTTCCAAGTCGTATGAATATAGGCCAAATTTTAGAAAGCCATTTGGGTTTAATTGGACTTAGACTCGGAGATCAGATTCAAGAAATTTTTGACAGAAAGCAAAAAGATTTTCTTAAAGAATTAAGAGCAAAAATGCTTGAAATTTGTTCTATTCCAAGACTTGCAAGTGAAAAAGAATTTATTAAAAGCTTAAGCGATGAAGAGCTTTTAAACTATGCTAGAGACTGGAGTAAAGGAGTTAAATTTGCTACTCCTGTTTTTGAAGGTGTAAATATAGAAGAATTTAGCAAGCTTTTTGAAATGGCCAAGATAGATATGGACGGCAAAACAGAACTTTATGATGGACGCACAGGTGAAAAAATTGCAGAGCGTGTTCATGTGGGATGTATGTATATGCTAAAACTCCACCACTTGGTTGATGAGAAAGTTCACGCAAGAAGTACAGGACCTTACAGCTTAGTTACCCAACAACCTGTGGGTGGTAAAGCACTCTTTGGAGGTCAAAGATTTGGAGAAATGGAAGTTTGGGCACTTGAAGCTTATGGAGCGGCTCATACTTTAAGAGAAATGTTAACCATAAAATCAGATGATGTAGAAGGTAGATTTAGTGCTTATAAAGCATTGACAAAAGGTGAAAATGTTCCAGCAACAGGAATTCCTGAAACATTTTTTGTATTAACCAATGAGCTTAAATCTCTTGCTTTAGATGTTGAGATTTTTGATAAGGATGAAGATAATGAGTAAATTTAAAGTAATAGAAATCAAAGAAGATGCAAGACCTAGGGATTTTGAAGCGTTTCAACTAAGACTTGCAAGTCCTGAAAAAATCAAATCATGGTCTTATGGAGAAGTAAAAAAACCAGAAACTATCAATTATAGAACCTTAAAGCCTGAAAGAGATGGGCTTTTTTGTGCAAAGATTTTTGGACCTATAAGAGATTATGAATGTCTTTGTGGTAAGTATAAAAAAATGCGTTTTAAAGGTGTTAAGTGCGAAAAATGTGGTGTTGAAGTAGCAAATTCAAAAGTGCGTCGTTCTAGAATGGGACATATTGAGCTTGTAACTCCTGTGGCTCATATTTGGTATGTTAATTCTCTTCCGAGTCGTATAGGAACGCTTTTGGGTGTTAAGATGAAAGATCTTGAGCGTGTGCTTTATTATGAAGCTTATATCGTTGAAAATCCAGGTGATGCTTTCTATGATAACGAAAGTACTAAAAAAGTAGAATATTGTGATGTTTTAAACGAAGAGCAATATCAAAATTTAATGCAACGCTATGAAAATAGTGGCTTTAAAGCAAGAATGGGTGGAGAAGTTGTTCGTGATTTACTTGCAAATTTAGATCTTGTAGCACTTTTAAATCAGCTTAAAGAAGAAATGGCGGCTACAAATTCAGAGGCTAAGAAAAAAACCATCATTAAGCGCTTAAAAGTTGTAGAAAATTTCTTAAATTCAAATTTAAACGCCAATACCGATAGCGATGAAGTCGTACCAAATCGTCCTGAATGGATGATGATTACAAATCTCCCAGTTTTACCGCCAGATTTACGTCCTTTAGTGGCTTTAGATGGTGGGAAATTTGCAGTTTCTGATGTGAATGACTTATATCGTCGTGTTATCAATAGAAATACACGTCTTAAAAAACTTATGGAGCTTGATGCACCTGAAATCATTATCAGAAATGAAAAAAGAATGCTTCAAGAGGCTGTTGATGCACTTTTTGACAACGGTCGTCGTGCCAATGCTGTAAAAGGAGCAAATAAACGCCCATTAAAATCTTTAAGTGAAATTATCAAAGGAAAGCAAGGGCGTTTTAGACAAAACCTACTAGGTAAGAGAGTGGATTTCTCAGGTCGTAGTGTTATTGTTGTGGGTCCAAAACTTAGAATGGATCAATGTGGTTTACCTAAAAAAATGGCTTTAGAGCTTTTTAAACCACATCTTTTAGCTAAGCTTGAAGAAAAAGGTTATGCAACTACAGTAAAACAAGCTAAAAAAATGATAGAAAACAAAACCAATGAAGTTTGGGAATGTTTAGAAGAGGTAGTAAAAGGACATCCTGTTATGTTAAACCGTGCGCCTACTTTGCATAAACTTTCTATCCAAGCTTTTCATCCTGTTTTAGTGGAAGGTAAGGCTATACAACTTCATCCTTTGGTTTGTGCAGCATTTAACGCGGACTTTGATGGGGATCAAATGGCAGTGCATGTACCGCTTTCTCAAGAGGCTATTGCAGAATGTAAAGTGCTTATGCTTTCATCAATGAATATTCTTTTGCCAGCAAGCGGTAAGTCTGTAACCGTTCCATCGCAAGATATGGTTTTAGGAATTTATTATCTTTCATTGGAAAAAGCAGGTGCTAAAGGTTCGCATAAAATTTGTACAGGCATTGATGAAGTGATGATGGCACTTGAAAGCAAGTGTTTGGATATTCATGCGAGTATACAAACTATGATAGATGGTAGAAAGATTACTACTACAGCAGGAAGATTGATTATTAAATCCATTTTACCTGATTTTGTGCCTGAAAATAGTTGGAATAAAGTCTTAAAGAAAAAAGACATTGCCGCGCTTGTGGATTATGTTTATAAACAAGGTGGTTTAGAGATTACAGCAAGTTTCTTGGATAGACTTAAAAATTTAGGTTTTGAGTATGCAACGAAAGCAGGTATTTCAATTTCGATTGCAGATATTATTGTTCCTAATGACAAGCAAAAAGCTATCAATGAAGCAAAAAAACAAGTAAGAGAAATTCAAAATTCTTATAATCTCGGTTTGATTACTTCAGGGGAAAGATACAATAAAATCATTGATATTTGGAAAAGTACAAACAATGTTCTTTCAAAAGAGATGATGAAGCTTGTAGAAAAAGATAAAGAAGGTTTTAACTCTATTTATATGATGGCAGATTCTGGTGCTAGGGGTAGTGCGGCTCAAATTTCTCAGCTTGCTGCGATGAGAGGACTTATGACTAAACCTGATGGTTCTATTATCGAAACGCCTATTATTTCGAATTTCCGTGAAGGGCTAAATGTTCTTGAATACTTTATTTCAACCCACGGTGCTAGAAAAGGTCTTGCAGATACCGCTCTTAAAACAGCAAACGCGGGTTATTTGACAAGAAAACTCATCGATGTTGCACAAAATGTAAAAATTACCATTGAAGATTGTGGAACGCATGAAGGTGTTGAAATCAATGAAATCACCGCAGATAGTTCTATTATAGAAACTTTAGAAGAAAGAATTTTAGGTAGGGTTTTAGCTGAAGATGTGATCGATCCTATTACAAATTCTGTGCTTTTTGCAGAAGGTACTTTAATGGATGAGGAAAAAGCAAAAATTCTTGGAGAAAGCGGTATAAAAAGTGTCAATATTCGCACTCCTATTACCTGCAAAGCTAAAAAAGGAATTTGTGCAAAATGTTATGGTATCAATCTTGGCGAAGGTAAATTAGTAAAACCAGGTGAAGCAGTAGGAATTATTTCCGCTCAATCTATCGGCGAGCCAGGGACGCAGCTAACTCTAAGAACTTTCCACAGCGGGGGGACTGCAAGTACGGATTTACAAGATAGACAAGTAAGCGCACAAAAAGAAGGTTTTATAAGATTTTATAATCTTAAAACTTATAAAAATAAAGAAGGTAAAAATATCGTAGCAAATCGTAGAAATGCGGCGATTTTACTTGTGGAGCCAAAAATCAAAACTCCATTTAAAGGTGTGATTAATATAGAAAATATTCATGAAGATGTGATTGTTTCTATTAAAGATAAAAAACAAGAAGTAAAATACATACTAAGAAAATACGATCTTGCTAAACCAAATGAATTAGCAGGCGTAAGTGGTAGTATAGATGGAAAACTTTATTTGCCATATCAAAGTGGTATGCAAGTAGAAGAAAATGAAAGTATCGTGGAAGTGATTAAAGAGGGTTGGAACGTTCCTAATCGTATTCCTTTTGCGAGTGAAATTTTAGTAGAAGATGGCGAGCCCGTGGTACAAAATATCAAAGCAGGAGAAAAGGGAACGCTTAAATTTTATATCCTTAAAGGCGATGGTTTAGATAGAGTAAAAAATGTTAAAAAAGGCGATATTGTTAAAGAAAAAGGATTCTTTGTGGTGATTGCTGATGAAAATGATAGAGAAGCAAAAAGACACTATATCCCAAGAGAATCTAAGATAGAATTTAATGATAGTGAAAAAATCGATGATGCAAATACCATCATTGCAAGTGCTCCTAAAAAAGAAAGAAAAGTGATTGCAGAATGGGATGCTTATAATAATACTATCATTGCAGAAATTGATGGTGTTATAAGCTTTGAGGATATTGAAGCAGGTTATAGTGCTGATGAGCAAATTGATGAAGCTACAGGTAAGCGTTCTTTAGTGATTAATGAGTATTTGCCAAGCGGAGTTAGACCGACTTTGGTAATT
This sequence comes from Campylobacter sp. BCW_6460, assembly GCF_001762705.1. Classification (NCBI taxonomy): domain Bacteria; kingdom Pseudomonadati; phylum Campylobacterota; class Epsilonproteobacteria; order Campylobacterales; family Campylobacteraceae; genus Campylobacter; species Campylobacter sp. BCW_6460. The sequence continues at coordinate 100,417 of NZ_MJXI01000035.1, read as the reverse complement.
GCAGGAAAAGGTGATAAGGCTGTGCGTTATCAGCTTGAACCAAAAACCGTTATTTTTGTTCATGATGGTGATAAAATCGCTCAAGCAGATATTTTAGCAAAAACTCCAAAAGCTGCAGCTAAATCAAAAGATATTACAGGAGGTCTTCCAAGAGTTTCTGAACTTTTTGAAGCAAGAAAACCAAAAAATGCGGCTGTGATTGCAGAAATTGATGGTGTTGTTCGTTTTGATAAACCTTTGCGTTCTAAAGAAAGAATTATTATCCAAGCAGAAGATGGTACAAGTGCTGAGTATTTAATAGATAAATCAAAACACATTCAAGTAAGAGATGGCGAGTTTATCCATGCAGGTGAAAAACTTACAGATGGAGTTGTTTCAAGTCATGATGTGCTTAAAATTTTAGGTGAAAAAGCCTTGCATTATTATTTGATTTCTGAAATTCAACAAGTTTATCGCGGACAAGGTGTTGTGATTTCTGATAAACATATAGAAGTTATCGTTTCTCAAATGCTAAGACAAGTAAAAGTTGTAGATAGTGGACATACGAAATTTATCGAGGGTGATTTGGTTTCAAGACGTAAATTCCGTGAAGAAAACGAAAGAATCATTAGAATGGGTGGAGAACCTGCTATTGCTGAGCCTGTGCTTTTAGGTGTAACAAGAGCAGCGATTGGAAGTGATAGTGTGATTTCTGCAGCTTCATTCCAAGAAACTACTAAAGTTCTAACCGAAGCAAGTATAGCGGGTAAATTTGACTACTTAGAAGATTTAAAAGAAAATGTTATTCTAGGTAGAATGATACCTGTTGGAACAGGGCTTTATGGTGAACAAAATTTAAAACTTAAAGAACAAGAATAAAACTCTATTTTATAGCCCTCCTGGGCTATATTAATACAGTGTATCTAAATCATTAAAATAAATTTTTAAAACTTTTTCTATTTTATTTTTTTCTTCTAGAAGTATTTTTTTATTTTTTTCTCTAAAAGCTTTATTAGAGCAATAAATTAGATAAGATATACTAATGGCAGCAATTATTTTATTTTTATGTTCTATGCCTATAGCCATACATTCAATTTGAGGATTCATTTCTCCAATTTCTATGGCAATTTTTTCTTTTTTAATTTGTTTGATTTGTTGATAGAGTTCATTTATATTATTTAAGGTGTTTTTTGTAATTTTATCAAAATTTTTAGGATAAAGTTTTTCTAATTCCTTTTTATTTTTATTTGATAGTAAGGCTTTGCCTAAAGATGTTGCATAAGCAGGATACGAAGTGCCTATAAAAGATTTTAATTGCACTGTATTATTGGCATCAATTTTTTCTAAATAAAGCACATTTCCATCTTTTAAAATTCCCATTTGACAAGTTTGATTGGTTAAATTTCTTATATTTTTCATATGCTTTTTGATTATTTCAAAAATATTATTTTCGTTTTTTATATTACATCCTAATTCTATAATCTTAAAATCCAAATAATAACTTTTATTTTTTAAATCACATTTGATATATTTTTTTTCTTGAAGAGTTTGTAAAATAGGCCAAAGAGTTCCAGCAGGAATGTTTAGTTTTTTAGCTATAGCACTTAAGGTAAGCTTTTCTTTTGCAAGTAATTCTAGAATATTTAACACTCTAAGAGTGGGCTGATGCATATTGTCTTTATCCTTGTTTTATTTTTATAAATTTTAGCATATTTTTTACTTTTAGTAACATAAAATCATAATTTTTATTATTTATTAATTTTAATATTTTTTTGTAAAAATTGGCAGTTAATAAGAATAAAATACGAATTTTTACCAAGCTAACAGCTTGATTTTTTTACAAATATTTTGTTATATTTTTTGTATATAAATATATTTTTGTATATACGAAAGGAAAATAAAAATGGGAATTTTAAAAGGAACTTTACCGGCTTTACTTACTCCATATAAAGATGATGGAAGTATCAATGAAAAAGAATTTATTCATTATTGTGAATTTGGTATTTCTAAAGGCTTGAACGGATTATTTTGTAACGGAAGTGCAGGAGATTCTCAAGCTTTAAGTGTGGAAGAGCAAGTTAAATTAATGAAACTTACCAAAAAGGCTGCAAAAAATAATATACCTATTATCACGGGTATTACCTCGACAATTTATGAAAACACTTTTATTTTGGCGCAAAAAGCTCATGAATTAGATCTTGATGCTTTGTTGCTTGCTATGCCTTATTATTATAAATTAAGCGAAGATGCACTTTTTGAGTATGTAAAAGATCTATCTTCTAAAGTAAAGCTTCCTTTGTATGTTTATAATATACCTCTTTTTGCACCAGCACTTAGTTTGAAATTTATAGAAAAGGTTTCAAAGCTTGATAATGTTGTGGGTATAAAAGATAGTAGTGGGGATGCTTTGCTTTTAAATCATATTTTAGATGTAGCACCTAGTGATTTTGATGTTTTTGTAGGAAGAGAAGAATTTTATGCAGGTGCATTATTAGCGGGTGCAAAAGGTTCTATGACTAGCATAGGTGGAGTTTTTCCAGAACTTATGAGTGAAATTTACAAATCAATCAATGAAAAAAACATAGACAGAGCTTTACTAATACAAAAAAGTTTACTAAAGGCTATAAGATTTGGTATGAGTATGGCTTTTCCTATGGGTTTTGCTTTGCTTTTAAAGGCTAGAGGATTTAAATTTACAAATGCTAGTATTCATCCTTTATCACCTGCTACAAAAGAAGAATTATCTACCCGTTTTGATGAAGCTAAGGAACTTATTAAAACTATAGAAAAAGAAACAGGTATAAAACTATGAAAGGATATATTATAGTCAATGAAAAAGACAATGTTGCCACAGCTTTGCGCGACTTTAAAAAAGGTGAAAATGTGGCAAATATAGAGCTTTTAAATGATATTGCAAGCGGACATAAATTTGCACTAAAAGATATAAAAAAAGATGAAATTATCATCAAATACGCAGAAGCTATAGCTAGTGCAAGTTGTGATATTAGTGCAGGGGAATGGGTACATATCCACAACACTGCAGGTATTAGAGGTCGTGGGGATAAGGAATAAATATGAAAAAGATAATGGGTTATAGAAGAGAAGATGGTAAATTTGGCTTAAGAAATAAAGTCATTATTATACCAAGTGTGCATTGTGCTAATAAAGTGTGTGAAAATATAGCTAGAAAATGCAATGGAGCGGTTTATATCAACCATCAGCATGGTTGTTCTCAGCTTGAATTTGACGCTTTGCAAACCAGAGATGTTTTGATAGGCCATGGAACTAATGCTAATGTTTTTGGTGTTTTAATTGTAGGGCTTGGTTGTGAGGTGATACAAGCCAAAGTGGTAGCAGAAAAAATCAAAGAAGCAACGCCTTATAAAAAGGTTGAATATTTAGTGATACAAGAATGTGGTGGTAGTAAAAATACCATTGAAAATGGTATCAAAATAGTCAATGAAATGCTTGAAAGTGCTGCAAAATTACAAAAAAGTGAAGGAGATTTCAGTGATTTGATTTTAGGCACAGAATGCGGTGGAAGTGATAGCTATAGCGGACTTAGTGCTAATCCTGCGTTAGGAAGTTTGAGTGATTTTGTAATCGATGAGGGTGGTGCGGTAATTTTAGCAGAAACTACAGAGCTTATAGGTTGTGAAGCTATACTAGCTAAGAGAGCAAAAAATGATGAAATAGCTAAAAAGGTATATGATAAGATTTTGGGTTATGAGAATTTGGTTAAATCTTTTCATGCTGATATTCGAGGGGCAAATCCTAGTCCAGGAAATATTGTAGGCGGACTTAGTACTATAGAAGAAAAATCTTTAGGTTGTGTTTATAAAGTAGGAACTAGAACTTTAATGGATGTAATTGATTATGCTAAACCGGTAGTTTCTAAAGGACTTACTTTTATGAATACACCAGGCAATGATATAGAACAACTTAGTGCCATGGTTGCAGGTGGCGCAAATATTTGTGTTTTTACTACAGGTCGTGGTACTCCAACGGGTTCTGCTATCGTGCCTACTATAAAGATGAGTTCTAATACTTTTTGCTATGAAAATATGAATGATGCTATTGATATTAACGCAGGAAGCATTATAGATGGGGTAAAAACAAAAGAAGAAGTGCGTGATGAGCTTGTAGAATTAATCGTGCGAATTTCAAATGGAGAATTAGTAAAAGCAGAGATAAACGAACAAAATGATTTTTCAGTTTGGAGACTTGCTACAACTTGTTAAGGAGTAAAGGATGGAGCATATAAATTCAATAGAGTTAAAGTTAATATGTAAAAAAATATCTTGGCGTATTTTGCCTTTGATTGTTTTAATGTTTTGTCTTTCCATGCTTGATAGAACAAATATTAGTTTTGTTAAATCTCATATAGAAATTGATGCAGGCATCGGCGAGGCTGCTTATGCTTTGGGTGCTGGAATATTTTTTATAGGTTATGCCATTTTTGAAGTGCCTTCAAATTTACTTTTGCATAAATTAGGAGCTAAGATTTGGTTAAGTCGTATAATGATCACTTGGGGTCTTGTAACTATGGCTATGATTTTTATACAAGGAGAAACAAGTTTTTATGTATTAAGATTTTTATTGGGTTTAACTGAAGCAGGTTTTAGTCCAGGCATTATTTTATACCTTAGTTATTTTTTCCCAGCTATATATCGATCAAAAGCTTATGGAATTTATCAAATGGGAGTTCCAATTGCTTTTGTTTTTGGTTCTTTAATTAGCGGTTTTATACTTGATTATGCACCAAATATGTATTTTAAAAATTGGCAGTGGATGTTTTTAATCGAGGGCGGAATTACTGTTTTGGTGGGTGTTTTTTGTTTGTTTTATCTTGACTCTCACCCAAAATATGCTAAATGGTTGGATGTAAAAGAAAAAGCTGTTTTGTTAAAAAATATAGAAATTTGTAATTCAAAGGCAAAAGATTATTCTATTAAGGATATTTTTAAAAGTATTTTAGTATGGAAATTTGTATTTATTTATTTTTGCATACAATTAAGTGTTTATGGAGTGCTTTTTTATTTACCAAGTAAAATAGCTCAAATATTGCAAATAAATGTGGGTTTTGAAGTCGGACTTTTAAATGCAATTCCTTGGATTTTTGTTTTTATTGCTTTGCCAATATTTACCTCATTAGCTGATAAAAAACGCTCTTGGAATTTATATGCGATTTTATTTTTATTATTAGCAAGTTTAAGCATGATAGCTTCGACTTTTGTTGCAAATTTAGCACCATTTTTATTTTTTATTAGCTTAGCTGCTATAGGTTTTATCGTAATTCAGCCTATATTTTGGAATTTGCCAACTCAAGTTTTAAAGGGAAAAGGTGGTGCAGCTGCTATTGCACTTATAGGGTCTTTAGGAAATTTAGGTGGTTTTGTCGCACCGACTTTAAAAACATATATAGAAAATCATTTTGGGGTCGAGTTTGGACTTATAGTACTAGCATTAATAGCAATTTTAGGCGTATTGGTATTAGTGCATTTAAAAATGACTTTAAATTTAGATAAAGGAGAATAAATGGATTTGAAAATTAAAAATAAGATTTGTATTATTACAGGTGGCGCTAAGGGTATTGGTTACGGCATTGCTAAATTATGGGCTATGGAGGGTGGAATTCCTGTAGTTTTTTCAAGATCTATGCCTAAAGAGCACGATGAGGAATTAAAAAATTTATGTAAAAGCTATGAATTTTACGAGATCGATCTAAAAAATTATGAGCAAATTGAAGAGCTTGTAAAAAAGGTCGCTACAAAACATGGTGGAATTTATGCACTTGTAAATAATGCAGGTGCAAATGATAATTTGCATATTGAAAACACAAGTACTAAAGATTTGATTAAATCTTACGAAAACAATCTTTTTCATTATTATGCTATGGCAAAAGAGTGTTTGCCTTATATTAAAAAAGAGCAAGGCAGCATTTTAAATATAGTGAGTAAAACAGGCATCACGGGACAAGGAAGAACTTCAGCTTATGCTTCGGCCAAAGCGGCTCAAATGGGTTTTACTAGGGAATGGGCTTGTGCTTTTGCTAAAGATAGCGTTAGAGTAAATGCCATAGCTCCTGCTGAAGTTATGACTCCTCTTTATGAAAAATGGCTGCAAAATTTTCCTAATCCTAAAGAACAATATGAAAAAATCGCAAAAGCTATACCTTTAGGTCATCGTTTTACTACCATAGAGGAAATTGCAAATACAGCGGTTTTTACACTTAGCCCCCTTGCTTCACATACTACAGGGCAAATTTTAATGCCAGATGGAGGTTATGTACATTTAGATAGAGCATTAAATTGGGATGAAAATTAAGGAGTAAAAATGACTGATTCTAAAAATATAAAAGTAGCCATTGTTTTGGTAACTTCTCTTTTCTTTTTATGGGGAGTAAGCTATGGACTTATTGATGTGATGAATAAAAATTTTCAAAATCATCTTCATATTAGCCAGCATGAAAGTGGCTTTTTACAGTTTGCTTATTTTGGTGCTTATTTTATCATAGCCTTACCCGCAGGTTATATAGCCAATAGATTTTCTTATAAAATGGGAATCATTTTTGGCTTAGCTCTTTATGCCATAGGAGCTTTGCTTATTATACCCGCTACAAATTTGGCTTCTTTTCATTTGTTTTTGTTTGCGTTCTTTATTTTAGCTTGTGGTATTGGTTCTTTAGAAACTAGCGCAAATCCTTACATGACAAAGCTTGGTGATGAAAAAAATGCGAGCTTTAGAATCAATGCTGCGCAAAGTTTTAATGGTTTGGGGCAATTTGTAGGACCTATTATAGGTGGAGCTTTATTTTTATCTATTACAAAACAAGAAGAAGGTGCAAGTGCGGAGCAAATTGAAGCTGCACTAGTAGCTAATATGGGAAATGTCCAGCTTGTTTATATAGGAATTGCTGTCATTGTTATTTTGATTTTAATTGCTTTTGTTGCAAATAAGCTTCCAGAAGGAAGTGCGGTAAGTGATGATTATAAGCAAAAAGATGATTCTAAGCCTATATATGTTTTTAAACACAGACATTTTAACTTAGGGCTTTTAGCGCAGTTTTTGTATATAGCCAATCAAGTTGTAGCAGGAGCATTTTTTATCAATTATGTTGTGGAACATAATGAAGGTTTAAAAGATGCGCAAGGTGCTTATTATTTTTCTATAGCTTTGGTTGCATTTATGCTGGGACGCATTGTTTCTACTCCTTTGATGAAGATAATCAAAGGTGAAAAAATTTTAGGATTTTATTCTCTAATCAATGTGCTTATATGTTTTAGTTTGTATTTTGCTAGCGGGTTTTTTAGCATAGTACTTTTAATAGCTTTATTTTTCTTTATGTCTATTTCTTTTCCTACTATTTTTGCGGTAGCAACAAAAAATTTACCTTTAAATCAAGTAAAACTAGGCGGATCTTTGCTTGTGATGAGTATAGTAGGTGGAGCAATTATGCCTATAATTATAGGCTTTATTAATGATCATTATGGTACAGGCACTGGGTATTTAGCAATGGCACCTTTGTTTTTATATGTGTCTTGGTATGGCTTTATAGGCTCAAAAGTGAGAAAAAATGCAAAAGATTTTTGATGCTCATCTGCACCTTTGGGATTTGGAAAAAATACCTATTTCATGGATAAAAGACGATGAAAAGTTAGAGCAAAATTATGATTTTTTTAGGATGAAACAAGAATATAAAGAATTTGAATTTATAGGTGCTATGTATGTTGAAACTAATAGCGATGATTTAGAAAAAGAAGCTTTATTTGCTTTAGAGCAAAAAAAGCTTCATAATCTTTTGCTTTGTCTAGCGGATTTAAAACATAAAGAAGAACTTAATTCTTTTAGAGAGGTAATGCATGTAAGTAAAAAAGGAGCTAAAAGGTTATTCGAAGTAGATTTTGAAGAAAAAATAGAAATTTTAAAAACTTTTAATATATCTTTTGAAGCTTGTATGAAAAATGAAGAACTCAGTTTTTTAGAAAAATTTTTAAATAAAAATCCAAATTTAAAAGTGGTTTTAAATCATCTAGGAAGTCCAAAAATGGATCGTTTAAATGAGTATAAAAAAGATTTAATTCTTTTGAAAAAATTTCCAAATTTATATATTAAGCTTTCGGTTGCAGATGATTTTTCGGAACAAACCCCAAAAGAATTTATTTATGATCTTTTCACTTTTTTAAAAGAAAATTTTAGTGAAGATAAATTCATATTTGGTAGTAATTATCCTGTGGCAAAAATAGCTCCAGCTAAGTGGGCTAAGCTTATTATAGAAAGTAAAATTTTTGATGATCTAGATAAAATATTTTATAAAAATGCTTTATTAATTTATAAGGAGGACAGGTGCAAAGATATGGTCAAATCATAAAGATAAAAAAGGAAAAAATAGAAGAATATAAAAATCTTCATGCAAAGCCTTATGAAGGGGTCTGTGAGATGATTAAAGAATGTAATATACAAAATTATTCCATTTATTTGTTTGGAGAATATTTATTTGCATATTTTGAATATGTAGGTGCTGATTTTGAAGCAGATATGGCTAAGATGATAAGAGATGAAAACACGCAAAAATGGTGGAAAGTAACAGATCCTTGTCAAATATCTTTAGGTTATGCAGGACAAAAGTGGCTAAATATGGAAGAAGTGTTTCACTTAGACTAAAAAAGGAGAAAAAATGACAATTTATTTAAATTATATTGATGGGGAATTTATCCCACATAATGGGGATTTTATCGAAGTTTTAAATCCAGCTACTAAAGAAGTCATTTCAAAAGTAGCAAGTGCTTCTTTAGAAGATGCTAAAAGAGCGATTGAAGCAGCCAAAAAAGCACAAAAATCTTGGGAGGCTAAGCCAGCAATTGAGAGGGCAAATCATTTAAGAGAAATAGCTAGTTTAATACGCAAAAATGCTAATTTCTTAACAGAAATTTTAATGCAAGAGCAAGGAAAAACTAGAGCTTTAGCCAGTGTGGAGGTTAATTTTACAGCAGATTATATGGATTATACGGCCGAATGGGCTAGAAGATATGAGGGTGAAATCATACAAAGCGATAGAGCTAATGAACATATATATTTATATAAAAGTGCTATTGGGGTAATTGGTGGAATTTTACCTTGGAATTTTCCATTTTTCTTAATCGCAAGAAAGATGGCGCCTGCTTTGCTAACAGGAAATACTATAGTGATAAAGCCAAGTAGTGAAACTCCAAACAATGCTTTTGAATTTGCAAAACTTGTTTCGCAAAGTTCTTTGCCAAAAGGTGTGTTTAATTTGGTTGCAGGTAAAGGTAGTGTAGTAGGACATGAATTATCAAGCAATGAAAATATAGGCATGGTAAGTCTTACAGGAAGTGTTGAAGCAGGGGCTAGAGTAATGGAAGCTGCAGCTAAAAATATCATAAAGGTTTCTTTAGAACTTGGCGGAAAAGCTCCTGCTATAGTGTGTAAAGATGCGGATATTGACTTGGCAGTAGAAGCGATTAAGGCAAGTCGAATTTGCAATAATGGACAGGTTTGTAATTGTGCCGAAAGAGCTTATGTGCATACAAGCATTTATGATGAATTTGTAGATAAATTTGTAAAAGCCATGAGTAAGGTAAGTGTTGGAAATACCTTAAAAGGTGATTTTGATATGGGACCATTGGTCAATCAAGCAGGGGTTGATAATGCTTTAGCAATGCTTCAAAGAGCTACAGCTAAAGGAGCAGTTGTGGAATGCGGTGGAAAAATCACTGATACAAGTGGGTATTATTTTCCTGCAAGTGTTCTTACTAATGTTAAGCATGAGGATGAAATTATGCAAAAAGAAATTTTTGCTCCCATTTTGCCTATTGCTAAATTTGATACACTTGATGAAGCTATTAATATGGCAAATGATTGTGAATATGGTCTTACAAGTTCTATTTATACACAAAATTTAGATATAGCAATGAGAGCTAGCAGAGAAATCAAATTTGGTGAAACTTATATTAATCGTGAAAATTTTGAGGCTATGCAAGGTTTTCATGCAGGCTTTAGAAAAAGTGGCATAGGCGGAGCTGATGGAAAACATGGCCTTGAAGAATATTTAGCCACCCATGTGGTGTATTTGCAGTATAATACTGATAAACAATGATTTTTATCCTATCTAAATTTTTAGATAGGAGTTATTATAATCTTGGAATCAAGTATAATACTTGATAACTATGGATTAAACACTCTTTTAGTAATTTCTTGAAATCAATTTTGGAATTTTTCATTTTGTCTAAAATGAGTAAGATTATTTTTATAAGTAAAACAATAATTAAAAATTAGTTTATGTTTTATAAATATTAATGTAAATTATGTAGGTTTATTTTATAAAAATTTTTAAAAGCATTTAAATTATTTCTAGTTTATATTTTTGTAAGTAAATTTTAGATATCATCCAAAGTTTATTACATTTTTAAAGAAAGGAATTATTGTGCCTACCATAAATCAATTGGTTAGAAAAGAGCGCAAAAAAGTTTTAGAAAAATCTAAATCTCCAGCGCTTAAAAATTGTCCACAAAGAAGGGGAGTTTGCACTAGGGTTTATACTACAACACCTAAAAAACCAAACTCAGCGTTAAGAAAAGTTGCCAAAGTAAGACTTACTAGTGGCTTTGAAGTGATCAGCTATATCGGCGGTGAAGGTCATAACTTGCAAGAACACAGCATTGTTTTAGTGCGTGGTGGTAGGGTAAAAGACTTACCAGGGGTTAAATATCACATCGTTCGTGGTGCTCTTGATACAGCAGGTGTTGCAAAAAGAACAGTTTCTCGTTCTAAATATGGTGCTAAACGCCCTAAAGCAGGCGCTGCAAAATAATCATTCATACAGACAAATCCGTTAGATTTGATTTTGTTTGAGTAAAATTTAAAATTTGAAGGAAAAATAATGAGAAGAAGAAAAGCTCCGGTAAGAGAAGTCTTGCCTGATCCGATTTATGGTAATAAAGTAATCACAAAATTTATTAATTCTTTAATGTATGATGGTAAAAAAAGCACAGCTACAACAATTATGTATGGTGCTTTGGAAGCTATTGATAAAAAAGGTGGCGAGAAAAAAGGTATTGATATTTTTAATGATGCGATTGAAAATATTAAGCCTTTATTAGAAGTGAAATCTCGTCGTGTAGGTGGTGCAACCTATCAAGTTCCAGTTGAAGTTCGTCCTGCTAGACAACAAGCTTTAGCGATTCGTTGGATTATTTCTTTTGCAAGAAAAAGAAGCGAAAGAACTATGATTGATAAACTTGCAGCTGAGCTTTTAGATGCTGCTAATAGCAAAGGTGCTTCATTTAAGAAGAAAGAAGATACTTATAAAATGGCTGAAGCAAATAAAGCATTTGCTCACTATCGTTGGTAAGAAGGAGTGTGTATGTCAAGAAGTACTCCTTTAAAAAAAGTTAGAAATATCGGTATTGCTGCTCACATTGATGCGGGTAAAACGACTACATCTGAAAGAATTCTTTTCTTTACAGGTATGAGTCATAAAATCGGTGAAGTTCATGATGGTGCTGCTACTATGGACTGGATGGAACAAGAGAAAGAGCGTGGGATTACTATCACTTCTGCGGCTACAACTTGTTTTTGGAAAGATCACCAAATTAACCTAATTGACACTCCGGGTCACGTGGATTTTACAATTGAAGTTGAAAGATCTATGCGTGTTCTTGATGGTGCTGTTGCGGTATTTTGTTCAGTGGGTGGGGTGCAGCCTCAAAGTGAAACAGTTTGGAGACAAGCAAATAAATATGGTGTTCCAAGAATAGTATTTGTAAACAAAATGGATAGAATCGGTGCAAATTTCTACAATGTAGAAGATCAAATTCGTAACCGTTTAAAAGCTAATCCAGTTCCACTTCAAATTCCAATTGGTGCTGAGGATAATTTTAAAGGCGTAATCGATCTTGTAACTATGAAAGCTTTAGTTTGGGAAGATGATACTAAGCCAACGGATTATGTAGAAAAAGAAATTCCAGCTGAACTTAAAGAAAAGGCAGAAGAATATCGCACAAAAATGATAGAAGCAGTTTCTGAAACTTCAGATGAGTTGATGGAAAAATATTTAGGCGGAGAAGAATTAAGCCTTGAAGAGATTAAAACAGGGATTAAAGCAGGATGTTTAAGTCTTTCTATCGTTCCTATGCTTTGCGGTACAGCGTTTAAAAATAAAGGGGTTCAACCTTTACTTGATGCTGTTGTGGCTTATTTACCAGCTCCTGATGAAGTGGCAAATATCAAGGGTGAATATGAAGATGGCACAGAAGTTTCTGTAAAATCAACTGATGATGGCGAGTTTGCAGGACTTGCATTTAAAATCATGACAGATCCATTTGTAGGACAACTTACTTTCGTGCGTGTTTATCGCGGTTGTTTGGAAAGTGGTTCTTATGCGTATAACTCAACTAAAGATAAAAAAGAAAGAATTGGTCGTTTGTTAAAAATGCACTCTAACAAAAGAGAAGAGATTAAAGTGCTTTACGCAGGCGAAATTGGTGCTGTTGTAGGACTTAAAGATACTTTAACAGGGGATACTCTTGCAAGTGAAAAAGATAAGGTAATCCTTGAAAGAATGGATTTTCCAGATCCAGTTATTTCTGTTGCAGTTGAGCCAAAAACTAAAGCTGATCAAGAAAAAATGTCTATTGCTTTAAATAAATTAGCACAAGAAGATCCAAGTTTTAGAGTTTCTACAGATGAAGAAAGTGGTCAAACTATCATTTCAGGTATGGGTGAGTTACACCTTGAAATTATCGTTGATAGAATGCTTCGTGAATTTAAAGTTGAAGCTGAAGTAGGTCAACCACAAGTTGCTTATCGCGAAACTATTAGAAAAACTGTTGAACAAGAATACAAATATGCTAAACAATCAGGTGGTCGTGGTCAGTATGGACATGTATTCTTACGCCTTGAACCGCTTGAGCCAGGTAGTGGATATGAATTTGTTAATGATATCAAAGGTGGGGTAATTCCAAAAGAATACATTCCTGCAGTTGATAAAGGTGTTCAAGAAGCATTGCAAAATGGTGTTTTAGCAGGTTATCCTGTGGAAGATGTTAAAGTAACTGTTTATGATGGAAGTTATCACGAGGTGGATTCATCTGAGATGGCGTTTAAACTTGCTGCTTCTATGGGCTTTAAAGAAGGTGCTAGAAAAGCAGGTGCTGTGATCTTAGAGCCTATGATGAAAGTTGAAGTAGAAACTCCTGAAGATTATATGGGTGATGTTATTGGAGATCTTAACAAACGCCGTGGTCAAGTAAATAGCATGGATGAGCGTGGTGGAAATAAAATCATCACAGCATTTTGTCCTTTGGCTGAAATGTTTGGTTATTCTACTGATCTTAGAAGTCAAACTCAAGGTCGTGCGACTTATTCTATGGAATTTGATCATTATGATGAAGTTCCTAAAAATGTTGCGGATGAAATCATCAAAAAAAGAAACGGTTAAATTTTTAGCGGGATTTTTCCCGCTTTCTGTCCTCGTAGCTCAGCAGGATAGAGCGCAAAATTCCTAATTTTGAGGCCGTGAGTTCGAATCTCGCCGTGGACACCAAGTAGTAATTCATTAAGTAATATTAAGATACAAAATACACTATTTTAACAACTTTTCTACATTAAAATTTTTCATTATGATTGAAATTTTTTCTATTTTTTCTTATAATTCTGTAGCCATTTATGTAGCCAAAGTAAAAAAGCTAATTCTGGCTACAAAAATACTAAAAAAAGGTTTTTTAATGCTAACTCAAAAAGATATAGACAATTTAGAAATAAAAGATAAAAGGTATATGATTAGCGTAGGAGAACCAAAAGAATTATATGTCCGAGTTAATCCAACGGGTAAAAAAGTTTTTTATTTAAGAGCTTCAAAATTTAAAAATTTTATAACAATAGGGGAATGCCAAAAAGGTGTTTGAAATGTTACAAATGCAAGAGAAAAAGCAAAAGATCTTTTAAAATCAATGTATGATGGAAAATTTATCGGCAAAAATGATAAGGTTATGACACTTGAAAAAGCAAATTTTCTTTATGTTGATATAAAATCTAAAAAATTAAATTCAGCTACAATTAAAAAAGAGCAGTCAATTTTTAAAAAATATATTATTCCAACTTTGGGACAAAAAGATATAAATGAATTGAAAAAAGATGATTTTTTACCTATTTATGATTTAATGCAGAAAAAAGGAATATACGAAACAATAAATAAAAATATATCTTTGCTATGTAGGATATTTGAGATTAGTAGACAAAGAGGTGACTTAAAAACAGATATAATACTTCAATTGAAAGATTTAAAGAAATTTTACAATGAAGCAAATCACAATAAAGTTAAACATTTTAAAGCTATAGTAGAAGAACAAGAAATAAGAAATATGTTAGAATGTATGAAAGAATATAAAAATCATCCACGGACAAATACAACTATAATTAATGCAATTTATTTTACGCTTTTGACAGCACAAAGAAGTAAAAATATTCGATTTGCTAAATGGAGTGATATTGACTTTGAAAACAATCTTTGGATTATAAAAGCAGATGAAATGAAAGTAAGATCTAATGGTGATAATATTATCCCTTTAAATAAATATGCTTTAAAGATACTAGATATACAAAGAATTTTAAATGGAGATAAAAAGTATATTTTCGCTAATAATAATGGAACTATTAGCGAGAATTTTGCTGTAAGATTTTTTAAATTTTATAATTTAGAGCACACTATACATGGATATCGTTCTACTTTTAGAAGTGTTTATACTAATAAAAGCAATGAGTTAATTCAGCAAGGTATTAGTAAAGATATAGCAGAAATGATATTACATCATATAAGCGGCAATGAAATAGAAAGGGCTTACAACAGAGCCAAGGCAATTGATTTAAGAGTAAAACTTATGCAATGGTATGGAAATTACTTAAACTCTCTTTGTGAGTTTTGCTTTTAATGTCTTTTAGCTTTAAGCCATTTTTCTATTTCTTTTATTTCATATCTTATGGATTTTCCTATGCGAATGTAAGGTATTTTACCATCCTGTCTTAACTTAAATAATGAAGTTACACTAACTCCCAAATATTCGCTCAATTCTTTTTCTCTAAAATATTTTTTAACCATTTTCAACTCCTAATCTTTTATCTATAATTTCAAAAATAGTATCCTTGTAATAACTCCAAAGCCATTTCTGTTCTTCATCTTCTAAATCATCAACGCTTAAATTACGCCATTCTTTTATTGTTTTAGTATCACAACCTAAATTCATCATAGTTTTTGTAAAAGTCATAACATAGGTATCCAAGACAACACTAAAGATATTTTTCATATCTCCTATACAGTCCCTAAGATCTACATTTTCAAATATACAATTTTCAAATTCTGTTCTTAGAAAATTACAAAAATGGAAACTTGCTCCACTAAAATCGCAATCTATAAAAGATGCATTCTTGCTTGAAATATCATTTAAATTAGCGTTTTTAAAACTAGCACCATTTATAAATGCATTATTAAAATCTAATCCACTTAAATTTATATTTTCTTTTGCATTATTTAAAGAAATCCCTTCTAAAATACAATACTCAACTAATTCTTTTTCACTTTTCCTATCATTTTCGATAATGATAGTTTCATCAAGTCTTTTTAAAATTCCCATCTCATCTCCTTAATATTTTTTTCCATTTTTCTTCGTATTCTTCATAATTTTGCCAATAATCAAGACTTTGTTTTAGCTTCTTAACAACAGCATCCCAAGTTGTCATTCTTGTACTTTCTAATGCTATTTTTTCAGCTAAAAATTCAAATTCCCATTCTTTAAAGCAAAGCATATTATAATCCTTAGCTAGTATTTTTCTAAGCTCTAGTAATTCTTCCTTGCTAAGCTTTCTTTTAAAGCTTAACTCGTTTTTCTTTTCTAAGTCGTATTGAAGAGCTTTGATTTTATTTTCATATTTCTCCTTTTGTTGTTTAAGTTGTGATTTATAACCTATTTTTTGATGATGATTTAAAGAATTAAGCCTTAGATTTTCATCGCTTAGGGTTTTAAATCTAGCCTGTGTTTGCTCTCTTAAAAGCTTAGCTACTTTTTTGCGGTATTCTTTAGCCTTAGGACTTTTTATAAAAAAGCCTAGCATATAAACACCTTCTAAGGTCCATTTGATTACTCTTTGCCTTCCGCCTTTGGTTTGCTCATAATCGTAGAAATAGTGTATATTTTCTATGAGTTCATCAGCGTGATAGTTTTTAGTGCTATTTATGTTTTGTTTTGAAGTTTCATAAGATATTGCAACTTCTGTATTTAAAAAAATTGTTTTTGGGGTTAAAGTTTGCATAATTACTCCTGCTTTTTAATTTAAAAGCAAGAGTGTTTTGTAAGTTTAGTGTTGTTTTTTTACCTTTTTATAAACTTTTCAAGCCTCATATAATGCAAAAACTAAGAAAAAGAAATAAATCAAGTATTTACATACCAAAAATAAACGCTAAGGTAAAGTATTTAATCACTAGCTTAAATGATGTGTATTTTAATAGTGAAAGAATGGCAGATATTGAAACTTACATTAATAGCGATGATACGATTATAGAGCTATGGCAGAATGCAATTGATTTTTACAGCGGTAAAATAAATATGTTTAAGATTTTTCAACCGCTTTTCTTAGATGTTTTACTTGTGGGAACGAGTATCGCTAAGGTTACTTGGCATAAAGGAATGCCACGAATTGAAAGAGTGGATATTGATAGTATTTATTTTGATCCAAATGCGTTAAATAGCGAGGATGTAGGATATATAGTCAATGAAATTTACTTAACATATAATCAAATCCTTGAAAGACAAAAGCTAGGTTTTTATAAAAAAATTGAAATTGAAAAGCTTTTTGATGAAGATGATGAGTATAAAAAAGTAAAGCTTTATGATATTTACGAAAGAAGAAACGATGATGAGTGGGTGGTTTCTACTTTATTTGAAAATAATTTACTTAGAAATGAAGTTGCTTTACAAGATGGTCAACCTTTTGTCTGGGGTTCAATGTTACCACAACTTAAAAAGATAGATAACGAAGACTATATAAGTGCTTATGGAGAGCCTATAATGTCTTCTGCTATGCCTTTGCAAGATGAAATTAATATAACTAGAAATCTTTTAATAGATGCAGTAAGAACTCATATCATGCCTAAAATAATGATGCCAAAATCAATGGGAGTAAGCAGAGAAGATATAGAAACCTTAGGAAAACCAATATATACAGACGATCCAAAGGGTGTACAAATATTACCACCACCAAATGTAAATAGTGCGGGAATGAATTTACAGCTTTTAGAAAGCGAACTCACAGAAGTTACAGGAGTTAGTCCACAAAACAATGGAGCTCAAACTGCACAAAATGAAACAGCAACAGAAATTAGCATAAAAGCACAAGAAGGCGGAAGAAGAAGTGCTGACTATATAAGACAGTATAACGAAACTTTTATAGAGCCTTTATTTGATAGATTTGCAATGCTTGTTTTTAAGTATGGAGAAGATAGTTTTTTTAATGGTTTTCAAAGAGAGGATATACCTAGTTTTAGATTTAAAATTCAAACCGGCACAGGTGCCATGAATAAAGAAATTAGACGCGCAGGAATTCAAGCTAGTATGCAAGTTTTTTCACAATTATATCAAATGTATATGAGCATAGGCGATGCAAATTCTGCTTATGGGATTATAAATGCTAGTAAAGAACTTACTAAAGAATTATTACCAATTTTAGGTGTAAAGAATGTAAATAGTTTATTTGCTTTTGAAAATAATGAAGATATTAATCCACAAATGCAAGGAGAAGCTAATGCTTAATATTGAAATTAAAAGTGATATATCTAAAACTAAAGGAGGAAAGAAATTAATAGATTTTATCAAAGCAAAATATAGTGAATGTTTTTATATAGCAAAAAATAACGATGAGAAAGAGTTAAGGTTAAAAGCTTTAGATACTATGGCTTTTTTAGACATAATAATCAATAAAATAAAGGATGAAGAAGATGGAAAATGATGCTTTAAAAGATTTAATAAATGTCATAACAGATGATGATAAAGGAGATGTTGCTAATAATGGCGATGAACCTACGCAAGTAGAAGATAATGAACCTATGCAGGTTGCTAATGAGAACGAGCCTGATTATAAGGCGATGTTTGAAGCTTATAAAAGTGAAAATGACAACAAATTAAATGCTTTAATGAGTGAGCTTGAAGCTTTAAAAAATCCAAAAAAAGAGCCAAGCGAACAAGAATTACAAAGAGAGCAGTATTTAAAAGAATTAGGACTTGATGAACTTGATGAGAAATTAAAAAGGCTTGAAGAGCTTGATAAAAAGCAAAAAGACAAAGAAGAGCAAGATGCACTAATCGCTAAATACGCACAAGTAGAAAGCGAGTTAAGAAAAGCCTATCCTGATGCGGATTTAAAGGCTATGGCAGAACTTGCAACAAAATTAAATGGTTTAGGCGAAGGTAATATTGACAGCTGGAAAACCTTGCTTAATTTGGTCGGAAAATCAAATAATGCCAAAAAAGCTGAAGATTTATCAAGTGCAAATAATAATGTAAGAACTAGTGATTTTAACGATAAGTTAAAAAAAGGCGAAGTTAGCGAGATAGATCTAGGCAAAGAATTATTAAGTTTAGTATAAAGGAGAAATTATGGATTTTATAACAGCTTTAAAAGGTGGTACAGGATTAGGCTCTAGCTTTGCAGATACTTTGATGAAAACAAGCAATTTTACTCAAAATTTAGCAAGTAGCAGTGGTGGTTTTTTAAATGGATTAAAAAATTCTTTTAGTAATTTTGGAGATTGGTTATTTAAAAGTTCTGATGCAAATAGAGTAACTAATTTTGATAGATTAGGAAATGTTTTAGGCGGTGCTGGTGCTTTATATGGTGCTTATAATCAGCAAAAGATGGCACAAAAGAATTATGAGCTACAAAAAGATGCTTATAACTTCAATAAATATCTAGCTAATGAAGAATTAAATAGAAGAAAGAATATGGAAAATAAACTTCAAAAAGTTTGGAGTAATTAAATAGATTTGGATTTAAGGAAGCCAAAGGGAAATTATAGCTCCCCTTAAAAAAGGGGAAATCAAGTATTAATAAGCCTTGACTATAATTATACAAAGTAGTATAATTATAACTATAATTTTGGTTAGCAATTTAATCACCTCCCAACTGGGCGGTAAATTAACGCTAAAGGGCGGCAACCCTTTGGCGTTGCACCCTTTTAAAATTATACACAAACTTCCTTAAATCCTTTATTTTAAAAGAAAGAATAAAGGAAACAAAATGGCATTTTATAACCCACAAAGAGTAGTATTTAATCCTGATACAGGCGTTATACAAAACGCAGGAAAAGTCGGTGGTGTCTTATATGACATCATGAGCAAAAGTTTTGATGATAAAGTTAAAGCTAATGAGTTTCAGCAAGAGCAAGATTTAAGAAAGCAACAAATGGAATTTAATCAGGCTATGCAAAATAATCAGCTTTTGCAAAATGAGAGAAACTTTGATTATCAAAAAGAAAGAGCAAATATAGCAGATCAGCAATGGCAAATGAATTATAACCAAAGAGCTAGACAATATGCCATGCAAAATGCTTTAAGACAGCAAGCAATAAATGCTAATAAGGCTTACAAGGATTTAAATTATCAAAAAGGATTATTAGAACTACAAAAATTACAAAATGAGATAAATACAAAACAAAAAGAGCAAGATTTATTAAATGGAGTTTTTAGTAATAGTCAAGGTTTTGATAGTCAAAACAATGCAAATTTACAAAACAATACAAGATATAAAGCAGATGCTCAGTTTTTAGATTTAGCAAGTAAACAAGGTAAAACATATGATACAACCCATGGTTTTTGGAATGGAGCTATAGAGCGTGGTTTTGGTGGATGGGGAAGTCAAAGCACAGATTTAAATGATGCAAGTGATTTATTCTTAAAAAGAATGCAAAGTGATTTATTAAGGGGTGGTAAAAATGCTAAATGGAATTTAGAGAATATACAAGCCAATTTCCCTATTAATGGTTATACTATGGAAGCAAATAATCAAAGGGTAGCTCAAGCATTAGCAGGAGAATGGTTAGCAGAAGCTCCAAACTCTTTTAAAATGGAATTAGCAGAAAGACTAGGAAATGCCAAAACAAATATAGAAAAACAAAGTGCTATAGAAGACTATCAAAAGAATATGAATTTTTATAATAACTATGCCCCAAAGGTAAAAGCTTTTTATTGGGATGAAAAATACTCAAAACCTAGTAAAAATGCAGTAATTATAGGTAATTCAACAACTAATCAAAATATACAAAATGATTTAGCCAAAAATACATTAGAAGTGCAAAATCAAAATACACCAAAATTACATAGCGTTAGTTTTAATGGAATTAATGCTCAAATATCAGAGCCTGATGCTAATGGTAATGTAATATTAGTTAATCAAGCAGGTAGAAAAATGCAAGTTAGCATAGAAGAATTAAAAAAACAAGGATTAATACAATGAATATAAGAGAATTTTTATTAGAAAAACCACAAGAAAATAACATTATTTCATTTTTGCAAGATGGAGCAAGTCAAAGTGAAAATCAAAATACAAGTGAATATTTATCAA
Organism: Campylobacter sp. BCW_6460; assembly: GCF_001762705.1. Taxonomy (NCBI): domain Bacteria; kingdom Pseudomonadati; phylum Campylobacterota; class Epsilonproteobacteria; order Campylobacterales; family Campylobacteraceae; genus Campylobacter; species Campylobacter sp. BCW_6460. Next base: position 79,813 of record NZ_MJXI01000035.1, on the reverse strand, counting down.
ATTTAAAAAATGAAGTAATAAATGATTTTTATAAAAATAAAGATAAATATGCTAAAGAATATGAAAAATATAATTTCAAAGACCAAAATTTAACAAATCCTATGGGAAATATTAGTGAATATAAAAGGGATTTATATGATTATAATAAAAATCCATCCATGAATGCTGATGATTTAAGTAATTATATTTTAGATAAGCAATCTAAATTTAATGCCTCTAAACCTATTTTTGCTGATGATAATGAAGTAGTAAGAAAAAGTAATCAGTTTATGAGAGATTTAGGCGATGAGTTGCAAAAATCAGGGCGTGGAAGATTATTGCAAGATGATGATGGATCCTATTGGGTGCAAGATAATAACGGAAATTATTCTAAAGTGCAAGGTAGCACAATGGGTGATTTATATCGTGGATTAAGAGATAATGGTGCTAGCATGGCTTTAGGAACAGCAGGTGCAATTGGCGGCACAATGCTAGGTGGCGGAGTTGGTATGGTTGCAGGGGGTGCATTAGGTGCATCTTTAGGGGCAGGATATGATTACTACGGAAATACAAAAGATACAAATCAAGATATGAATTTAAAAGAAGCTCTTATGCTTATGGGTGAAAATGCTGGACTTTCTTTGATAGGAGATGCAGCTTTTGCAGGAGTTGCTAAAGGAGCAAGAGCTTTAAAAAATACCTATAATATGACAAAAACAGGAGCACAAGCTGGTAAAGATATGATAGATGGCATGGCGGTAAAAGGTGGTAATTTAGGTAATAGGGTTATAGATAAAATAAGCAAGACAGATATACCTGTGGTGGGTAAATTTACAGATGGTGGTTTACAAAATGCAGAAACAATTTTTAATAATCTTACAAAAAATGTAGAGAATAAAAAACAAATAGATGAACTTATAGCAAAAGAAAATCCAACATACCTAGAAAATGGAAAACCTACAATAGAAATATTAAAAAACATTGTCGAGCAAGGACTTAATAAAAATAATCCACAATTTATACAAGATAGCGCTAAAAGAACAAGTGCTATTTTAAAAAATATTTCTAATAGTTTACAAGGAATGCCAACTACACAAAGAAGAGAAGTATTATTAAAAGCAGCACAAGCTTATCCTGAAATTAGCAATTTTTTAGATGATGTTTTAAAGGCTGATAAGGATGCTAGTATTTCTTTTTTAAATATGATTAAAGGACAAGATGAAGTATTTAAAAATAAAACAGGTTTAAATGGTGAGTTTGATTATAAGGCTTGGCAAAAAGATAATCACGCTTATGAGAATAGAATAAATCAAGAGTATGGCAGTGCTATAAGTAAATTAGATGAGCTTAATAATGGAAAAATAGTATTAACTAGTGAAGATTTAGCAAAGCTTGAAAATTTTAAAAATAATAATTTTTTAGATCAAGATGTAAAAAATAACATACAAGGCTATTTAGATGAAATAAAAGGAAAAGAAGTAAGTGCGGAGCAAATTTTTGGATTAAGAACAGCTATAAATAAGCAATTAAACACAGGAAATAAAACATATAATACAAAACAAGCTTATAGAATAGTAAAAGAAATTTTAGATGATGCGTTGATAAGAAATGCTAGTGACAAGGTATTAGCAAAAGAAATACTAGATAATGCAAATAAAAATTTTGCTTTAAAGGAAAATTTTAAAGAAAGTTATTTAGGCATGATGAAGCCTCAAGAAACAAAAGAAGGGCTTGCAGATAGATTGGTTAAAGGGCTTAGAAATATAAACGAAGATAAGAATTTAGAAAATGCTTTTAAAGGAATGAACGAACAAGAAAGATTAGCTAATGAAACTCATGTGATGAATGCTTTATTAGAAAAACATAGGATTGAAGGTGTGGGGTATGATTTTAAATCCTTAGCAAAAGATTTAGAAGATGTTGAATTTTCAAGCAAAAAAATAAAAGATGCTAAAGATGTTATTAATACATACGCTTTGATATATAACAATAATAGAGATTTGATAATGACAGCTTTAGCAAGTAGTGGAAAAAAGACAAACTCTTCAATGGCTACAACAATACAGGGTGTTTTTGATAGAATATTAATAAGTGGTATTTTTGCTAGATTACACGCTTTAGTTCCTTTTTTAAAAAGTGCTAAAGAACAAGCGTTAAGAAATCAAATACTAGATGCTATAAAACTTGCTAAAACTAATAAAGAAGTTATATCTAATCTTAAAAATGTAAAAATAGCAGATAAAAAACAAAGTAGAATTTTTAAAGATGCTTTAGATAATTATATTAAAGTAGATAAAGAGCAAAATAAAATATTAAAAGATGCATTAATTAAAGAAGGTGTTATCAAAGGCGACAACTTCTTCATGGATAAATCTGATCCTAAAGACAATTCTTTAAGATTTATAGGCAAAAATGGCAAAGAGTATACTATAAATAAAGATGTTAGAAATGAATGGATGAAAACTTTCAATCTTAAAAATATCGATGATGAATATATCCCTAATATACCAAAAGAAGCAAAGATAGCTTTAAAAGATAGAGAAATAAAACTTACAAAAGGAAGTTTACTAAAGCTGATTGAAAAAGATAGAATTAAATACATACCACATATCAAAGAAACTTTAGAAAGCCCACAGGCAATCTTAAAAGATAAAGATGATTTTATTTTTATTAAAAATATAGATAATCAAACTTATTTTACAAGTATAGGTAAAGACTATGAAACGCACTTGACTATAATTAGCAATTCACCAAAGAAACAAAATAATATAAAAAATAAAATGAAAAATGCTGAAGTAGTGTATTATAATAATGCGAGAGCCTTACCGACATCTAGGGCATCTTCAGAGACAAAGCAAGTGTCGTTCTCTGATAAAAATTCTACCCAAACTAAACCTAAAACAAACTTAATGGAAGATATAAAAGAAAATATTGAGGCTAAAGAAGTAGAGAAAAAGAATAAAAAAAGCGTAAAACAAAGGCTTGATGAAAAAATACAAAATGATAAAAAGGCTAGTGAAGATATTCTAAAAAGATATGATAATTTTCTAAAAGAGAATAAAGACAATAAACTTGATTTTTTAGATAAGATGAATTTAAATACTGTTGAATACAACTTAACTAGACAGATGATAATCAATGCCAAAGAAAGCACAAATAAAGGTGTAAAAAAAGATATTCCAAGTGCTTTAAGGGGTAAAATCGAACAAGAATTAAACATACAACCTTTAAAAGAATTTGGCGAAAATTATGCAGAATATTATCACGATGAAAAAGGTGCTTTACAAAAACTACTCATTGAAAAACAAGGGCAGGTAGCAGGTGCTTTTCATAGAAAAGATTTAGGGGATATTGATTTGGTTTGGGGAGAAGTAACAGATAAGATAAAACATAAAGGTTATGGCTTATCTCATATTATCGATAAGCATCCTGAGTTGGACTTGAAATTAATTAGCGATATTGTCGATAAGGGGAAATTAAATAACCAAAACAACATAAGATATAGAATAGAATATAAAAATTATATTATAGGTTTAAGCAGTGAATATAAAGGAAATAAAAGAACTTTTATAATTACAGCTTTTGAAAGATACAAAGGATAAAAACAACACTTTCACCGATTGTTTTTTTGCGGTTAGCTCGGACAATTTACTAACCAACCTTTTATCAATTATAGCATAAATTTATGTAATTATTTTTTAAAATTAAAAGATAATTGGAAGGGAGATAATAGGATTATAATTGCATATAATTTTTATTAATATTATCGCCCCTAGCTTAGCCGATACGCACTAAAGCTAGGCTTAATACTGACACTTTAAGCGTGAGTAGTGTCAATGGCGATTATTAATTATAGCATAAATTCAAGCATATACTGATTTTAATTAGATTATACTTTTTTTATAATTAATTTATACTTATTTTATAAAAGTATAAATATTTGAAGTCTTCACCCTGCTTTTTTTGAAGACTTTTTAGTGTTTTAAGGACAAACTAAGCAGGGTTTCTTTAAAATATCATTAACTATATTAAAAGATTAGTTCTTATCTAGCTCTTTATCGCTACGATAAGGACTACTAAAAGCATTAAGATTATAATAACTTCGTTCATCTTAACCTCCTTTCAAACTTTTTACAAAGTCTTCAAAGAGATATCCTTAAAACCATAAAATTATACATAAAAAATACTTAAAAATTTAATTTCATTTCAAAACACACTATATTTGAAATAGTCATTTTTGGAAAAATCCTTAAAACTAAACTAAGGAGAATTCAAAAATGGCTTTACCTTCAATGGGACATACAGCACCCGCAACGGAAAATGTTAAATTAAAACAATCAATATACGAAACGATTATTAAAATTGGAGCTACTGAAACACCAATTTTAAATAAAATAGGCACTTCAAAGGTTACAAATCCTTTAACCCATAGTTGGCTTACAGACACTTTTGAAGAACCAAAAAAGAACGCAAATTTGGAATTGAGCAAATTTGTAGGGGAAACAAAAAACACAGCTCAAAAAACTACAAATGCTACTCAAATATTCATTACCGAAGCCATGGTATCAAAAGCTTTGTTAAAAGCAAATCAATATGGTGGCAATGAAATGGAGTATCAAATAGGCAAAAAAACCAAAGAACATAAAATGGATATGGAATATGCTTTATTTGGTCTAGGCAGAGATAGCGATGTAAAAAAATCAGTTTTCAAAGATTATGTTCAAGCACAAGAAGCAACAAGTGGAGAAATGGCTGGACTTTTTCATTATATCGCTAAAGGAAAAGATAGCTTTGCTGATGGAAAGCGTGGAAATGTATTAGCTTTTGATGAAACAGGAGATTGGAGCGGAACTGCAACAGAACTAACAGAAGATAAACTTAATCAAATCTTACAAACCATTTGGAATAGCGGAGTTACACCTAAAGATGTCTTTTTAGGAGCTGACTTAAAAGGAGCTATTAACAAATTTGCTACAAGAATTTTAGGCAATGAAACAAAACTAGTAGGACAAGTAGTAAGCCTTGAAACAGATTTTGGAACGGTAAATTTTCATATGCATAGATTATTAAGTGCTAAATATGGTTTGGGGGATGTTTTAATTGCTGGGGATTTTGAGTACATGAAACATGGGCTTTATATTCCTACTATGATTGAAGATGTTCCAACTGATATTACTGCAAAAGCAAAAAGATTTTATACACAAAGCACTTTAGAAGTAAGAAATGCTGATTTTTGCTATAGGAGTGGGATTAACTAGTGGAAATAATGCAAAGGCTAAAGCGGTTTTAAAAGCAGCAAAAGGTGTGTAATGCTTTGTATTATGGCTAAAAAACTCATTATCGCTAAAGTTAAAAATTCTTACAAAATGATAGAAGATGATGAAGTTTTAAAAGCTTATTTTATGGAAAGCTTTTATTATATTTTATCAAAATGTGTTCCTAGCGTTCTTTTAAAAAATGTAGAACAAGGCGAAAAAGTTTTTAGGCGAGTTAGAAATAATCATTTTTTGATTATTCCTGATGAGCCTGATTTTGATAATGAAAAAGAACATTTAATGATAGATGAAACACTTAGTTTTGCTGTGATTAATTATGTTTGTTATTTGATTACAAGATGCGAAGAAAAAGACTTTTTGGCATTATGTGACAAGATAATTTATCAGTATATAGCTAATGATGGTAAGGAGCTTGATGATGAAAGAACATGGTTGCAAGTGTAATTTCACAAAAAAATTTAATAGAGCTTTGAGTTATAAAGACTATATACAAAGTATAAATAGTGCTGATTTTATAGCTTATTTAGATGATAAAAAATGGCTTTTAGCCATGGATGATCTGCTTTTCTTTTGTGAAAAGAGAATTAAAGATAGTGATTATTATGAAGGTTAAAAATGGGAACAAGCTTAAATGAATTAAAAACAGGTAGAGAAAAACTTGAAATCATAAATCAAGTTTTAGCAAGAATTTCAGATGTTGCTACTGCTTTGGATAATACTAGAATAGAAGAAATTATAGGCTTAAAAGAACAAGTTAATAACTTTTATACTCAAACTTTAGAGCTTAAAAATTTAGTTATAGAAAATAGCGAACTTACACAAAGCAATACTGATTTTGTTAAAAACAAAAAAGATGAAATAGAAAAAATAAGCAATAAAATAAACGATACTTTAAATAATATAGAGCATATCTATAATAACATTATAGAGTCGGAAAAAAACATAAATAATGGCGTTAATATTGTTAAAGAAAAATATCCTGAACTTAATGAATTTAATAAAAATTTTGAAATTATAAAAATAAAACTCGAAGAATATTATGATATAGCTGTTGATTTTAATGCAGGTCTTAAAAAAATAGAGGAAAATAAAAATCTTACTAAATCATATTTAGATTTATCAATAGAGCTTAAAGAACAAATTTTACAAGAATTAGAACACGCACAAAGTATTAAAGATGATTTGCATTCTAATATAGAGCTTGTAAATAAGCTTGTTTCAAATATTATAGCAACAAAGAATGAGATTATATCCATAACCAATGATTTTAAAAATGTAAAATCAGAAGTACAAGATATAGTTAATGATGCTGAAGCAACAATAAAGCTTAAAATAAACACTATTCTTTTTGAAAATCAAAGATTAAATCAAAATATGATTGATCTACTAAAGCGTTGTGAGAAGTTAGAGGATAAAATAGTAGGAAAATATGAAGATATTTTAAAAATAGAAGATCTTATAAACTCATCAACTGGAATTATAAATGATTTGAGAGAAGCAGTAAAACAAAGCGAACAAATAAGCGAAGATATGAGAAGTTTTACAGCTATTATCAACGATTTCAAAACAGAAATTTCTAATCTAAAAACAGATTTAGAAAGCTATGGTGAAAGATTAAAAGGGCAACTTGATTTAAAATTAGCACAAGCAAACTCAAGTGTAGATGCTAAGATTTCAAGCATTGAGACTCTAAAAAATCAAATTGAAGCATATGTAGAAGCTAATAAAAATACCGTAGATGTGGCTTTAGCTAACTTTATAGAAAGATCTAAAATAGCTAATGAAGATTTAGGAAGATTGGCTGAAGTAGCAAGAACAGAACTCGCTAATGATAAAACAGCTATTGAAAGCTATTTGCTAGAACTTAAAAAAAGTATCGTTGATGAAATGAAAGAAGTGTCAAATAGCGTTACAGATGAAACAAGTGGAATATTAGCTCAAAAAAACCAAATAGAACTTATCATAGCACAAGGAAAATCAGATTTAGATACTTTAATCAACAACTTTAACTCAAATTATCAAAACAAACTTAACGAATTTAATTCTAATACTAATGAGAAATTAGCTTCTATTAATTCACTCAGTGAAGAAAGTATAACAAATATACAAAATAAAACAGATGAAAATATAGGCAGATTAGATACAGCCAGCGAAGAAAAACTAGCTAAATTTGATGAAATTATAAAAGATAATTTGGGTGGAATTTATTCTCACATTTTTTCAATCGAAAATGTTTTATTTGATAAAAAAATAATTAAATTAAGTTACAAGGAGTAAAGAATGGCGGACTTAGAGCAAGTTGTAAATGATTTAAATTTAGCATCGCAAAGCTTACAAGAGTTAAGAGAAAAATATGATGGTGCTTTAGATTTGCTAGATAGTAAAAATACAGAAATAACAGGTGCGCTAGATAGTGCAAAATCTGATGCGCTACAAGAAATACAAACTATAAGCGATACAGCTACAAGTCAAATTTCGCAGTTAAAAGACACATCCTTAAATTTGGTCAACGAAGCTAAAAATACAGCTACAACTGAAATATCAAATAAAAAGGAAGAGCATAAACAAGAGTTAGAAACTAAGAAGAATGAATATATTAATGAAATTGATGCAAAAGCTAATGAGTATGATATTGCCAATATTAATGCGCAAGTTCAAGCTATGGATACCAAAATAACCGAGCAGATCAATGGTGCAAAAACGGAATTAAATTCGAAAATAGACAATAAGGTAACAAAAACTGGAAATGAAACTATAGCAGGTGTAAAAACATTTAATGCAGCGCCTGTGTGTAGTGCTAATCCCACAGAAGATGCACAATTAGCAAGAAAATGGTATGTAGATTATGGTGGTGGAATTAAAAATCTTGGCACAACTGGCAGTATAAATCTAGATTTAAAACAAGCTCAACATTTTATTTTAACAGCAAATGCAGGAACAAGCATAGGAATAGCTAATTTTGGAGGAGTAGGAAAAAGCGGAACAATAACCATAAATAATTGTCAAAATGTAGTAGCTTTTAATGCCCCTTTTAAATTTAGAATAGCCCAAAGTGGTTTTAGTGGTACAGAAACCTTTGCGTATTTTTGCATAGCTTCGAATAATGTAAGATTGGTAAGGACTTAAAATGAACTGCCTTCTTCTTTCTAATAATGGTATAGCACTAAATTTACCTCCATCTTTAGGAGGCTCGGTTGTAAATTATAATTATATGTTAAAGCTAGATATGATTTTTAAACAAGCAGTGGTATTGCCATCAAATATTAATAATAAAGAAGTGGTTATGTTAGGTGAAGTTTGGACGACTAGAAATTTATCTAATAAAACTTCTGCAAATACTTTGCATATCACATGGAACAATTTTAGCTCTAGTGTAGAATTGCATGCTTTAAGTAAATATTACACTGCCAATGCAAAAATCAAAGTAGAGAAAAAATTCAATTTTGGAAATATAAATAACTTACAAATAATGCTAAGTTCTTGGCAAAGCGGTAGTGCAAAAGCTCAAAGAGGTTGGAATAGATCAGATTGTGCAATAGGCCCAAGAGCAAATTTAACATTATACTGGAATTAAGAAAGGATAAATATGTTTTATGATTTAAAAAATAAAAGTTTAAAATATGATGATATTTTTTTAAAAGATGTGACAATACAAAACGAAGAAGGTGAAATTGATGCACAAGATACTTATTTTTTAAGTGCTTGTGATGATGAGCTTTTAAAAGAACTTGGTTTTGCTAAAGTTAAAGAAGAAGAAACACCAAGCTTTAATGAAAAAACACAGATGCTTAACCAAGTTCAAAATTACGATGAAAAAAGTAATCTTTATATTATTTCTTACGAGATTAAAGAAAAAACATTAGAAGAGTTAAAAGAATTAAAATTAGAAGAGTTAAAAGCTATAAAAGAAGAAAAGCTTTTATTTATGCCTTTTAAAAATACTACATTTCAAATTGACACTGAAGCAAAAATTAATATCAGCGGAAAAGTTAGCGAGATAATGTTAGCAAATCTCAATAATACTCCTTTGGAAAATATTGCTTGGATTGATAAAGATAACAGAATCGTCACATTTAGCAAAGATGAGTTTTTAGAATTTGGGGTTAGTGTCGCTAAATATACTGAAAGTATTATTTTTAAAAATGATGAGCTAAGAAACAGAGTAAAAAATGCCACATCTTTAGAAGAATTAAATTTAATTACTTGGGATAATTAAAAATGAGTACTGAAAATATAATAAAAGAAGGTGCTATACTTGGCTCTTTAAGCGGATCAGCATTGCTAGGATTAATGGTTTTTGTCTTAGCTGGGATTGCATGGCATTTATATAAAACTTTACATAAAGAAGCTGGGGAAAGAACAAAAGAACTTATAAGCGAAATAAAAAATACTAACGTTGTCATTAGAGAACAAATTGCAGTATCCAGAGCAAGTAGCGATAGTTTGGTTAAATTTATAGAAACACATTGCTCAAAAACCAATGACAAGCTAGAAGCTATAGAAACAGATCTTATGCGAATAGATGAAAGGCTTGTAAAACTCACTCAAGTAAGAAATGATGAGTTAAGAATGATTTACAAAAGAAAGGAAAGTGAATGAAAATTGCATTTTATAGAGTTAAAGGAAATGATAAAGCTACTTTTCTTGATAAGTTAATAGCTTTTTTTACTTCATCTTGGAAAGAAAGATTAAATAGAGATTTTTTAAAATCCTATTCTCACTGTGAAATAATCTTAGATAATTTAATGATTAGCTCAAGCCCTAGAGATAAAGGCGTAAGAATAAAAGAATTTAAAGACACTAGCAGATGGGATTTTATAGAAATTGATAATACAAATGAAGCAAAAATAAAAGAATTTCTCTACTCTCAAATAGGGAAAAAATATGATTTTTTAGGAATTCTAGGATTTTTCACATTTACAAAAGATAGTGAAGATAGATGGTTTTGCTCTGAAATCATAGTTAGGGCTTTACAAATAGGTGGTTTGGTTAAGCTAGGAGATATGAATGCAGGAAGCTCAAATCCTAATAAATTGTACAAAAAATTAAAGGAATTATAATGAAAATAACAATTAATAGAAGATACATAGGTAAAACTTGTGTTATTGGTAAATTTAAGGTTTTAAGTGATGAAGAAGAAATTCTTTTTGAATGTTTTTCTTTGGAAGAAGATAAAGAGGGTTTAGAAAGTGGTAAAGATTTAAGAATACCTGAAGGAAATTATAATTTAAAAAGACATAGTCCTTCACGATTTGAAAATACTTTAAGAAGTATTACAAAAAAAGATGATGATACAATGATAAATGTTTATAATGATGAAGTTCTATCAAGCCGTGCAATTTTAATACACTGGGGAAACACTGACAAAGACACAAAAGGTTGTATCTTACTGGGGCTTACCAAGGATAATAATAATGAAAGTGTCGGTCAAAGCAGACAAGCTTGCAAAGAATTTTATGATTTGGTGTATGGTAAAAATCTTGAAGACATTAAATTAGAAATAACAAATGAATTAGCATAGAAAGGAGATAAAAGTTTAAGTAGGTTAAAGTTTACACCCCGCTTTTGCGGGGCAAGGCTAATAAGCCTTGACTATAATTACACAAAGTAGTATAATTATAATTATAAACTTCTGGTATGACATTTATATCACCACCTTTCGCGGGTGGAATTTAGCCATAGGGGGTCAGACCTACGGCTAACCCTTAGGGGTATTATACAAAAACCTTACTTAAACTTCTAAAACAAAATATGATAAATCTTTTATTTGGAAATGCAAAGCTTTATATCGCCTTAGCTTTAATGGCAATTTTAGCAGGATATTTTTATCTAAGACTTGATAGCACAAAAGCAAAATTAGAAAAAAGTCAAAGTGATTTAGCTTTGGCTTTAAAAATAAATGAAAATAATCAAGAAAAATTAAAAGAATTAAATCAAATTCATAAAACAGAATTAAAGGCTTTAAATGAAGCAAATACACAAAAAAATAAAGTTAAAGAAAGCGTGCAATATGTTAAAGAATACATTTATAAAAGCAATGAAAATAATATTACCAAGCTTTTTAATGATGTCGTTGATAGGTTGTGGGATGCAAACTCAACAAGTAGTAACCAAAATAGAAATTCAAAAAGTAAGAATTCCGCAAGAACTACTAACATTAAGCCCACTTGAAAAGCCAATAGCAAAAAATGAACTAGATATTTTAAATGCCTATTCTATGCTTTTCTATAAATACAAACAATGTGAAATTCAGATAAGTAAAATAAAGGAGCTAAATAATGAGTAATACAAATGTTGATTACAACAAAAGACTTGAAGCATTTAAAGAAATTTATCCGCAAATTTTAGAAATGAGTTTAGCAGAAAAATCTCCATTTGGAGAATTTAAAAAGCTTTTAGAACAATTTGGAAACGATAATGTTATAAGAAATGACCAACAATTTCAAAGCTTAGCACAAGCATTAGTAAGTGTTGGACAAACCATAGTAGCACAAAGTCAAAATACAGCTTTATCCATGATTTTACAAGGCGATGAAAACGAGCTTAACGCTGAAAAAGCTTTACTTTTAAGAGCTCAAACAGAAACAGAAAAAGCAAAACCTGCATTAATAGCTAGACAAACTTCACAGATAGATGATAATTTAAGAATAGAAGCTGCAAAAGTTACACAGAGTGTTCAATTTGGATATTGTACCGGTGGTCTTGATATACCACAAGAAATTATGAAGCTTGTTAAAGAAAAGATAGAAAATATAGAAAAGTCTTCGTAATGCTTATAGATGAAAAAAGGCTTATGAGAAATTATACTCTTAAGCCTGCTTATCCATCAAACATAGGAGAATTGGATACACAAGAAGTATATAAACAATGGTTTACCTATGCTATGATAGGTGTAAATAAATATGTTGAGCTTTTACATAAACAACTTGTAAGAAAAGGTAGAAGTCAAATTCAAAATATAAACCATCCGCTATTTAAAAATTCGTATATAGTGAAAAAATATAACATTAAAAGTTCTAGCACTGCACCTTATAATAAGGAAAACTATAATGATTTAGGACTTAACCAATTTTTCGTAGGGCAAGATCCATACAAACCTTATCAGGGAGATCCTAGTAGTGAAAATGGAATATATCATGATATTTGCGAAATAAGAACTAATTATAATTTAGGAAGTATGCAGTATTATTATGGTTTTCCAAATAATTTAGCTCTTTTATTTGAAAAAGAAAAAGCTTGGAAATATAATGGAAAAGGATTTTTTTATATTGATGAAAAAATAAATTTCAAAGATATATTAAATAAGGCATTGGAAAATATAAATTATGAAATGCTTATAAATGATATAGAAGTAGTTATTTTTTCTCAAACCATCCAAAAAAATAATGAATGGATATATCCTAGTATTGATGATATTAAAATACCAGAAATTAAAGTAGAAAACGTTGAATTTAAACCAACTTTTGGAAAACCTTATAAAAAATTATGCATTGATGTTGAAAAATTTTATAATGATTTTAAAGAATTAAATAAAAATATATTTAGAATCGAAAAAGTAGAAATAGCCTATAATGTATATGAGAAAGCACAAAAAACTAGAGAGAGTGATCCGAGTAAAATATATTATACTTTAACAAGCAAAAAGATATCTTTTTTTGAAGTATTTAACTCAATAAAAGAAAATTATAAATGCAAATATGCAACTCCTTTATGTTTTTATAATGGGTTTAATTTAGTTTGTTATGAAGAGCCTTATGTTGCTTATTCTTACCTCAATAATCAAAGCTTTGGAAAAAAAGATACAAGTGTTACGCCAAGCGTATATCCGTTATATAGAAAAAGTTCAAATTTACCTTATGGGCGTAGAGATAGATGGTTTGCATTATGGGATAGTTTTTATTATCTTTATGTATACGAAAAATCAAGCAAAGGAATTTTAAGCTTTTTGGCACCTATTGTTACTATTATTTTGGCTGTAGCTACTTGGTGGATTGGTGGACAAGGTGCATGGCTAGGAACATTGATAGGAGTGAGTGAGAATGTAGCTGCGGGTATCACACTAGGAATTAGCTTAGGTTTAGCCGTGGGTTCACTTACTGGAAATAAATTATTTTCAATTCTTAATGCTGTTTGGGGTTTTGGTTAATTTTTTAGGTGCTTGGGGTGCTAATAATTGGAATTTAGCTGCAGATTTTGCAAAAAATACAGCACAAGTAGCACAAGAAATGACAACTTTTGAATCAACTTTAAATATTATTGGAAATTTACTAAGTGGAGCTAGTAAGATTTTTGATGTTGTTCAAAGCATTACAGCAGATACTCCTGGTATGATAAATGAGCAAAGCGATGATTCTGATAATGAAGGTGGAAATGGAAGTGAAGCTGAAGAATTAGCAAAAGATGCAATTAATCCAACTTTATGGTATAATTTTGAAACTGCAGATATATTAAATGAAAAAATAGAAAAGAAAGAAAAACCTATTTTTATATTTTAATTTTTGTAGCCATTTTGTAGCCAAATTAAATTTTAAATATTTAAAATTTATATTTTATGGTATTTTATAGTTATTATTAGGTGTTCGCCATGGACACCATTTTATGGGGTGTTATTTATGATAAAAATTGCTTTTTTTATAACTTTTGTAATTTCTTTTTTGGTAGCACAAAGCCCAGTAAATTTTAAAGAAGATAATAATATAACAAAAGAACAAAATATATTTAAAGAACAACCTCCAAAACGCATTAAAATTCCAACTCATTAAAATATGATTACGCTAGCGCAATTATCACAAGGATATCGTTACAATAGTGATTCTTTAATTTTAGCTGATTTTATTTTAAAACAAGGAATTAAAGGCGCTGTTTTTGATGTAGGTGCGGGCTGTGGTATCATAGGTATTTTACTTAAAAAAAATATTGCAAATTTAAGTTTATCTTTGATTGATATTCAAAAAGAAAATATAGAATTGATTGAAAAAAATTTAAAATCCAACCAAATACAAGGCGATATTTTTCATGATGATTTCAATCAATTTCAAAGCATAAAAAAATTTGACTCCATAGTTTGCAATCCTCCATTTTATAGACAAGGAGCTTACAAGAGTGAAGATCGGCATAAAGCTATAAGTAAATTTCAAGAATTTTTACCCTTGCATAGCTTTTTAACTAAAGCAAATTCTATGCTTAAGCCAAATGGTACTTTGTATTTTTGCTATGAAGCTTTAGCTTTAGATGAAATTTGTTTTATTTTAAAAGATATGAAAATAAAAATAACAAAGCTTTGCTTTGTACATACACATCAAAACAAAAAAGCAAGACTTGTTTTGATACAGGTAAAAAAAGGTTCAAAATCGCCTTGTGAGATTTTACCTCCTTTTTTTGTATATGAAAATGAAATTTTAAGCAAACAAATGCAAGAAATTCACTTAAGATTTAGGTTAAAAAGTTATGATATTTGATAAAAATTTTTCTTATGCTTTTGATGAAAATGCTTGTGAGAAATGCGGTGGAAAGTGTTGCACTGGAGAAAGTGGCAATATTTTTGCAAGCAAGGAAGAATTAGAAGCATTAAGAAAGCATTTAAATTTAGAAAGCAAAGAATTTGCTGAAAAATACTTGAGAAAAGTAGGCTTTAAAATGAGTTTTAAGGAAGTCGAATTTGAAGATGGCTTTGCTTGTATTTTTTTTGATACTCAAAAAAGAAATTGCAGTATCTATGATTTTCGTCCAAAACAATGCAGAACTTTTCCATTTTGGGAATATTTTAAAACACATCAAAAGGAATTAGAAAAAGAATGTATAGGTATTTGTTATTTGTCTTAGCAGCCTTTTTTTTGGCAGCTTGTGGAAGTTCAAAAATCAATGTTGTTTATCCTGATTATACAAAATATAAAAGCAATGATTTTGATTTAAGGGTTATGAAGGCTTATAATTATGAGTATTATAAACAATACAAAAAAGCCAGAGATGAATTTTTAAGTCTTTATCAAGATTACAATAATACTCATTTTTTAGAAAATGCATTTTTGCTTACTTTAGCAAACAGTCTTGACAGGCAAGCAGAGTTAAATAATCTAGCAAAGTCTTATTTAAATCAAAATGACAATCTTAAGCGACTTAGTGCTCTTTATGCTTTAAATTCAAATGATATCAATAATGCTCAAAAACTTATGAAAGAGCTTTTAACAAAAAAAGATAGCGATCCTAGAAATTTAGAGCTTTATGGTGATATTTTGGTTAAAAAAAATGATTTAAAAAATGCCACAAAGTACTATAGATCTGCTTACAATCAAGTGCAAAATGAAGAAATTTTATTTAAACTCATAGGAATTTATGCGATTTTAAATGATACTTTAAATATTAAAAATGTTTTAGAATTTTCAAGAAAAACCAATGGTTGCACTCTCAAAACTTGCGTTTTGCTTGCTAAAATTTATTTTGATGAAAAAAATATCGAAGCTTTAAAAAGTATATATAAAGAGCTTTATCAACTTACCAAAAATAAAAGTTTTGCATTGGCTTTGATTGAGCTTTTAAATTCTCAAGGCAAAACAGAAGAAGCTTTAAAAATTTCTTTGCAGTATGATTTAGATGATGATATTAAACTTGCTTTGTATCAGAATTTAAAACGCTTTGATGATGCTAAAAAAATGAGTTTAGCTCTTTATCACAAAACAAAAAATAAAGAATATCTTCTACGAGCGGCAGTTTTTGAATTTGAAGCTGCAAATGAAGCTAAAAAAATCACTCCAAAAGTTATTGATTCTGTAAAAGAAAAATTCGAACAGGCTATCGATAAAAATAGCAATGCTTTGTATTTAAACTACTATGGATATTTGCTCATAGATTACGATTTAGATGTTAAAAAAGGCATAGAGCTTGTGAAACTTGCCTTAGAAAAAGATCCACAGAATTTGTATTATTTAGATTCTTTAGCTTGGGGGTATTATAAACTAGGCGATTGTAAGCAAGCATGGGAAATTTTAAAACAAACATTAGATGATAAAGAATTTGCAAATTCTGATGAGAGCAAAGCTCATATAAAAGCGATAAAGGCGTGTATAAAACCATGATATTGGATAAAATTTTTGAAAAAACAAAAGAAGATTTAAAAGAACGCAAACTAAAACTTCCTTATGATATGTTAGGGCGTTCTTTAGCTTCAAATCCTTTCTTTCCAAAAGATGTGATTAAGGCTTTAAAAAGAGTAGAAAAAGAAGTTAAAATCATAGCAGAAGTAAAAAAAGCAAGTCCCAGCAAGGGAGTCATTAGAGAAGACTTTGATCCTTTGAGTATCGCTTTAAATTATGAGAAAAACAAAGCTACGGCGATTTCTGTTTTGACTGAGCCACATTTTTTTAAAGGTTCTTTAGAATACTTAAGTCTTATACGCCGTTATACGCAAATTCCTTTACTTAGAAAAGATTTTATCTTTGATGAGTATCAAATTTTAGAAGCTTTGGTTTATGGGGCGGATTTTGTATTGTTAATCGCTAAAATGCTAAGCATGAAAGAGCTTAAAAAACTGCTTGAGTTTGCAAGACATTTAGGTCTTGAGGCTTTGGTTGAAATTCACGATAAAGAGGATTTGAGTAAGGCTATTTTTGCTGGAGCGGATATTATCGGTATCAATCATCGTAATTTAGAGGATTTTACTATGGATATGAGTTTGTGCGAAAAACTTATCCCACAGATCCCAAATTCAAAAATCATCATCGCAGAAAGTGGTTTAGAAAATAAAAAATTTTTAGAGCATTTGCAAAATTTAGGCGTTGATGCTTTTTTAATCGGCGAATATTTTATGCGTGAGGAAGATGAAGGAAAGGCTTTAAAAGCTTTGCTTTAAGGAGGGAAAATGCAATATTTGTATGCACCATGGCGGAGTGAGTATTTTGAAAAAGAAAAAACTGTTTGTCCATTTTGTGATTGTACTAATAAGATCAAAAGCGATAAAGAATTAGGTGTGATTTTTAGAGCAAAGCATTGTTTTGGAGTGATGAACCGCTATCCTTATTCTGCGGGGCATTTTATGGTGATTCCTTATGTACATGAAGAGCATATAGAAAATTTAAGCGATGAAATTTGGCAAGAAATGAGCCATTTTGTGCGTTTGGGGGTAAAAATTTTAAAAGAGCAAATCCATGCAAATGGGGTCAATATCGGTATGAATTTAAGCAAAGATGCAGGAGCTGGCATAGCTTTTCATTGTCATTATCATCTAGTGCCACGCTGGGCAGGAGATACAAATTTTATCACAACCATAGGAGAAACTAGGGTTTGTGGTACTAATATAGAGCAAGTTTATCAAAAACTTGTTTTGGCCTTTAAAAATGCTCAGTGAAGTTGAATTTGCAGAGTTTCAAAAAGAAAATTTCTCTCTTTTAATTGATGCAAGAAGCCCTAGAGAATTTTTGCATTCTCACTTAATAGGAGCTTTAAATTTTTATGCACTTAACGATGAAGAATATCAAGAAATAGGAACAATTTATAAGAAAAATCAAGCTTTAGCCAAGGCTAGGGGTGCGAGTTATATTTGCCAAAATACCGCTAAACATATATTAGAAATCACTCAAAATTTTCGCATAGGAGAAAAGGTGGGGATTTATTGTTCTCGCGGGGGTTTGCGTTCAAAATCTATCGCAGTGATTTTAAGCGAGCTTGGCTTTAGAGTGGTGCGTTTAAAAGGTGGCTTTAAAGCTTATAGAACTTTTGTAACGCGTTATTTTGAAAATGAAATAAATTTTGATTTTTTTGCTCTTTGCGGCAATACAGGCTGTGGAAAAACAGAGCTTTTAGAACAACTCCCACAAGCTATAAATTTAGAAAAAATGGCAAATCATTTAGGCTCATCTTTTGGTGATATTTTAGGAAAACAACCTACGCAAAAAGCTTTTGAAGCAGAACTTTTTCACAATATGCAAAATTTAGAAAATTTTGCTTTCATAGAAAGTGAAAGTCGCAAAATAGGGGATATCATCTTGCCTTTGAAATTTTATGAAAAAATGCAAAAGGCTTTTAAAATTTATTGTTTTTGTTCTTTGGAAAATCGCGTTAAAAGAATACAAAAAATTTATCAAGAAAAAATGACTCCTTTAAAATTTCAACAATGTGTGCAAAAAATCAGCCCTTATATCAGCTTAAATTTACGCCAAGAATTGCTTCAAAGTTATGAGAGAAAAGAATGGCAAAAGCTTATTATTATACTTTTGGAATATTATGATAAAACTTATAAAAAACCAGACAAGATTGATTTTGAGTTAAATACCGATGATATTTTAAAAGCTAAAGAAGAGCTTTTAGATCATTTTAAAGCGCAATTACTTTTTTAATATTAGATAATTTTATTAAATAATCAAATTTTTTCTTCATCATCTTGTAATAATCCTTTTTTATCTTTGTTGTTTTTTAGCTTGGCTCAAATTTTTATTTTAATGCTAGTAAATTTGAATTATAGAGAAGTAAAATATTTTTTAAAATCCCTATTTATAGTAATTTAAAATAAAAAAATAAACTTTTATAAAAAAATATATAAAATATTTCTTAAATTTATATTTTTTAAATCATTTTAAATATAATTATCTTGTAATTATATTTTGTAAGAAAGGGTAGGTAAGCGAATGCGGTAAATTCAAGTTTTATTATATTGTGTACTTTGCTAGTTTTGCTTATGACTCCAGCTTTGGCAATGTTTTATTTGGGTATGGTAAGAAGTAAAAATACACTCAATACCATAATGAATTGCTTTATTGTTTTTGGTGTCATTACTTTACAATGGGTAGTGCTTGGATTTAGTCTTTCTTTTGGTAAAGATGAAGGACTTTGGCTTGTAGAAAATTTCGAGAATTTTCTCTTAGAGGGTATTAGCGGATACAATGCTTCAGGTGTTCTAAATATTCTTTTTGTGATTTTTTAAATGATGTTTGCACTTATTGCATTTGACATCATAACAGGCTCTTTGGTAGGAAGAATTAAACTGGGTGTTTTGGTGATATTTTTGCTTTTTTGGAGTACTTTATTTTATGATGTGTTAGCGCATATGATTTGGAGTAGCGAGGGGTTTTGCTTAAAAGAGGAAGTCTTGATTTTACTGGGGGTGGTGTTGTCCATATTGGCTCTGGGGTTGCTGGACTTGTAGGAGCTTTGATGGTGGGTGCTGGAAAAAGCGATGATGAGGATAAAAACGCGCATTCTATTCTTATGCTTTCTTAGGTGCGATTTTGCTTTTTATAGGATGGCTGGGTTTTAATGCTGGAAGCGTTGGTGAAATGAATGGTAATACTATCAATGCTTTTATAGTTAAGTATTATATCAGCAGCTTGTGGCTTTTTATCTTAGGTAGTGCTTGAGTGGCTCATCCATGAAAAAACCAACTATTTTAGGTGGACTTAGCGGGCTTGTAGGGATTACTCCAGCTTGCGGTTATGTAGATATTTATGCTTCTCTTGTTATAGGAGCTTTGTCTTTCTGTATTTTGTTATTTTGGTTTGAGTTTTATTAAATACAAACTCAAGTGGGATGATTCTTTAGATACTTTTTCTTTACACGGAATCGGAGGTGTTTGGGGAGGAATTGCTACAGGGCTTTTTGCAAGTGCTAAAGTAAATCCTAATGTGATTGCTTAAAATGCATTTGGCGAGATTTTTTATCAGTGGAAGTTTAGAGCTTTTAAAAGAGCAAATTCTTGCTATTATGATTTGTATGTTTTTTCAGCTCTCATAAGCTTTATTATTTTTAAGATCATTTCTTATTTTGCAGACTTAAGAGTGAAAGAAGAAGTAGAACAAAAAGGCTTAGATGTGAGTTTGCACGGAGAAAAAGCTTATACTTTGGCTTAGTCAGCTAAATTTTTACCAAAAAGTCCTTGTTAATCTTTAAAAAATGATAGACAAGGGTCTCAAATTCATTCTTGGTTAAGATCAGATAAATACTTTAAAATAAATTCCATAAATTCATCACTATCATTAGGGCAACTTATCAAATCATAATCACATTTTGCTAAATGTTTATACTCCATACTTAGTTCAAAAATCGTTTCAGAACAATCTATACAAAAAGAAATGGGATAAATCAAAGCTTTATCGTTTAAATTTGCCAAAATATCGCTTGTATTTGGTTCAAGCCATTTTACAGGGCCTAGTTTGGACTGATAAGCTAAAATAAATTCATCAAAATGATCTTTTAATTTTTCTTTTAAAATTTCTACATGATTATTTACATGCTTTTCGTATAAATCACCCTTATCAATAATGCTTTGTGGTAAAGAATGCGCTGAAAAAATCAAAATTTTGGCATCAAATTTATTTTTTTTAGCCAAAATGTGCGAAATTATCATCTCATTATAAAGTTCATTTTTGTAAAAAATATCTATAGTTTTTACTTTTGCTTGAATTTTTTGCTTTGAAATTTCATTTTGCAGAACTTCTAAAGATGAAGTTACTGTGGTACAAGAATGGTGCGGATAAAGTGGAAAAAGAATGATTTCATCATTTTCATTTAAAGTGTATTTTTGCAAAATTTCTGTGGCAAAAGGAGGCACATAAAGATTTACAAAATCAAATTTAAATTCATCTTGTTTTAAATTAAGCTTGTTACATAGGCTTTGAGTAAGTTCGTTTAAAGGAGATTTTCCGCCCATTTTTTTATAGTTTTCTTGCATAGCTTTAACGCGAGCCTTTGTTATAATCCACGCTACAAATTTTCTTAAAAATCGATTTTTGATTCCTAAAATATAAGGATCATTAAACATATTTTTTAGAAAAACTTCACAATCTTGTAAATTTGTAGCTCCGCCCATATTTAAAAATAAAACTAATTTCACGCAAACCTTTCTAAAATTTCTTGAACTTTGTAAGCATCGCTTGTGCTAGCTAGATGATTGGGTTGATTATCGATAAGTTTTAACAAAGCTTCGTGTTCTGAAAAAAGTGGACTTTGTTGAGTAAGTTCTATAAAATTTCCATCTTTTAATAAGGAAAAATCATTTAAATTGGCTTCATAAAAATGATTTTTAGTAATAAGATGAATTTTTCTTAGTTTTTGTGTGCTATTCCAGCTTTGATGTATACTAGCAATACATTTTTCAAGCTCACATAAGATAATACTTTCACTTTCTCTTGTTTGATCTTGGGTGTATTTTTTAAGCAAATTGGTTTTTGTTATTTCTTGTTTGCTTAAAAAACAAAGCAAATCAAGATCATGCACAGCCAAATCTTGCAAAATCCCTACATCGCTGATTCTTTGCGGGTAGGGTGAAAATCTTTGTATGTTAATGCTGATAATTTCTTCATTTTCAAGCTCTTTTTTTAGGGCTAAAACCGCAGGATTAAATCTTTCACAAAAACCTACGCCTACTTTTACGCTGTATTCTTTAGCTAAATTTGAAATTTCGTCTATTTCTTTTAAATTTAGAGCTAAAGGCTTTTCGATTAAAACGCATTTGCATTGTTTAAAAACTTTTTTTGCTATTGCTAAATGTGAATTTGTAGGTGTTGCTATGATGATAATATCATTATTTTGATTTAAAAATTTATCCAAATCATCATAAAAAATATCATCAAAAATATTTAGATTTGGATTTTTGCAAAGATCAAAAAGTGCATTAAGTTTAAAATGAGAATTTTTACTAAGTTCATTTAAGTGGTTTTGCCCCATTTTTCCAAGGCCTATGATACCTATTTTCATGGAATTAATCTTTAAAAATACAAATAACTTGCTCTTGTTCTTCTTCACTTAAAAAAGGTGAAAAAGGCAAAGATAAGATGTGTTCACTTGCATATTCTGAATTTTTAAGTTCTAAATTTGAAAACTCACTAAAGCAAGGTTGTTTATGTAAAGGGGTTGGATAGTGTATAGCATAAGGTATATTAGCTTTTTCAAATTTTTGCAATACACTAGCTCTATCTTCAACTAAAACGCTGTATTGTGCATAAGCGCTAAAAGCATTTAGATCAATTTGCGGAATTTGGCAGTTTTTTAAATTTGCATTATAAATTTGTGCTAATTTTTGTCTTTTGTCTAATTCTTTTTCTAGGTATTTTAACTTAACATTTAAAATCGCCGCTTGTAAGGTGTCAAGGCGTCCATTTATACCTATAAATTCATGTTTATAACGCTGAGTTTGTCCGTGATTGAGTAAAATTCTTATTTTTTTAGCAATTTCATCATCATGGCAAAAAATAGCCCCGCCATCGCCATAAGCTCCCAAAGGTTTTGAAGGAAAAAAGCTCGTGCATGAAATTTTAGCTATGGAGCAGGATTTTTCTCCTTTGAAACTTGCACCAAAACTTTGTGCACCATCTTCGATCAAAGTGATATTTTTATCTTTTAAAATTTCTTCTAAAGCCCTTAAATCACTCATTTGTCCAAACATGCTTACTGCTATAACAGCTTTAGTTTTTGGGGTTATTGCTTTTTGCACTGCTTCAAAATCAAGATTGTAATTTGATAAATTTATATCTACAAAAACAGGTTTTGCACCTATTAAAGCCACAACTTCAGCTGTTGCTATGAAAGTAAAACTAGGCACTATAACTTCATCATCTTTGCTAATATCTAAGGCTCTTAAGGCAAGATATAAAGCACTGGTTCCACTTGAGCAACCTATAGCGTGTTTAACACCTAAAAAATGAGCTAAATTTTGCTCAAATTCGTTAAGTTTTGCACCGCCTATGAAAGAAGAGCTTGATAAAACACTTTCAATTTCAGCATCGATTTCATCTTTGTATGCGAGATATTGAGCTTGAAGATTGATAAAATTCATAAAAAACCTTAGAGAAATAAAATTAAATAAAAATGTTTATTGTATTTTAGTTTTACTTAATTTAAAGTAATTTTGGTATGATATGTTTTTATAAAAATTTCTTTAGGAAAATTCATGGATATTAGAAAAGCTTATTTGGATTTTTTTGCATCAAAAGGACATGAGGTAACCCCGTCAAGTCCTTTAGTTCCTGATGATGCAACTTTACTTTTTACCAATGCGGGCATGGTGCCTTTTAAAAGTATATTTACAGGAGAAATTCCACGCCCAAACCCTCCACGCAAAACAAGCTGTCAAACTTGTATAAGAGCAGGTGGAAAGCACAATGACTTAGATAATGTTGGCTATACCGCACGCCATCATACTTTTTTTGAAATGCTTGGGAATTTTAGCTTTGGGGATTATTTTAAAGAACAAGCCATAGCTTATGCTTGGGAATTTGTAACTGAAGTTTTAAAACTACCTAAAGATAGACTTTATGTAACCGTGCATGAAAACGATGATGAAGCTTTTAATCTATGGCAAAAACACATTCAAAAAGAAAGAATTTACAAATTCGGCGATAAAGATAACTTCTGGCAAATGGGCGATACTGGTCCTTGTGGTCCTTGTAGTGAGATTTTTTATGACCAAGGAGAAGAGCATTTTAACTCAAGCGAAGATTATATGGGTGGAGATGGAGATAGATTTTTAGAAATCTGGAATCTTGTTTTTATGCAATATGAAAGAAGCGCTGATGGAGTGCTTAGCCCACTGCCAAAGCCAAGCATTGACACAGGAATGGGGCTTGAAAGAGTAACAGCAATTAAAGAAGGTAAATTTAGCAATTTTGATAGCTCGCTTTTTATGCCAATCATCAATGAAATTTCAAAACTTTGTAATAAAACTTATATTTATGAAAGCGGAGTAAGTTTTAGAGTAATAGCTGATCATATAAGATCAAGTGTATTTTTGCTTGCGCAAGGGGTAAGTTTTGATAAAGAAGGTAGAGGCTATGTTTTGCGTCGTATTTTGCGTCGTGCTTTAAGACATGGATATTTGCTAGGTTTTAAACAAGCTTTTATGTATAAACTAGTTGATGTTGTGTGCGATTTAATGGGCGGACATTATACCTATCTTAATGAGAAAAAAGACTTTATAAAAGAACAAATTCGCCTTGAAGAAGAAAGATTTTTAAGCACTATAGAAAATGGGATTGAAATTTTTAATGAAGAGCTTAAAAACACTAAAGAAATTTTTAGCGGAGAAGTAGCCTTTAAGCTTTATGATACTTATGGTTTTCCGCTTGATTTAACGGCTGATATGCTAAGAGAAAAAAATCTTAAAGTTGATGAAGAAAAATTTGAACTTTTAATGAATGAGCAAAAAGCACGTGCTAAGGCTTCTTGGAAAGGAAGTGGAGATAAAACTGCAAGCGGAGATTTTAAAAACTTGCTTGAAAAATTTGGAGAAAATCATTTCGTAGGTTATGAAAAAGCAGAATGCGAAAGTAAAATTTTAGCCCTTTTAGATGAAGATTTTAAAGAAGTTTCCACCCTTAAAGATGCGGGTTGGGTGATGCTTGAAAACACACCTTTTTATGCAACAAGTGGGGGGCAAAGTGCTGATAGTGGATTTATAGCTAAGCGTGAAGTTTTAGATACGCAAAAGTTTTTTAATCTCAATCTTAGCTTTGTAAAAGCAGGCGAAGAACTAAAAGTTGGCGATATAGTTCATGCAAGAATCGATACAGAAAAAAGAGAGCAAATCGCACGCCACCACTCAGCCACTCATCTTTTACATCATGCCTTAAGAGAAATTTTAGGTTCTCATGTAAGCCAAGCAGGATCTTTGGTTGAAAGCAATAAACTAAGATTTGATTTTACTCATCATAAAGCTTTAAGCAAAGAAGAGCTAGAAAGCATTGAAAAAAGAGTTAATAAAATGATTATAAACTCAAGCGAAGCTATCTTAGAAAATATGCCTTTAGAAGAAGCTAAAAAAAGCGGTGCTATAGCATTGTTTAATGAAAAATACCAAGGCAATGTGCGTGTTTTAACTCTAGGTGAAAGCAAAGAACTTTGCGGAGGAACTCATGTTAAAAATACTGCTCAAATAGGAAGTTTTTACATAGTTAAAGAAAGTGGTGTGAGTGCTGGAGTTAGACGCATTGAAGCTGTGGTTTCTAAAGCGGCTTTAGAATTTGTAAAAAATCAACTTGAAGAACTTTCTAAAGCAAAAGATGAGCTTAAAAATAATGATATTTTAAGCGGGGTTAAAAAGCTTAAAAATGAAATTTTAAGTTTAAAAAATGAGCTTAAAAGCTCAAGTAAAACCGAGTTTGATTCTAAAAATATCCAAGGTGTTGAAATTTGCGTAAAGCGTATAGATAATGGCGATATTAAAGCTATGATTGATGATTTTAAAAACAAATTTGCTAAAGCGGTGATTTTACTTATCCAAGTAAAAGATGAAAAAATCACTTTAGCAGCTGGTGTTAAAGATGCGCCTTTAAAAGCAGGAGCTTTAGCTAAAGAAGCGGCGCAAATTTTAGGTGGAAATGGTGGCGGAAGAGATGATTTTGCTACTGCAGGTGGAAAAGATTTAAACAAAATTGATGAAGCTTTAAAACAAAGCTTAGAAACGATAGAAAAAGCACTTTAATGTTAATTCTTGCTTCAAGTTCCATTTCAAGGGCTAACTTGCTTAAAACCGCAAAGATTGATTTTAGGCAAGTTAGTTTTGATTATGATGAAAATTTAAATAAAAATATTTCACCTTTTTTATATGTTCAAAAAATAGTTCTTGAAAAAGAAAAACAATTTTTAAGTGCTTTAGGCAAAGATTTTCAAAACCAAAATTTGCTTTTTGCAGATAGTATAGTTTGTATAGATGAAAAAATTCTTACCAAAGCAAAGGATAAAAAAGAAGCCTATGAAATGCTTGCCTTGCAAAATGGCAAGTATGCAAGTATTTTATCGGCTTTTTTGCTTGTAAAACCTGAAAAAAGAGTTTTTTCTCTTTCAAAAACTACGCTTTATTTTAAAAATTTTGATGAAAATGCTTTAAGAGATTATGTAGAAAATGATCTTTATAAAGGCAAGGCGGGTTGTATTATGTGTGAGGGTTTTCATCAAAATTTCATCACCCAACAAGTAGGAAATCTAAGCACTGCTTTAGGGCTTGATATCCAAACTTTAAAGGCTTATTTATGAAAATATTAAAATATATTTTTTCATTTTTTACTCTTTTGTTTATAGCTGGATTTATTTATGTGGCTTATCTTTTCACAAGTGCTGATACTGAGGGTTATACTTTTAAAGAATATAAACCTCCTCTTACAACACAAATTTACGATAGAAATGGCAAGCTTGTGGCTAATATTTTTGAACAGCATCGTTTTTACGCTCCTTATGAAGAGCTTCCTCCACGCCTTATAGAAGCTTTAGTTGCTATAGAAGATACAAGCTTTTTTGAACATAATGGAGTTAATATCGATGCCATTTTTAGAGCTGCTGTAAAAATCATAAAAAGCGGTGGAAAAACCATGGAAGGAGCTTCCACTCTTACCCAGCAATTTATTAAAAATACGGAATTAACCCCTGAAAGAACTATTACGCGTAAAATTCGCGAAGCTTTGCTTGCTTATAAAATGGAAACCATTTTAACTAAAGAGCAAATTTTAGAAAGATATTTAAATTTTATCTTTTTTGGACATGGGTATTATGGAGTAAAAACCGCAGCTTTGGGGTATTTTCATAAAAATTTAAATGAACTAAGCCTTAAAGAGATTGCTATGCTAGTAGGTATGCCAAAAGCACCTAGCAGTTATGATCCTACAAAGCATTTAGATCTTTCCATCTCAAGAGCAAATAATGTTATTTCAAGAATGTATAATCTAGGTTGGATTTCAAAAGCAGATTATGATACAGCCATCAAAGAAATTCCGCAAGTTTATGATGATACGCTTACTCAAAATGCTGCTCCTTATGTCGTAGATGAAGTGATTAAACAATTAAGCCCTAATATTAAAGACTTAAAAACAGGTGGATATAAAATCATTTTAAATATAGACTTAGATGTTCAAAATATGGCGCAGAATGCTTTGAAATTTGGTTATGATGAGATAGTAAAACGCGATAAAGATGCAAATTTAAGCACTTTAAACGGAGCTATGGTCGTGGTAAATCATCAAAGTGGTGATGTTTTAGCTTTGGTAGGTGGGGTTGATTATGAAAAAAGTAATTATAACCGTGCTACTCAAAGTATGCGTCAACCTGGAAGCTCTTTTAAACCTTTTGTGTATCAAGTGGCGATTAATTTAGGATATTCGCCTATGAGTGAAATTGCTGATATTTCTAGAATTTTTGAAGGTGGAGCGGGTAATAATGAGGATTGGAAACCTAAAAATGAAGGAGGTAAATTTTTAGGTTTAATTACCTTAAAAGAAGCTTTAACAAGATCAAGAAATTTAGCTACCATTAATCTCGCACTTGATATGGGGCTTGATGTTCTTTACTCTAAACTAATGGAATTTGGATTTAAAGATATACCGCCTAATTTATCAATCGTATTGGGAAGTTTTGGTATTTCTCCTTTGGAGTATTCGAAATTTTATACCATGTTTGGGAACTATGGTACGATTAAAGATCCTCAAATTATCAGACAAGTTCAGGATAAAACCGGTAAAACCATCATGGAATTTAACTCAAATGAGCGTAAAGTCAGCGATGAAGCGCAAAGTTTTCTGGTTTTAGATATGATGAGAAATGTTGTTGAAAAAGGCACAGGACGTAATGCAAGAGTAAAAGGTATAGAAATAGCAGGAAAAACAGGAACAACGAATAAAAGTGTTGATGCTTGGTTTTGTGGACTTACGCCTGAAATAGAAGCAATCATTTGGTATGGAAATGATAATAACAAGCCTATGCGTTATACAGAAGGTGGTGCTAGAACGGCTGCTCCTGTGTTTAGAGAATTTTTAACTCAATATATAGAAAAATTCCCTGATACAACTAGAAAATTTAGCATTCCTAATGGAGTTTATCGTGGAAATTATAAAGGAGAAAGTGCTTATTATACCACCAAATCACCATTACCAAAAGCAAATATGAAATTTAATGAAAGTGAGATTATATTTTGAAAGTAGTTCCTTTCTACTTTCAAAATGATTAAGCTTTTTTGATGATTATTTCATCATCTTTTGCATCAATGATAATGCTATCATTTTCATGAAGT
The DNA here is from genome assembly GCF_001762705.1 of Campylobacter sp. BCW_6460. Classification (NCBI taxonomy): domain Bacteria; kingdom Pseudomonadati; phylum Campylobacterota; class Epsilonproteobacteria; order Campylobacterales; family Campylobacteraceae; genus Campylobacter; species Campylobacter sp. BCW_6460. The sequence goes on along the minus strand of NZ_MJXI01000035.1, from coordinate 51,583 downwards.
TCATCAGCAAGTATCATATCGCTTAATTTATCTTCTATAAGATCATAAATAGCTCTTCTTAAAGGTCTAGCGCCAAAATCAGGGTCAAAACCATCTTTAGCAATTAAAAGGGCTGCATTTTCGCTTAAACTTGCTTTTATCCCCTTGTTTTCTAAGCTCATTTGTAAATCTTTAAATAAAAGCTTGACTATTTCATAAGCTTCATCTTTTCCAAGCGGATTAAAGGTGATAATATCATCTAAGCGGTTTAGAAACTCAGGTTTAAAGAAATTTTTTAACTCATTTTTTACCGCATCTTCTTGTTCTTTTCCACTTAAATTCATAATGGCACTTGAGGCGATATTAGAAGTTAAAATGATAATGGTATTTTTAAAATCCACTGTTACACCTTTGCTATCGGTTGCTCTACCATCATCTAAAATCCCTAAAAGCACATTAAATACATCTTTATGTGCTTTTTCAACTTCATCAAACAAAAGCACGCTATAAGGTTTTCTTCGTACAGCTTCAGTAAGCTCTCCACCTTCTTCATGCCCTATGTATCCTGGAGGCGCACCTAAGAGTCTTGAAACACTATGTTTTTCCATAAATTCACTCATATCAAAGCGAATCATTGCTTTTTCATCATCAAATAAAAATTTCGCCAAAGCTTTAGCTGATTGTGTTTTTCCTACCCCTGTTGGCCCTAAAAATAAAAAGCTTCCTATAGGTTTATTGTCCGCATTAAGTCCTGCTTTGTTGCGTTTAATGGCTCTAGCTAAAGCACTTAAGGCCTTATCTTGTCCTATGACACTTTCTTTTAAATGTTTTTCCACTTCTAAGAATTTTTGTTTTTCAGAGGTTAGCATTTTTTGCACGCTAATACCTGTCCATTTGCTTAAAATTCCAGCAACCAAATCCTCATCTACTTGATTTTTAAGTAAAACTCCATTTTCGCTCATTTTTTTCCATTTATCTTCTAAAATTTCTACTTCTTTTTCAAGACTTGGAATTTTTCCATACTCTAGCTCGGCTGCTTTTTGAAATTCACCTCTAGCTTTAGCTAAAGAAGCTTCATTTTTAAGTAGATCAATTTCTTTTTTCTTAGTGCTTATATCATCAAAAACACTTTTTTCATTTTCAAACTGTGAATTTAGGGCATTTTGTTTTTCTTTTAAATTAGCTAGTTCTTTTGTGATTTCATCGAGTCTTTTTTGATTTTTCTCATCATTTTCCATTTTTAAAGCTTCATTTTCAACTTCTAAAGTTTCTATATCTTTGCGTACTTTTCTTAAAGAACTTGGTTCACTTTCAATTTGCATTTTCAGTTCAGCTGCAGCTTCATCGATTAAATCAATGGCTTTATCAGGTAAAAAACGATCTGCTATATAACGCTTTGAAAGTTTAGCTGCAGTTACTAAAGCACTATCATTTATAGTTACATTATGATGAATTTCAAGCTTTTCTTTTATACCCCTTAACATAGCCAAAGCCTCATTAACACTTGGCTCACCTACATTTACAGGCTGAAAACGGCGCTGCAAGGCTGCATCTTTTTCAAAATATTTACGATATTCTTTTAAAGTAGTTGCGCCTATGGTATGGAGTTCACCTCTTGCAAGAGCGGGTTTTAAAATATTTGCCGCATCCATACTGCCTTCACTCGCTCCAGCACCTACTATAGTGTGAATTTCATCGATAAAAAGAATGATATTTTCACTTTTTATCACTTCATTAACCACAGCTTTTAATCTATCTTCAAATTCTCCTCTGTATTTTGCACCTGCAATTAAAGCACTCATATCAAGAGCGATGACTTTTTTATTTTGTAAAGATTTTGGAACATCTTTTTTGATAATTCTTTGTGCTAAAGCTTCTACTATAGCTGTTTTTCCTACGCCTGGTTCACCTAAAAGTATAGGGTTGTTTTTGGTTTTGCGTATTAAAATTTGCATCAAACGTTCGATTTCTTCTTCTCTGCCTATAACAGGATCAAGTTTACCCTCACTTGCTTTTAAGGTTAAATCTATACCAAATTTATTTAAGCTGTCTAAGGTTTCATCGCTTGTTTTGCTATCGATTTTTCGTCCCGCTCTTAGACTTTCAAGCTCTTTTTGAAATTCTCTTAAATCTAAAAATTGCGCCAAAATTTCTTTAATAGGACTTTTTTGACTTTCACTTATAAGCCAAGTATCCACACTTAAATAACTATCTCCATTAGCACTCATCAATCCTTTAGCATTTTCTAATGAATTTATAAGTTCATTGGAAAAGCGTATATTTTCACGGCTTACATTTGAACTCGTTGCAAGTTTTGAAATTCTGCTTTTAATTTCAAGCTCTAAGGCTTCTTTAGAAATATTTAATTTATTTAAAATTTGATTTAAAATACTTGTACTATCTACGCTTAAAGCCCATAAAAGGTGCAAAGATACGACTTCGGTATTTTTAGAATGTATAGCTAAAGATGCTGCACTTTCAAGGTTTGAAAGCATATTATCAGTTAAAAAATCTTGTATATTTGCCATGTTTTATCCTTTATTTAGTTTATATACTTGACATTATATAACTTTAGTCATATAATGTCAAGTTAATTGAGTAAAATTTTTTAAATAATAGGACAAATGACTAATTTTAGACTATTTCATAAACATATCTATAGCCTTGTTTAATTCTTCTATGCTTTGAATATCATTTTCTTCTATAGCATGTACCATACAATGAGCTAAATGTTCTTTTAAAACTACTTTTGCGGTATTGTTAACTTCGGCTTTTACGGCAGCAAGCTGGATTAAAATTTCACTACAGTCTTTGTCATTTTCAACCATTCTTTTAATAGCACTTAAATGCCCTATGGTTCTACTTAGACGATTGCAAACTGCTTTAAGATGTTTTTGAGAATGTGTATGAGTATGTTTTTCTTGGCACATTGTATTAACTTTCTTTTTGGAATTTTTAGTCTATTTTAACATATTTTTAAGAATTTAAATTTATTTACGAAGTTTTAAGTAATTTTTATTAAAATTTACTCTTTAAACTAAAACTCAATAATGGAGCTTATTTTGAAAACAAAACGATTTTTTGCAGGTCTTGCAGGCTTTGTCACTACTTTTATTTTATGTCTATTTTTAACGAGTCATTTACAAGCTAAAGTTGATCAAAAAGAAGAGCAGGTTCAAAAACGCCTAGAAGCTTTAGATAAGCTTACAAAAACTCTTGCCATAGTAGAGCAATATTATGTGGATGATCAAAATATCAGCGATTTGGTGGATAAATCTTTATCAGGGCTTTTAAGCAATCTTGATGCGCATTCTTCTTTTTTAAATGAAAAAGATTTTAATGATATGAAAATTCAAACCAATGGTGAATTTGGTGGCCTTGGTATAACCGTAGGTATGAAAGATGGTGCTTTAACAGTTGTTTCTCCTATAGAAGGAACACCAGCAGATAAAGCAGGGATAAAATCAGGAGATATTATTTTAAAAATTAATGATGAGGCCACTTTGGGAATTAATCTCAATGATGCTGTGGATAAAATGCGTGGTAAGCCAAAAACTCAAATCACTTTAACCATCTTTAGAAAAGGTGCAACAAAACCTTTTGATGTTACACTTACAAGAGAAATTATTAAGATAGAAAGTGTTTATGCAAAAATGATAGAAAATGAAAACATTCTTTATCTTAGAGTTACAAATTTTGATAAAAATGTTGTAGATGTGGCAAGTAAAGAACTTAAAAAATATCCTAATGTTAAAGGGGTTATTTTAGATCTTAGAAATAATCCTGGTGGACTTTTAAATCAAGCCATAGGACTTGTAAATTTATTTGTAGATAAAGGTGTTATTGTTTCTCAAAAAGGACGCATCGCAAGTGAAAATCAAGAATATAAAGCCGATCCTAAAAACAAAATTTCTAATGCTTCTTTGGTTGTGCTTGTAAATGGTGGAAGTGCTAGTGCAAGTGAAATCGTAAGTGGAGCTTTGCAAGATCTTAAACGCGGTGTTATTGTGGGTGAAAATACTTTTGGAAAAGGTAGTGTTCAACAAATCATACCTATTAATAAAACTGAAGCTTTAAGGCTTACTATTGCAAGATATTATCTTCCAAGCGGGCGTACTATTCAAGCAGTGGGTGTAAAACCTGATATTGAAGTTTTTCCAGGTAAAGTAAATACTCAAGAAGATGGTTTTTCTATAAAAGAAAGCGACTTAAAACAACATTTAGAAAGTGAGCTTGAAAAAATAGATAAAAATAAAAAAGAAGATAAACAAGAAAATAAAGACAATAAAAATCTAATCAGTCAAAAACAAATCAATGATGACGCACAGTTAAAATCAGCTATTGATACTATTAAAATTTTAAATATCAAACAAGGACAATAAAATGACAAAAAAAGAAATGCTCTACGAAGGAAAAGGTAAAAAACTTTTCAAAACCGATGATGAAAATTTACTAATTAGTGAGTTTAAAGATGATTTAACTGCTTTTAATGCAGAAAAAAGAGGCAATGAAAGTGGAAAAGGCGCATTAAACTGTAAAATCAGTACTGAAATTTTTCATTTGCTTGAAAAAAATGGGATTAAAACCCATTTGGTAGAAACTATAAGTGATACAGAACAAGTGGTTAAAAAATGTAAAATTGTTCCTATTGAAGTTATAGTACGCAATGTTGCAACAGGTTCTCTTACAAAAAGACTGGGCATTAAAGATGGCACTGTACTACCTTTTGCTTTGGTGGAATTTTGTCTTAAAGATGATGCCTTAGGCGATCCTTTTATCAATGATGAGCATTGTTTGATTTTAAATTTAGTGCAAAATGAAGCTCAAATTAGTGAAATTAAAAATATAGCTAGAAAGATTAACTCTATTTTAACTCCATTTTTTGACAATAAGAATTTAAGGCTGATTGACTTTAAAATCGAACTGGGTTTAACTAAAGATAATGAACTTGTTTTAGCTGATGAAATAAGTCCTGATAGTTGTAGATTTTGGGATAAATTTAATAATGAAAAATTAGACAAAGATAGATTTCGTCAAGATCTAGGTAATGTAAAAATGGCTTATGAAGAAGTTTTAAAAAGAATATTAAATTAAGGAAAAATATGGAAGTTATTGTAAATATTTCTTTAAAAAATGGGGTTTTAGATCCACAGGGCAAAGCGGTGGAAAAAGCTTTGCATTCTTTAAATTTTAATAGCGTAAAAGAAGTAAAAATAGCAAAACAAATCAAAATTTCTCTTGATGAGAAAGATGAAAAATTAGCCAAAGAACAAGTCAAAAAAATGTGTGAAGAGTTGTTGGTAAATAGCGTCATTGAAGATTATGAGCTTATAATTGAGAAAGAGTAAAATGAAAGTTGCTATTATTAGATTTCCAGGGACAAATTGTGAATTTGATACAGCTTATGCCTTTGAAAAACTTGGAGTAAAAACGCAGATTGTTTGGCATGAAGAAAAAGAATTTGATACAGATTTAGTTGTTTTGCCAGGCGGATTTTCTTATGGAGATTATCTAAGATGTGCAGCTATTGCAAAACTTGCTCCTGTTATGCAAGGTGTTTTTAATCATGCAAAAAAGGGAGGATATATCTTAGGTATTTGTAATGGTTTTCAAATTTTACTTGAAAGCGGTCTTTTAAAAGGTGCAATGAAGCATAACAACAATCTTAGTTTTATCTCAAAAAACCAAAATTTAAGAGTAGTTTCTAATGATAATGCCTTTTTGAAAAATTTCAAAAAAGATGAAATTATTAATTTGCCAATTGCCCATGGAGAGGGAAATTATTACGCTGATGAGGCTACTTTAAAAGAATTGCAAGATAAAGATCTTATTACTCTAAAATACGAGTCAAATCCAAATGGTTCTGTATTTGATATCGCAGGAATTTGTGATGAAAACAAAAAAATCTTTGGACTCATGCCACATCCTGAGCGTGCTTGTGAAAAAGTTCTAGGTAATGATCTAGGTTTGAAAATGCTTAAAGGCTTTTTATTTTGAAAATTTTATTAACTTTAATTTTTAGTGTTGTTGTATTGTTTGGCAGAGGTGAAATTTCTGTATTTAGCGGCCAAGATGAAAATATGCAAAAAGAATTACAAAAATTACCCCAAGAAGAACAAAAAATTTATCAAAATATTCCGCCAAGCGATGAAAATAATGACTTTGAAAGCAATGTAGATGATCCTTTTGTAGCTAAAGGGAGTTTGGTTCTTACAAATGATGAATATCCAAGTAGGGTATATGTTGGAGAAGTTTTTCCTATTACGATCTATGCTCGCACTACGGAAAATACAAAATTTGATTTTAATATAAGCGTAGAAAAAACTAATTTATCTTTTTTAAATCCAGATGCAAAATGGGAATTTATCAATAACGAATATAAAACAACTTTATGGTTTGAAGCTAAAAATTCAAATGCTAGTTTGAGTAAAATTTCTATCAAACTTCTTAGAAATAATGAAGCTTTTCAAGAGGCTGATATCAATCTTAATCCTATCAAATTTGAAAATACTTTATCCAATAAAGATTTTTCACACCTTGTGGCAAGTTCTTTGGAAATTAAAAAAGTTAAAGCGAGTTATTTTGATGATGCTAATATCATTATGATGGTAGAACTAAACGCAACCAATGCAAATCTTAAAAGCTTTTTTATAGAAGGAATTCAAAAGCAAGGCATTGAAAATTTAAAAGGGGATTTTAATGCTTCTAATGCTTTTTATTATGCTATTTTGCCATTAAGTAAAACAAATTTTGAATTTTCGTATTTCAATAAGGACAGTAAAAAGCTTGAAAATATAAATTTAAAACTAAAAATTAGTGACGATGAGATCAGTACTCAGAGTGATTTAAATCCTATAAATAAAGACTTAAATATTTATAAACAATATACCTTATGGTTTTTAGCGGTTTTATTTGGAGCTTTATTTGTATGGAGAAAAAATTACATTATTTTGGCTTTGGCAGTTGTTTGTTTTGCACTTAGTTTTCTTGTAGATACCAATACTCAAAATGCGATTATCAAGGCTGGTTCTAGGGCTAAAATTTTACCTACAGAGCCTTCAACTTATTTTTATACGGCAAATGCAGATGAAAAAGTAGAAGTTTTAGGCAAAAGACAAAATTATATTAAAGTACTGTTTTCTGATGGAAAAATAGGTTGGATTAATAAAGATGATTTACAAAAAAATTAAAGCTCTTTATTTTTGGATTTTTTTTGTTTTAAGCGTTGCTTTAGTGGTTTTTTGTTTTTGCTTTACAAAATCTCAAAACACACTTTGGAAAATCCGCAAAATTTGGGCTAAATTTCAAAGATACACCATCTCTTATAAACAAGAAATCATTGGCACTTTTAATCCGCAAGCTCAGATGATTTTAATGAATCATCAAAGTGCTTTAGATATTATCGCTTTAGAAGAATTATATCCTAAAAATTTATGCTGGATTGCCAAAAAAGAATTAGGAGAAATTCCTATTTTCAAAGTTGCTATGAAAAAACCAAAACTTCTTTGTATAGATAGAAAAAATCCGCGTGATTTAGTGCGAGTTTTAAAAGAAGCAAAAGAAAGAATTAGTGAAGATAGGATTTTGGCTATTTTTCCAGAAGGAACTAGATCTAAAAATGAAAAAATGCTTAAATTTCAAAGTGGAGCAAAAATTTTAAGTGAAAAATTAAATCTTAAAGTTCAGCCTATTTTAATTGTGGATTCTGCAAAAATTTTAGACACAAAAAGTTTTAGTGCAAGCAGTGGAGTGCTTAAAATCATTTGTATGGATTTAGTCGATACAAATGATGAAAAATGGCTTGAAAACACCAGAAAAAAAATGCAAGAATTGCTCGATCAAGAAAGAGCTAAGCTTTGCTAAATACCCTTTTAGTTGTTGGTTTTGGGGGATTTATAGGAGCAATATTAAGAATGCTTTCTATAAATTTAGTGAATAAATTTTTTCCTTATTCTATCAGCCTTGGAACTCTTTTTGTTAATGTTTTGGGTTCTTTTATCATAGGACTTTTGTTTTCTTATGCGCAAAATAAAGGTTTATCTCCTTTGCTTAAAAGCTTTATAAGTACAGGTTTTTTAGGAGCTTTTACAACTTTTTCTACTTTTTCTTATCAAAATTTACTTCTTTTACAAAGTGGAAATTATCTTTATTTTGCGTTAAATATTCTCTTAAATGTCTTTCTTTGTTTATTTGCCGCATGGCTTGGTTTTATAATTTTCAAATAAATCTTTAAATTTACTTTAGAATTTGTATTTTTTGCTAAAATACCACTTTAAAAAATTACAAAGGAGATTAAAATGCAATTTCAAACCGAAGTAAATCAGCTTTTACAGCTTATGATACACTCTTTATATTCTAATAAAGAAATTTTTTTAAGAGAACTTATTTCAAACGCAAGTGACGCTTTAGATAAGCTTAATTTTTTAAGCGTAAGTGATGATAAATATAAAAGCTTAAAATTCGAACCTAAAATTGAAATCAAAATTGACAAAGATAGAAAAACTTTAAGCATTAGTGATAATGGCATAGGTATGGATAAAGATGATCTTATCAACAACCTTGGAACCATAGCAAAAAGTGGCACTAAAAGTTTTTTAGAAAATTTAAGCGGTGATGCTAAAAAAGATTCTCAACTCATAGGACAATTTGGGGTAGGTTTTTATTCTGCTTTTATGGTGGCTAGCAAAATCGAAGTTTTAAGCAAAAAAGCTTTAGATGATAAAGCTTATCTTTGGAGTTCTGATGCAAATGGTTATGAGATTAATGACGCAAGCAAAGAAGAACAAGGTACAAGCATTACTTTATACTTAAAAGATGATGAGTTTGCTAATACTTATAAAATCGAAAGCATTATAGAAAAATATTCTAATCATATTCAATTTCCAATTTTCATGGAAAAAGAAGAATTTACTCCTGCTAAAGAAGGCGAAGAAGAAGGGAAAACTGAACTTAAAATTTCTCAAATCAATAAAGCCAATGCTTTATGGAGAATGCAAAAATCAAGCCTTAAAGCAGAAGATTATGAAAGATTTTATGAGCAAAATTTTCATGATTCAAACAAACCTTTACTTTATCTTCACACTAAAAGCGAAGGAAAATTAGAATACAATTCTTTATTTTTTATACCACAAAATGCACCTTTTGATTTATTCCGTGTGGATTATCAAAGTGGCTTAAAACTTTATGTAAAACGCGTATTTATCAGCGATGACGATAAAGAACTTTTACCAACTTATTTGCGTTTTGTGCGTGGGATTATCGATGTAGAAGATTTGCCGCTTAATGTAAGCCGTGAAATTTTGCAAGAAAATCAAATTTTAAAAGGTGTTAAAGAAGCTAGCGTTAAAAAGATTTTAGGTGAACTTGAAAAACTAAAAAACAATGATAAAGAAAAATACTTATCTTTCTTTAAAACCTTTGGTAAAGTATTAAAAGAAGGACTTTATGGTTTTGGCGGAGAAAAAGATAGTCTTTTAAAACTCATGCTTTATAAAAGCACTAAAGGTGAAAATTTACGCTCTTTAGAGGAGTATAAAAATGACCTTCAAGGCGAACAAAAGGAAATTTTTTATATAGCAGGAAATAATGAAAGTTTATTAAGAACCTCTCCTTTGCTTGAAGAGTATAAACAAAAAAATATAGAAGTTTTACTCATGGACGATGAGATTGATTCTTTAGTAACTCCTATGCTAGAATTTGAAGGTTTGAAATTTGTAGCCATCAATCAAGTAGAAGATAAAAATGAACTAAGTGATGAAGAAAAAAATACTTTTGCTCCACTTGTAGCTAAATTTAAAGAACTTCTAAAAGATCAAGTTGAAGATGTAAGACTAACCAGTCGTTTAAAAGATAGCCCAAGTTGTATAGTTTATGATAAAAATAAACCTGATTTTGCTATGCAGCAACTCTTAAAACAAATGGGTCAAGAGCAAAATTTCAAACCTATTTTAGAAATCAATCCAAAACACGCTATTTTTACAGGTCTTAAAAACAACGAAACTTTTAGCGCAGATATAGCAACCCTAGTTTTAAATATGGCAAAACTAAGCGAAGGTATGGGCGTGGATAATCCTGCTGAATTTAATGCAAGCCTTACAAAAATCATCAACAAGGCTTTTTCATGATAGAGAATATCCCTGCAAGTCTTTGGACAAAGCAAGATTTAAACGCATATCAAATTTTTGATGTGCGCACTCCTTTAGAATGGGAAGAAGGTATTTTACCTAATGCGCAATGTGTGGCTTTATATGATAATAAAGGGCTTTTAAATGCTAAATTTTTAGATGAATTTCAAAGTAAAAGAGATGAAAATAAAAAACTTGCTTTTATTTGTCGTAGTGGTCATAGAAGCATGGTTGCAGCTGAATTTATAGCCGAAAAATTGGAACTTGAAAGCATTAATTTAGATGGCGGCATGCTAGCCCTTAAGGGTTATTAATGCTAGGAATTTATTTACTCATAGCAGCTTTGTCTTTTTTAGCTCTTTATTTTGCTGTTAAAAAGCTTACTTTAAATATAGATGAGCGAACTCTTTTAGAGCCTATTAAAATGGATATTTATCCGAAATTTTGTGATTTAATCGATGAAAAAATCAGAGAATTTAAAGAAAATATCCAAAATACTAATTTAGCATTAAAAATTTCTGATCAAAAAGATGAATTTTTAGAAAAACTTGGGGATTTAAGCAGGGAGCTGACTTTCATACAAACCATGAATTTGAGTAATAAAAACGATAGTATCTGGCAAAATGAACTTTTTTCTTTTTTAAAGGAATTGGAAAATTTATTACTTGAGTATCTAGAAAAAGGGGAAGAAGAAGCTGAAAATTTGAGGGAATTTCTGATGAATAAATTTGAAAAATTAAAAGGTTAGGTATTGCAAGAGGAAAGAAATTCTTTAAAATATTTTAAATTTATTTCATGGAGCATTTTTACTTTAGTTCTGATTTTTATTTTAATTCGTTATGATGAGCTTGCCAATCTTTTAGCAGGAGTGGCAATACTTCTTATTGGAATGACTAATTTAGGTATAGGTTTTAAAGCTTTTAGTGGTGGTTTGCTTGAAAAAATTTTAGCAAAGTCAACTGATACAAAGATAAAAAGTATACTTTTTGGTACTTTAAGTACTTTAATTATGCAATCTTCAACTTTAGTTTCTATTATTACGATTTCTTTTTTGAGTGCAGGGCTTATTTCTTTAGGTGCGGGCATAGGGATTATTTTTGGAGCAAATTTAGGAAATACGGCAAGTTCTTGGCTGATTGTTGGTTTGACAAATATTAAAATTTCAATGTTAGCTATCCCACTTTTGATTATTGGAGTATTATTTTTCTTTCAAAAAGATAGTGTATTAAAGGGTTTGGGTAATATTTTTATTGGTATAGGATTTTTCTTTTTGGGTGTGGATTATATTAAAAGTGGTTTTGAAAATTTTAAACATATAATTGATCTTTCTCGCTTTGATTTTGCTGGTTTTAAAGGAGTTTTTGTTTTTTTAGGATTAGGTGCTTTGCTTACAGGAGTTATACAATCAAGCACAGCTACAATGGCTATTATTGTTGCTGCTTTACTTGCTGGACAAATCAGTTTGGAAAATTCCTTAGCAGCAACTTTAGGTACTAGTGTTGGAGGGGTTGTAACGGCTGTTTTAGCTTCTTTAAGTACCAATATTGAAGGAAAGAAATTAGCGTTTGCAAATTGTATTTTTAATTTTGGTATAGCTTTTTTAATAGTGCTTATTTTTCCTTATTTTATACATTTTCTTAATTTTTTATCCATTATATTAAACATAGAAGATATAGCTTTGAAAGTAGCATTATTTCACACTTTGTTTAATTTAATTGGTGTTGTGCTTTTTTCATTCTTTACTCCTCAAATTGTTCTTTTTTTAAATAAGATAGTAAAAGCTCCTAAAGATAAGAATAAAGACAAACCTTTATATCTTGATAGTAGTTTGGTTAAGTTTAGCGACACAGCCATCGAAGCTTTAAGGAAAGAAAGCGAGCATCTTTATAACAATACCTATGCAATTGTTGCTCATGCTATAGGTTTTAGTCGTAAAGATATACAAAGTGATAAAAGTTTTAAAGAAATTTTAGAAAATAAAAGGTGGTTTAGTAAAAATGTGGATTTGGACTATTTGTATCAAACTAGGATAAAGGTTCTTTTTGAAGCTATTATTGATTTTTCAACTAAAGCACAAGTTTATATTAACGATGAAACAAAGAATCATAAAATTTTTACCTTTAAGATGGCAGCTAAAAATTTAGTCGAAACAACTAAAAATTTAAAAATTATCCAAGCAAATATTAAGAAATATTCTAGTTCTTCTAATGAATTTTTGGCTTTAGAGTATAATAAAATTAGATCGAATTTAGGAGAGCTTTTAAGAAGTATCGAAGAGCTTAGAGTGGTTGAAGATCGTGAAAAGCTTTATTTGATTATTAAAAATCTTCAAAAAGGAAAAGAAATTTTAAAAGAAATCGATACTTTAACCTTGAGCAATGTTGAACATCTTATTTCAGTAAGAAAAATCACAACAGCTGAAGGAATTTCAATACTTAATGATACAACTTTTGCTGCTAAGATTGCTGAAGAACTTATAGGTGCTGTTGAGGTGATATTTTCTAAAGATATATCAAACTAACTAGTTGTTTGTGTTAGTTTGGTTATTGTCTTGTATAGGCGTTAGAAATTCTTCATTGATTAAAATATCAACAACATCTTTAAACATAGGCAAAGCACTTTGTGCAGCATAATAACTATAAGGTTTAGTAGGATGTCTTACGAGAACTCCTATGGTATAGGCGTGATTTAAATCATTTGCAAAACCAAAAAAGGATGCATTGTAGCGATTTGAGGTGTAACCTTGTCTTTCGGCTATTCTTGCCGTTCCTGTTTTACCTCCTGCAATAATACCTTGTGTAATTGCCTTTTTTCCTGTTCCTTTTTCTATAACATTTATAAGAACATTTTGCATCGTTTTAGTGGCTTCGCTAGAAAGAATTTTTTCTTTTTTTACATCATTATCAAGATTTGTAAAGCGTCCATTTTGATAGAATTTTTCAGCTAAACGCGGTGTGATATAAAACCCATCATTGTTGAAAACATTATAAGCTGCAAGGAGTTGTATAAAGGTTGTTTTAAGTCCATAACCATAACTTAAAACAGATTTTTCTATATCTCTTAAGCGCTTAGGATTTGGAATTTCTCCTTTTTGTTCATAGGGTAGGTCAATACCACTTTTTTCGCCAAATTTAAATATTTTAAGTCCTGATACGATTTCTATATTGTTAAGTCTTTTAGCAATTTGTATCATGCCTATATTTGAAGAATATCTTATAACTTCCTCCATAGTCATTTTGTCCATTTTGTGATCGTCTTTGATGGTGAAACGTCCTAGCTTATAAGAACCGCCATAAGTATTAATTACTTCATCCATTTTTATTTTACCAAGTCTTAAGGCTGTTGTAAAGATAAAAGGTTTTATAACAGAACCTGCTTCATAGCCGTATTCTATAGCACTTGCATTAAGAACTGATAGATCTTTTCCACGATTTTGCGGGTCATAGCGCCTTGAGCTTGCTAAAGCTAAAATTCTTCCTGTTTTGCTTTCCATTACCCCAACGATGATTTCATTGGCTTTTAAATCCTCATTTCTTTGATCTATGGCTTTTTCTATGCTTTTTTGTAGTTTCAAAGAAAGATTTAAATATAAATCACAACCATTGATCTTTTTTTGTTGTAGTGAATTTAGATTTAAAATAATATTTCCACCTATATCTTTAAGTCCTTGAATTTTTTCATTTTGAACAGGACTTAGACATTCATCGTAGTATTTTTCTAAACCTTTAACTCCTATATTTTTTAAAATTCCACTTTCTGGATCTAATATCATTTTAGTATAACCGATAATAGGAGTAAAAGAATCTTTTGACATGTAAATTCTATCTTCTTCATGTTCGATGATATTTAATCCTCTTGTTTCAACTCTTCCAGAATTATTTGTAAAAGCTTTGAAAAAGCCTTGTATATAAAGTTTTTTAGCAAGGTCTTTAAGGTAGCTTGCTTGCTTGGAATCTAAGTTTTGTAAAAGAACAAAATTATAAGAACGTTTTTTTTGATTTTGCATTCTTTTTTTAATATCTGCTATTTGATCGTTACTTATCCCACTATAAATTTGAAAAAGCTTTAAAAATAGATCAAATTTATCTTTGTTGATACTTCTAAGATCAATTTCAGCACGATAAATTTGTTTAGAACTTGTGATAGTAAAATTATCTTTAGTTATAATCGATCCTCTTAGAGCAAGAGCGTATTGATCTTTTTCAGTGTTAGGTATATGACGTTTTGATGTAAGAAAAAAAGTAGAGCTGATAAAAATAATCATAAACAAAAGTGCCATGCAGTAGGCAAAGGCAACTTTTGAAACCCTATTTTTTTTATATTCTTGCATTAGGGTTTAAATTTGAGTTCTTGTGATTTCTTTATAAGCACTGATCGCTTTATTTCTTACTTCTAGCATAAATTTCATACTGCTTTCAGCTTTAGTGATAGCTATAGCTGCTTGATGCAGATCTTTTACTTGTCCTGTGGCAATGTCTGTCATTGCAGCTTCTCCACTTTCTTGTGCTTTATTTAAATCATCGATTTCATTTTTAAGCATCTTGGCAAATTCATCACCAATTCCTGTGGAATTTTGACTTTTGTTGGTATTTGAAATATTATTATTTAATCTTAAATCATTAATATTGTTCATTTTTTATTATCCTCTTAATAAATCAATCGCACTTTGAGCTATAGTTTTTGCACTTGTAAAAGCACTTACATTCGCTTGATAAGCTCTTGTAGCTTCAATCAAATCTGCCATTTCAATAACAGGATTTACATTTGGATACGCTACATAACCTTCAGCATTTGCATCAGGATGGCTCGGATCATACTTCATGCGAAAATCTTTGTCATCTCTGACCACTTTATCCACTACAACACTTTGAATAGCAGGTTTAGCTTCTTCTGGCGAACTTGGATCATTTAAAGGATTTTCATATTTTAAAAAATTATTATCTTTGTTAATTTGCTCATTTAAAAGCTTATCAAAATCTGTTGCTTTAAAGATCACTTCGCGTCTTCTATAAGGCCCACCCTCAGCTGTTCTTGTAGTGTTTGCATTAGCTATATTAGAGCTAATAACATTCATTCTAAAACGTTGAGCACTTAAACCATAACCACTAATATCAAAATCACTTAAGTATGCCATAATTTACCTTTAACTTAATTTAGAGCTTGCGTCAAGTATAGAACTAAAGATATTGCTTTGTCTTCTTAAAACTCCATCAAGAGCTGTTATCATAACTGTATTTTTGCTCATTTCTGTGGTTTCTACATCTAGATCAACAGTATTTGCATCATTTCTTGCTAAATGTCCGTCTCTTAAGTAAATAGTAGATTTACTAGGATCTGGAAATTTCCAAGGTTTTTGATGTCCTTCTTCGGTTATGGCTAATTGCAATTCTTTATTATCATTTTTTTTAAAAATTTCATTTGCACGATTTACCAAAGCTGTTTCAAATTCAATATCTCTTGCTTTATAAAAAGGAGTATCAACATTTGCAAGATTGGCATTGATGAGTTGATTTCTTAGATTTCTACCCGCTAAAGCACCAGTGACTAGTTCTTTTGACTTAAATGGGTTAATCATTTTTTATCCTTTTTATAATTTTTAATATTAACAAGCAAATACTGTTCCAATTTAACTATTTTGCATAAAAATATCAAAATTATTTTCCTTTTTGTAAATTTATGGCTTTATTGTGATCATCTATATTTGTGTTAAAAATATGAACTCCAGTATTTTTATCACGCACAAAATATAAATAATCTGTCTTTAAAGGAAAAATAGCTGCACGAATAGCAGCTAAAGAAACATTACAAACCGCTTCTTTAGGCAATCCTGTAAATTTATAGGTATTATAAGAGCTATTATCTTGTCTTATTCTTTGTGGGGTAACTTTTACATGGGAGTAAATTCCATAATTTAAAGTTCCATCCATTTGAAGCTTCATACCTTTTTTAAGTCGATTATAAATTACGCTTGCAACTATAGGCATTTCATTTTCATTGGCAGCTTCTTTTTGTATTACAGAAGCGATGATGATATATTGGTGCCATTTTTTTGGATTATAATCCCCAAAAATTTTCTCAGAAGTTTTTTTATTGGAAATTTCAGCATGGTTTAAAAGCATTTGAATGAGTAGATTTTCTGTAATGCCTTTTGGGATTTTATAAGTTTCTGGTAAAAAAACTCCTTCATCATAAGGAGCTTGAGCTTGAAATTCTTTTAAAAGCATATCTTTATCAAGTCCAAGTTGTTTGGCTGCTTGTTCTAAAAAGATTACGCTTGTTTCTCCTGGGATAAGAGTAATGGTTTGAAGCGCTGCTTTAGCAATAGTGAGTTTATGTAGAAATTCAGCCCTATTTAAATCTTTTGTACCTATGTTGATCCAGCCTGATTGAGGGTGTCCTAAAAAAAATAAAATATATTTATCAATACTACTCATCTGATATTTATTTTGCTTTAAATATGTTATAATTTGAGAAATTGAACCTTGGGGAATAAATACCACAGAATTGCTTTTTAAAGGCTGAGTTAGATAATAAAAAATCCCCAAAATAAATATCAAAAAGAAGTTGCGTATGAAAAAGAAAATTTTATATATTGTTGTATTTTTTGTTGTGCTTATATTAGCTTTGTTTATAGTGCTTAAAAATGGGATTGTCATCTCTAGTATCCAATTTGATTTTTTAAAATTAGAACAATTATATATTAAATTAGATAAAAAATTAATTGTACGAGCAAAAAATATCACTATAAATGAGACTCAAAATTCCGAAATTTCATCACAAACTCACTCTTCTGATAATGCTTCAACAGAGATTTTAAAAATAACAAAAAATTTAAAATATCTATATACTTTTGTTGAAGAGATTGATATACAAAATTTAAATATAAAAGATAATCATGTGCGTATTTTATTTAAAGATAATGAATTTTTTATAGATAATGATTTATTGTTTTTAAAATTAACATTACAGCGTCAAAATAAAGAACTTATAGCTGGTATTAAAAAACTTTTATTAAAAGATTATGATTTAAATATTGATGGAAATTTAAGTATCAATACTAAGAGCGAGTTTTATTATTTTCAAGGTAGAGCAACTGGAGAATTGCTTGACTTTAACGCAAGTATCTCTTACAAAGATAAAAATTTAGCTTATAAAATAGAAGATTTAAATATTAGAAATATTACGGAAATTTTTAAAAGAGTTAATAAAAGAATAGAACTTCCACAGAGTTTAAATCTTTGGATGGCATATAGGGCTAAGGGAGAATTTTATCATTTAGATTATTTGCAGGGCTTTATAGATTTTACTAAAAATAATTATTATTTAGACAATATTAGTGCATCAGGTTATGTTAATAATGTCAAAGTTCGTTTGGATGATAAAATGAATGCTATTGAAATTCCAAAACTCGATTTAAATTTAAACAAACAAAAGCTTGATTTTGTCTTTAATAAAGCTTTCTATAATGGTGCTGATTTAAGTTCTAGTAAGGTTTATCTATATGATTTATTTGATGAAAAAAAAGCTGGGATTTATTTGCGTATTAAGTCTAATAATCTAAAATTTGACGAAAAACTTGCTAAAGCTTTGGAAGATTATCATTTTTCATTGCCTTTTTATCAAAAAAGCGGAAAAATTAAAAGTGATTTAGAGCTTAAAATTGATTTTCATGATAAGGGTGAAATTTCTTATAGTGGTATTTTAGCTTTAGAGAATGCTAGTATTTCTTTGGCTGATTTTAATATTACAAAAGCATTTGTAAAATTAAATCAAAATGATTTAAATATAGAAAATGCTAGTGTTAAAAATGGCTTTTTAGAGGCTGATTTTAATGCTAAATTTGACTTACAAAAACAGCAAGGAAATTTCAATACTCAGATTTCAAGGCTTTATTTTGACAATGGGAAGCTTTTAGATTTAAAAAATCAAAATGTAGAAGTAAAATTAGATTATTCGCAAAATGTTAACATTAGCATTCCTCAGTGGAATTTGATTTTAAATTTTAAAGATGGACTTGAGGCTAATCTTAATAATCCTAAGATTTTATTTTCATTTTCTCCATTACTTAAAAAGTTTGGGTTTATCGATGCTAAAAATGTTTATTATAAAACTTTAAATTTCGAAGATTTTAATGCAAGCGTTAATGATGCTTATTTTAAAAATAATTTACTTATCAACGGTCAAACTCCTTATGAAAATGATAGCTTTGATATTGTAAAAAATAAAGGCGTTATGGAAATTCATACTCAAAGTGATACAGCAAGTGCTAAAATAAGTTCTGATAATAAAGAAATTCATTTGAAAAATTTAAGTTATATTTATAGAAAAGATTCCAACTCTTCAAATTCAACATTTGATATTTCTACTAATACCCAAAATATTAGTTTTGGTGGAGCAAATGTAGCTTTAATTTTGCCAGATTCTAATAAAACTTTGGCTTTTGATAGGGTAGAGGCTGATTTAAAAGGCAATGCTTTGGATCTTAAAGGTTCTAGAGGAAATGCAAAATTTGATCTTTATTATTCTTCTAATGATTTAAATTTAAACGTTAGCAATATTGATGATAATTATTTAAATGAGTTTTTACAAAAACAAGCTGTTCAAGATGGAGTGTTTAACTTAAGTATAAAAGGAAGTGGATTGGAGTATTTTGACGGACAGATCGATTTTAAAAACACTTATGTGAAGGATTTAAAAGGTGTAAATCAGCTTATTTCCTTTATCGATACTGTACCAAGTTTATTGATGTTTAAATCTCCAACTTTTAATCAAAAAGGTTTAAGCTTGCATGATGGAAAGATTATTTTTAATAGAAAAAAAGATCTTTTAAGTGTTTCAGCTATTAATTTAAATGGCGATAGTGTAGATATATATGGTTTAGGATCAGCAAATTTAAGATTAAATACAGTGGATTTTAGTTTAGAGCTTAAAACTTTAAAATCAGCTTCAGAAGCTATATCCAAGGTTCCAATTTTAAATTATGTAATTTTAGGTAAAAATCAAGAAATTAGCACAAACTTAAAAATAGATGGAAGTATAGATGATCCTAAATTTCATACCGAAATTTTAACAGATACTCTAAAAACCCCTTTTAATCTTATTAAAAATATCATACAACTTCCTGCTAATTTACTTAATTAAAAATATTTAAAGTTTGTTTGAAAACTAAAACAAACTTTAAACTTACTCTTGCATTTTTTTTTATTTGTAATATACTTAAAAATGAAAATAAAAATAAGTATTTTAAAGGACTAAAAATGCAAATTACTTATACCTTAACAGATGAGTCTCCAGCTCTTGCGACTTATTCGTTTTTGCCTATAGTGAAAGCTTTTTTAAGTAGGGCACATATAGGAGTAAAAACCTCGGATATTTCTTTATCTGGAAGGATTTTAGCTACTTTTAGTGAGTATTTAAAAGAGGAACAAAGATGTGAAGATGCTTTAGAGCTTTTAGGCGAGCTTGTCAAAAGATCGGATGCAAATCTTATTAAAACCCCAAATATTTCAGCTTCTATTCCTCAGCTTAAGGCGGCGATTAAAGAATTGCAAGATAAGGGTTACATGTTACCAAATTACCCAGATGAGCCAAAAAATGATGAAGAATTGCAAATTAAAACAAAATATCAAAAAGTTTTAGGTTCAGCGGTTAATCCTGTATTAAGACAAGGAAATTCAGATCGTCGTTCAACAAAAGCGGTAAAAGACTATGCAAAAAACAATCCTTATCGTGTGGTTGAGTTTAATCCAAACTCAAAAACTCGTGTTTCTTACATGAAAGAAGGGGATTTTTTCTCTAATGAAAAAGCGGTTTTAATCGATCAAGATTGTGTGGCTAATATAGAATTTACAAGCGTTGATGGTAAAAATGAAATTTTAAAAGAGGGCTTAAAACTTGAAAAAAATGAAATTTTAGACGCTACTTTTATGGATGTGCAAAAACTTCAGGAATTTTATGCAAAAGAAATTAAAGCAAGCAAAGATGATGATGTGCTTTTTTCTTTGCATTTAAAAGCTACAATGATGAAAGTAAGTGATCCTATACTTTTTGGCTATGCGGTAAAAGTATTTTTTAAAGAATTATTTATCGAATTTCAAGATGAATTTGAAAAATTAGGTATTAATCCAAATAATGGTTTAAGTGAGCTTTTAAGTAAGATCGAAAATTCAAGCAAAAAAGATGAAATTTTACAAAAATACAATGAAATTTTAGCTAAATCTGCAGATATTTCTATGGTAAATTCAGATAAAGGTATTACAAATCTTCATGTTCCAAGCGATGTTATTGTTGATGCTTCTATGCCTGCAATGCTTAAAAATGGCGCAAGATTGTGGGATAAGGAAGGTAAGGAAAAGGACACAAATGCCGTAATTCCTGATCAAACTTACGCAACTATTTATGAGGCGGTTATTGAAGATTTGCATAAAAATGGTACTTTAAATCCTTCAAAACTTGGCAGTGTATCTAATGTAGGTTTAATGGCTAAAAAGGCTCAAGAATATGGATCGCACGATAAAACCTTTGTAGCTAAAGAAGAAGGAGCTTTTAAAATAGTTTCTAACGGTAAAGTTTTATTAGAGCATAAGGTTAGAAAAGGTGACATTTATAGAGCTAATCAGGCTAAATTTGATGCGGTGTTAAATTGGATTGATTTAGGTATAGAAAGATCAGAACTTAGTGGAGCCAAAGCTATTTTTTGGTTAGATAGCAAAAGAGCTAGTAATAAAATCATGATAACTTTGGTACAAAATCGTTTAAAAGAAAAGGGTAAAAATATAGCCATTTTAGCTCCAAAAGAAGCTTGTTTAAGAAGTTTAGAGTTAATCCGAGAAGGTAAAGATGTTATTTCTATCACGGGTAATGTTTTAAGGGATTATTTAACCGATCTTTTTCCTATTTTAGAGCTTGGAACAAGTGCAAAAATGCTTTCTGTTGTGCCTATGTTAAATGGTGGAGCTATGTTTGAAACAGGAGCAGGGGGTTCAGCACCTAAACAAGTAGAACAATTAGTTGAAGAAAATCATCTGCGTTGGGATAGTTTGGGTGAATTTTTGGCTTTGCAAGCAAGTTTGGAATTTTATGCAAATAAGTGTAGTAATCATAAAGCTAAGGTTTTAGCAGAATGTCTTGATGAGGCTATAGGCGAATGGCTTGAAAATAATAAAGCTCCATCAAGAAAAGTTAAAGAAGATGACAATAGAACAAGTCATTTTTACTTAGCAATGTATTTTGCAAATCATTTAGCAAGACAAGCAAGTGATATGGAGCTTCAAAGCTTTTTTAAAGATATTGCCCTAGAGCTTTCTTCTAATGAAGAAAAAATCAGAGCCGAATTTAATGATGCACAAGGTGTGAAAGTGGATTTGGGTGGATATTATAAATTTGATGATGAAAAAGCAAATAAAATCATGCGTCCAAGTGCAACTTTTAACGCTATTTTAGAAAAAATAGGACAAAGATGAAAATTACTGTTATAGGGGCTGGTAATGTGGGCTCAAGCGTAGCTTATGCTTTGATTTTAAGAGAGATAGCAAATGAAATTGTTTTAGTAGATATCAATGAGGATTTACTTTATGCAAAAGAACTAGAGCTTACTCAAAGCATAGCTGCTTTAAATTTAAATATAGATTTACTTTGCACTAAAGATTATACTCATACTAAAAATTCAGATATAGTGCTTTTTAGCGCAGGTTTTGCTAGAAAAGATGGGCAAAGTAGAGAAGAATTGCTTCAGTTAAATACAAGCATTATGCTTGATTGTGCTAAAAAAATTAAAGATTTTACAGAAGATCCGCTTTTTATTATTTTAACTAATCCTGTGGATTTTCTACTTAATACTCTTTATGAAAGCGGAATTTTTTCATCAAAGAAAATTATAGCCATGGCAGGAGTTTTAGACAATGCAAGATTTAAGTACGAGCTTGCCAAAAAACTTAAGGTCAAGATGTCAAGCGTGGATACAAGACTTATTGGTTTTCATAATGATGATATGGTTTTGGTAAAATCTTACGCAAGTGTTAAAAATAAAAATATAAGCGAATTTTTAAATGAAGAAGAATTTGATGATTTGGAAAATGAAGTTAAAACAGGTGGAGCTAAAGTAATTAAACATCTTAAAACTTCAGCTTATTTAGCCCCTGCTAGTGCTTGCATAAGAATGCTTGAGTCCATAAGAAGTGGCGAGTTTTTACCTATGAGTGTGATTTTACATGGAGAATTTGGAGTGCAAAACAAAGCCTTGGGAGTTATGGCAAGATTAGGACTTGAAGGTGTGATTGAAATCATGAGATTAGATCTTAGTTTGCAAGAAAAAGACAAATTAGAAAAATCTTTAATCAAATATCAATATAAAGGAGAATAAATGAACATACATGAGTATCAAGCAAAAGCAATTTTTGCAGACAATGGCATCCCTACCTTAAAGGGAAAAGTTGCATTTAGCGTAGATGAAGCTGTGGCTAATGCTAAAGAATTAGGCGGTAGTGTTTGGGCAGTTAAAGCTCAAATTCACGCAGGAGGCCGTGGTCTTGGTGGTGGTGTTAAAATCGCTAAGAATTTAGATGAGGTAAAAGATTACGCAAGTAAAATTTTAGGAATGAATTTAGTAACTCATCAAACAGGACCTGAAGGTAAGCTTGTACAAAAACTTTATATAGAAAGTGGTGCTAATATAGTAAAAGAGTATTATTTGGCTATTTTATTTAATAGAATGGCAGAGCAAATTACCATTATCGCTTCAAGTGAAGGAGGGATGGATATAGAAAAAGTAGCCAAAGAAAGCCCTGAAAAAATTGCAAAAGTAGGTATTGATCCACAAATTGGATTTAAAATGTTTCATGGACTTGAAGTAGCGAGAGTTTTAGGACTTGATAAAGATGAAGGCAAAAAACTCATTTCTATGATAGCTAAACTTTATAAGCTTTACATGGATAAAGATATGAATATGCTTGAAATCAATCCTTTAATTAAAACTGCAGAAGGAGATTTTTATGCTCTTGATGCAAAATGCAGTTTTGATGATAGTGCACTTTATCGTCATCCTGAAATTGCTGAACTTAGAGATATTACCGAAGAAAATCCTGCTGAAAGAGAAGCGGCTGAATTTGGCTTAAGCTATGTGAAATTAGATGGAGATGTAGCTTGTATGGTAAATGGCGCGGGTCTAGCAATGGCAACTATGGATATTATTAATTATAGTGGTGCAAAACCTGCAAATTTCTTAGATGTAGGTGGGGGAGCTTCTCCTGAAACTGTTGCAAAGGCTTTTGAAATTATTTTAAGAGATAAAAATGTAAAAGTTATATTTATTAATATCTTTGGTGGCATTGTTCGTTGTGATAGGATAGCAAATGGAATTTTAGAAGCTACTAAGAATGTTGAGGTAAATATTCCAATTGTAGTGCGTCTTGATGGCACTAACGCAGCAGAAGCAAAGACAATTTTAGATAATTCAAATCTTAAAAATATCAAAGCAGCAACCAATCTTAAAAACGGTGCAGAGCTTGTAAAAAGTTTAGTAGGATAAGGATAGAAAATGAGTATATTGGTTAATAAAAATACAAAAGTAATAGTTCAAGGTTTTACGGGTAAAGAAGCAACTTTTCACGCTGAGCAATGCATGGCTTATGGTACAAATATAGTTGGAGGTGTCACCCCTCATAAAGGCGGACAAACTCATTTAGGTAAACCAGTTTTTGATACCGTTGCAGATGCGGTTAAAGCAACAAAGGCTGACGTGAGCTTGATCTTTGTACCTGCTTTTGCTGTGGGTGATAGCGTGATTGAAGCAGCCGATGCGGGTATTAAGCTTGCAGTTGTAATCACAGAGCATACACCTGTAAAGGATATGATGTTTGCTAAGCAATATGCTAATAAAAAGGGTATGAAAATCATTGGACCAAATTGTCCAGGTATTATCACTTCTGAAGAATGCAAATTAGGAATTATGCCAGGTTTTATTTTTAAAAAAGGTTGCGTGGGGCTTATTTCAAAAAGTGGAACTTTAACTTATGAAGCTGCTAATCAGGTAGTTCAAGGTGGTTATGGAATTTCTACTGCAGTAGGAATTGGCGGTGATCCTATCATAGGTCTTGCTTATAAAGAACTTTTAAGTGAATTCCAAAAAGATGATGAAACTAAAGCTATTGTAATGATAGGTGAAATTGGTGGTAGTTTGGAAGTGGAAGCGGCTAAATTTATTAAAGAAAATATTAGCAAACCTGTGGTAGCATTCATTGCAGGTGCAACTGCTCCAAAAGGTAAAAGAATGGGGCATGCAGGTGCCATAGTAGGAAGTGCTGATGAAAGTGCTGTGGCTAAAAAAGAAGCTTTGAAAAGTTACGGAATTCATGTGGTGGATTCTCCGGCTTTAATTGGTGAAGAAATTCAAAAAATATTAGGTTGATAAAGGAAAAACATGAGTATGACAGCTCCAAAAGATACCCCTGTTTGGGTAGATGAGCATAGATGCAAAGCATGCAATATTTGTGTTAGCTATTGCCCCGCTGGGGTTTTAGCTATGCGCGATGATGTGCATGCGGTTTTAGGACAAATGATAGAGGTGGTACACCCTGAATCCTGTATAGGCTGTACCGAGTGTGAGACACATTGCCCTGATTTTGCTATTATGGTGGCAAAAAGAGATGAATTTAAATTTGCCAAACTTACTGCTGAGTCTAAAGATAGAGCTGTAGCCGTAAAAAATAACAAATACAAAAAATTAACATAGGAAAAATAATGAGAGAAGTTATAGCAACAGGTAATGTTTTAATCGCCAAAGCTGCGATTGATTGTGGATGTAAATTTTTTGGAGGCTATCCTATTACCCCTAGTAGTGAGATAGCTCACGAGCTAAGTCATATGCTTCCTGCAAATGATGGAACTTTTATACAAATGGAAGATGAAATTTCAGGTATTAGTGTGGCTATTGGTGCGGCAATGAGTGGAGTAAAATCCATGACTGCAAGTAGCGGTCCTGGAATTTCTTTAAAAGCAGAGCAAATAGGACTTGCATTTATTGCCGAAATTCCACTTGTGATTGTAAATGTTATGAGAGGTGGTCCTTCAACAGGTCTTCCAACCCGTGTAGCACAAGGAGATTTGTTTCAGGCTAAAGCACCAACTCATGGGGATTTTGCAAGCATTGCTATTGCTCCTGCAAGTCTTGAAGAAGCTTATACAGAAACCATTAGAGCGTTTAATTTAGCTGAAAAATATATGACTCCAGTGTTTTTACTTATGGATGAAACTGTAGGGCATATGAATGGTAAAGCGGTTTTACCTGATTTAAAAGATATTAAAGTTTATAACCGTAAAAAATTCGAAGGAGATAAAAAGGATTATAAACCTTATGCAGCAGGAGAAAATGAGCCTGCAACTTTAAATCCTTTCTTTACAGGTTATCGTTATCATGTTACAGGACTTCATCATGGAGATATAGGTTTTCCAACTGAAGATGGAGTTATAGTGAAAAAAAATATGGAAAGACTCATAGGTAAAATTAAAAACAATCAAGAAGATATTTGTGCTTATGAAGAGTATATGCTTGATGATGCTGAATTTTTAATCATTGCTTATGGAAGCGTGAGTCGTTCAGCAAAAGAAGCTATACAAAGATTAAGAGAACAAGGGATTAAAGTGGGACTTTTCCGTCCAATTACTCTTTATCCAGTGGCTGAGAAAAAAATCGCTGAAGTTGTAAGCAAATTTAAAAAAGTAATGGTAAGCGAGCTTAATATGGGACAATATCTTGAAGAGATTGAAAGAGTAACTTCGCGTCGCGATTTTATTAGCTTGCACCGTGCAAATGGTCGTCCTATCACTCCAAGTGAAATTATTGCTAAGGTAAAGGAGAATATATAAATGGCTTTTAATTATGATGAATATCTAAGAGTAGATAAAATGCCTACTCAGTGGTGCTGGGGATGTGGTGATGGCGTTGTTTTAAAATGTATTATCCGTGCAATAGAAAAACTTGGTTGGAATATGGATGATGTTTGTCTTGTTTCGGGTATAGGTTGTAGTGGTAGAATGAGTTCTTATGTAAATTGCAATACAGTTCATACAACTCATGGTAGGGCAATAGCCTATGCAACAGGTATTAAATTAGCCAATCCTAGTAAACATGTTATTGTAGTAAGTGGAGATGGGGATACTTTGGCAATTGGTGGAAATCATACCATACATGGTTGTCGTAGAAATATTGATTTAACCCACATTGTGATCAATAATTTTATCTATGGACTTACGAATTCACAAACAAGCCCAACCACTCCAAAAGGTTTTTATACAGTAACAGCTCAATTTGGAAATATTGACCCTAATTTTGATGCGTGTGAATTAACTAAAGCTGCAGGAGCTTCTTTTGTGGCAAGGGGTAATGTGATCGAAGCTAATAAGCTTGAAAATTTAATTTATAAGGCTCTAGCGCATAAGGGTTATAGTTTTGTAGATGTTTTTTCAAATTGTCATATCAATCTAGGTAGAAAAAACAAAATGGGCGAAGCTGTAGCTATGCTTGATTGGATTAAAAATCGCGTTGTGGATAAAGCTAAATTTGAAAGCATGGATTTTGAAGAAAGAAAAGATAAATTTCCAACAGGAATTTTACATGAAGATAATTCTCAGCCAGAATACTGCCACGCTTATGAAGAAGTACGTCGTGCAGCCAAAGAAAAAAGAATGGTGGATTTAGGAGCTTTAAAATGAAATATCAATTAAGATTTGGCGGTGAAGGCGGACAAGGTGTTATCACCGCAGGAGAAATTTTAGCAGAAGCAGCCATTAAAGAAGGTCGCCAAGCTTTTAA
The DNA here is from genome assembly GCF_001762705.1 of Campylobacter sp. BCW_6460. Classification (NCBI taxonomy): domain Bacteria; kingdom Pseudomonadati; phylum Campylobacterota; class Epsilonproteobacteria; order Campylobacterales; family Campylobacteraceae; genus Campylobacter; species Campylobacter sp. BCW_6460. Next base: position 24,673 of record NZ_MJXI01000035.1, on the reverse strand, counting down.
GGCTTCAACTTATACTTCACAAGTGCGTGGTGGCCCTACTAAGGTGGATATTATCATTGATGATAAAGAAATTTTATTTCCTTATGCTGTAGAAGGGGAGATAGACTTTATGCTTTCGACTGCAGATAAGGGCTATAAAGGTTTTCGTGGCGGTGTAAAAGAAGGAGGCATCATAGTTGTAGAGCCAAATTTGGTACATCCTGAAAGTGAAGATTATAAAAAATGGCAAATTTTTGAAATTCCTATTATTACCATAGCTAAAGATGAGGTAGGAAATGTGGCTACTCAATCAGTTGTAGCACTTGCAATTGCTGCTTATATGAGCAAATGTATAGATTTAGATGTTTTAAAGGAAACTATGCTTCATATGGTTCCTGCAAAAACTCGTGACGCAAATGCTAAAGCTTTTGATTTGGGTGTAAAATACGCCACTCAAGCAAAACCACATTCATAATAAATTCCGCATTATGCGGAATTTAACTTCTAAAATTTTACATATTGCAAATAAAATTTAAATTTTAATTATTTTAATTTAGCTACTTTTAACGATTAAAATTTTATAATCAAAAACTTATATTTTCAAGGAAAATTAATGGATTTTTTTGATGAAATGTTTAATAAAACTCCAAAAGAAAAATTTATAGAAATTATACAAAATGGAAATTTAGGAGCCTTAGAAAAAGTTTTTGAGGAATTTTTTGCTGATCATATTGCCATGGTAGAACTTTTAGAAAAACAAGGTTTAACAGAAATGGATGTAAAAAATTTCATATTAGAAAATGGTGATTTTATAGAAGAAAGGCAAAATGATATTTATATAGAATTAGGCGCAAAAATTTTAGGACACGAAGGCTAAAATTGTTTAAAATAAGCCCTTGTTTAATTTGTATTTTTTTTATTTTTAGCAATGTTTTAGCATCTGAACCAACTTTTGATTATACTTATAAATTTATACTTAAAAAAGATGAGAGAGCTAGTGTGCAGATTAAAGAAATAGGCTATGAAGATAAGGTGCAAAATTTTGATTTTTATTGGACTTTGTTTGATAATACTAATATCATCGTACATTCGAAATTTCGCAAATATCCGCGTCAATTTGTGATGAGTTTAAGAAGAAATTTAGATTGGGTAACTCAAACTTTAATACCTGATTATACCAATCCACATATTGATAGAGCAAGACTGATTTTAGAATTTAGTGCTTACAATAAAGGTTTGGCAACTTTTACAGTTTATATAGAAGATAAGGAATCTCGTTTAATGGTGGAATTTTTAGATCCGAGAAAAAAAGCTTTGCAAAATCCACCGCAAAACAATCAGGTTGTTCCTATGATTAATTTTAACGAACCTCAGGTAAAACCATTAACAAACAAAGAAAATAATAATAGCAATTAACAAGGAAAAGATAGTGCAAAAAATAGATGAATTAATAAAACAGTTTTTACAAGAGCTTGACTATGAACCTATTTTAAATATGCTTTCAAATGTAAAATCAGGAAAGAAATTACGTTCTAAATTATTATTAGCTATCGCAGATGAGAGTGAGATTGCTTTTAAAATTTGTGCAACTATAGAATTGATACATCTTGCTAGTTTGTTGCATGATGATATTATCGATGAGAGTGAGTTAAGACGTGGAACAAGATCTGTTAATGCTGAATTTGGTACAAAAAATGCTCTTATGTTGGGTGATATTTTGTATTCAAAAGCCTTTTATGAATTAAGCAAAATGGATGCTAGATTTGCAAGTATTATTTCAGATGCTGTTGTAAAGCTTGCTATAGGTGAACTTATGGATGTTGATTTGGGAAAGAAATTTAATATCAATAAAGAAGCTTATTTGAAAATGATCTATAATAAAACAGCTGTTTTTATCGAAGCAAGTGCGAGATGTGGAGCTATTTTGGCTGGATTATATGAAAAAGATTTTGCAGAATATGGAAAAAATTTAGGACTCGCTTTTCAGATGATTGATGATATTTTAGATATTAAGAGTGATGAAAAAATTCTTGGAAAACCTGCTATGAATGATTTTAAAGAGGGTAAGACTACCTTACCTTATATTTATCTTTATGAAAATTTACAAGAACAAGATAGGATATATTTGCAGACTTTATTTAAAAAAGATTTAAATGAAAAAGAAAAAGAGTGGCTAAAAACTAAATTTGAAGAACAAAAAGCTTTGGAAAAAGCTATTTTAGAAGCTAAAACTTATGCAAAAAAGGCTAGCAAAGCGATTGAAAAATATGATAATAACAAGCTTAATGATATTATTAAAGCTATGATAGATAGGGAATTTTAATGTATTATTGTATATCTTTTACTCATAAAAATACAGATATTACCTTAAGAGAAAAGTTAAGCTTTTCCAATGAAGCTAAAAAAAGTGAGTTTTTAAAAGTCATTAGTACTCATGAAAATATTGAAGAATGTTTGGTTATAAGCACTTGCAATCGTGTTGAAATTGTTGCTTTTGTAAAAATGGCCTGTGCGGAGTTTATTGTTAAATCTTTGGCTTTGCTTTGTGATGTGGATAAAGATATTTTACTTGAAAAAGCTGATATTTTTGAAGATAGTGGAGCAATCCACCATCTTTTTTCCGTAGCAAGTTCTTTGGATAGTTTGGTGGTTGGAGAAACTCAGATAGCGGGGCAATTAAAAGATGCCTTTGCTTTTGCTGTAAAAAATAATTTTTGCGGAGTACATCTTTCAAGAGCGGTACATAGTGCTTTTAAATGTGCTGCTAAGGTACGCAATGAAACTCAAATTTCTAAAAATCCTATTTCTGTAGCTAGCGTTGCCGTAGCAAAAGCAAAAGAACTTGCAGATTTAACGCAAAAAAAAGCTGTTGTTATTGGAGCTGGAGAGATGGGAGAACTTGCGGCAAAACATTTAATTGCTGCTGGTGCTAAAGTGATTATTTTAAATCGTGACTTGCAAAAAGCTAAAGATTTGTGTGAGAGACTTGGTGTTTTAAGCGAATATGATAGTTTAGAAAATTTAAAAAAATATTTAAATCAATATGAGTTTTTTTTCTCAGCTACTAATGCACCAAATGCTATTATTACAAATTCTTTAATAGAAGAACTTCCTTACAAAAGGTATTTTTTTGATATTGCAGTTCCAAGGGATATTGATATTAATGAAAATGAAAATATATCTGTTTTTGCTGTAGATGATCTTGAGATTGTAGTTCAAAAAAATTTAGCACTAAGAGAACAAGAAGCTCGCATGGCTTATGGGATAATAGGCCGTGAAACAAGTGAATTTTTTAGGTATTTAAACGATTTGGCTTTGATGCCTATTATCAAAGCTATACGCTTGCAAGCTAAAGAATATGCAGATAAACAACTTGAAATTGCGTTAAAAAAAGGATACTTGAAAAAATCCGACAAAGAAGAGGCTAGAAAGTTGATTCATCAAGTTTTTAAGGCTTTTTTACACACACCTACTGTAAATTTGAAGCATTTACAAGGTAAAATGCAAAGCGATACAGTGATTAATGCTATGCGTTATGTTTTTGATTTGCAAAATAATCTTGAAGGTTTAAATCAATATAAATGTGAATTTGATATGGAGAATAATGATGAGATTTACTAAATTTTATGCACCAAGCTTAAAAGAAGCGCCAAAAGATGCGAGTTTACCTAGTCATATTTTTTTAACGCGTGCAGGTTTTGTAGAACAAATTGGTAGCGGACTTTATAATTTCTTGCCTTTGGGAAAAAGAGTTTTAGACAAGATTAAAAATATAGTTAAAGAAGAAATGGATAAGGCTGGAGCACAAGAAGTAAATCTTAGTTTTATCACTCCTGCAAGTTTGTGGCAAGAAAGTGGGCGTTATAATGTTTTTGGAAAAGAGCTTTTGCGTTTTAAAGACAGAAAAGAAAATGAATTTGTTTTAGGTCCAACACATGAAGAAGCTATGCTTTCTTTGGTAAAAAACAAAATCACAAGCTATAAACAACTTCCTTTGCATTTATATCAAATTGGACTTAAATTTCGTGATGAAGCAAGGCCTAGATTTGGGCTTTTAAGATGTCGTGAATTTTTGATGAAAGATGGATATAGTTTTCATGTTAGTGAAGAAGATTTAGGGCGTGAGTTTGAGCTTATGTATAAGACCTATTCTAATATCTTAAAGCGTTTAGGGCTTGATTTTAGAGCAGTTGAAGCTGATAGTGGGGCTATTGGCGGAAGTGGTTCTAAAGAATTTATGGTTTTGGCAAAAAACGGGGAAGATGATATTTTAATTTGTGAAAATTGTGATTATGCGGCTAATGTTGAAGCTGCAAAAAGAGCTAAAAAAACTTGTCAAGATGAGCGTCCTGAAGCAAATTATGCAAGCAAATTTCACACTCCAAATATTAAAACTATAGATTCTTTAGCACAATTTTTTAAAATCAATGCTTTTTATACGATTAAAGCGGTGGTAAAAAAAGCTATTTACGAAAATGAAAGCAAATTAGTTGTGTTTTTTATAAGAGGAAGTGATGATTTGCAAGAAATCAAGGCTCAAAATGCTTGTAGTGCTCTTGAATTAGTTGATGCGAGCGAAGAAGAATTAGAAAAAGCTGGTTTGGTAGCCGGTTTTATAGGTTTTGTGGGATTAAAAGATATAGATTTTTATATAGATTTTGAGCTTGAAAACGAAAAGCAAATGATTATGGGTGCGAATGAAAAAGATTATCATTTAATCGGTATTGATGTTGTAAATTTAAACAAAGATCGTTTTAAAGATTTGATTGAAGTTAAAGAAGGGGATTGCTGTGCTAAATGTGGAGCAAAATTAAAACAAAGCAAAGGTATAGAAGTAGGGCATATTTTTAAACTAGGACAAAAATATTCCAAAGCGATGAATGCAAATTTCTTAGATGAAAATGGCAAAAGTCAGCCTTTTTACATGGGATGTTATGGCATAGGTGTTTCACGCTTGTTGGCTGTAGCTATTGAAGCAAGTCATGATGAAAAAGGATGTATTTGGAATAAAACTTTAGCTCCTTTTGTGCTTGAAATTATTGTTTCAAATCTCAAAGATGAAAAGGCTTTAGAATTTGCTAATAAGCTTTATGAGGATTTAACTAATCTTGGATTAGAGGTATTGCTTGATGATAGAAATGAGCGTTTTGGGGTTAAAATGAATGATTTTGAACTTATGGGCTTTCCTTGTGCGTTAGTTGTTGGTAAAGGATTAGAAAAGAATGAAATAGAGCTTATCCAAAGAGAAGGTTTGATAAAAGAACTTATAAAAACTGATGAACTTATGGAAATTCTTAAAAAGAAAGTGTTATGAATTATAAATTAAGTTTAAGCCCTTTATTTGTACTTGAAATTATTGCAAGTATACTTTTTATAGTGTTTTTTGGTTTTGGCAATTTTTTATTTTTCATACTTTTGAGTATGATTTTTGGTGCGGTTTTATTGGGAATTTTTTGGAAAAATATGCTTGAATTTCAAATGGGTGGCTTAAAGGATATGTTAACACAATTTTCTTTTGTTATCGCAGGGTTTTTACTTGTTTTTCCAGGGATTATTACAAGTGTTTTTGGAATTTTTGTATTTTTCTTTGGTATTGCTTTGAAATTAATAACTAAATCAAAATATCAATACACTAAGCAAGAGTATCAAAATTCTAATGAAGAAATCATTGATGTTGAAATTATAGAGGATAGAAAATGAAGCTTATTATCGCAACAAGAAAAAGTCAATTAGCCCTTTGGCAAAGTGAGCATGTAGCCCAAATTTTAAAAAATACACATCAAATTGAAGTGCTTTTAGAAGGTTATAAAACAAAAGGTGATGTTTTGCTGGATTCTCCTTTGGCAAAAATTGGCGGTAAGGGACTTTTTACAAAAGAACTTGAAGAAAGTATGTTAAGAAAAGAAGCACATTTGGCGGTGCATAGTTTAAAAGATGTGCCTAGTTTTTTTCCTCAAGGTTTAGTTTTGGCAGCGGTAAGTAAAAGAGAGCAAAGTAATGATGCTATGCTAAGTCAAAATTATAAAGATTTTCTTTCTTTGCCAAAAGGTGCAAAAATAGGCACTACTAGTCTTAGACGCAAGATGCAGATTTTATTGTTAAGACCTGATTTAGAGATTATTTCTTTGCGTGGTAATGTTAATTCTCGTATAGAAAAATTAAAAAACAATGAATTTGATGCGATCATTTTAGCTATGGCGGGAATTAAACGTTTAAACTTAGATAAGCAAGTGAATTTTGTTTATGAATTTAGCAAGGATGAGCTTATTCCCTCGGCTTCTCAAGGAGCTTTAGGTATAGAAAGCATAAATGATGAAAAAATTTTAGAACTTTTAAAATGTTTAAATGATGAAAATGCTTTGATTGAAACAAGCATTGAACGAGAATTTATCGCTACTTTAGAAGGGGGTTGTCAGGTTCCTATAGGTATTAACGCAGAGCTTTTAGGAGATGAAATTTGTGTGCGTGCGGTGCTTGGACTTCCTGATGGAAGTGAAATTTTAAAAGATAAAAAAATGATTAAAAAAGATGATTTTAAAGGTTTTGGAGAGAGTTTGGCTAAGGAGTTTATTGCTAAAGGTGCTAAAGAACTTTTAAAAAAAGCTGAGAGTATGATATGAAAGAATTTATTCAAATTTTAAAAGAAAATGATCTTTTAAGGGTAATTGAAGAGCCTGTAGATGTAGATCTTGAAATCGCTCATTTAGCCTATATAGAAGCTAAAAAAGGAGAAAAAGGGAAGGCTTTATTGTTTAAAAATCCTATAGATAAAAAATTAAATAAACAATATAAATTTCCTGTTTTGATGAATACTTTTTGCAATGAAAAGGCTTTAAATTTAGCTTTTGGGCGTGATTATGAAGAGGTGGCTGAAGAAATTTCAAAACTCACCAAGCTTCATATTCCTACGAGTTTTAAAGCAAAAATGGATTTTTTTATGAATTTGTTAAGTTTTAAAAATGTTCCTCCTAAAAGACTGAAAAAAAATAAAGCCTTGTATGATTATGAAATTTTAAACTCCCTTGAAGAACTTCCAGTGCTTAAAACTTGGGAAGATGATGCGGGTAAATTTATCACCATGGGGCAAGTTTATACGCAAAATTTAGATAAAACTCAAAATAATCTTGGAATGTATCGTTTGCAAATGAGTGATAAAAATGAACTTTTAATGCATTGGCAAATTCATAAAGATGGGGCAAATTTTTATCACGAATACAAAAATGCTGGTTTTAAAAAAATGCCTGTAAGTATAGCTATAGGCGGAGATCCGCTTTATATTTGGTGTTCTCAAGCACCTTTACCTAAAGGAATTTTTGAACTTTTGCTTTATGGTTTTATTAAAAAAACTCCTGCAAAACTTACCCCTTGTGAAAATGGTATTTTTGTACCTTATGATAGCGATGTGGTTATTGAAGGTTATGTGGATTTAGAAGAGTTTAAAATCGAAGGTCCTTTTGGAGATCATACGGGTTTTTACACTCCTGCTGAACTTTTTCCTGTGATGAAAGTAGAAAAAATTTATACTAAAAAAGATGCGATCTATCAAGCAACGGTTGTAGGAAAGCCTCCTTTAGAAGATAAGATTATGGGGCTTGGTACCGAAAGAATTTTTTTACCCTTGCTTCAAACTTCAGTACCTGATTTAATTGATTATAATATGCCTGAAAATGGAGTTTTTCATAATCTTATCTTAGCAAAAATCGATGCAAAATATCCCGCTCATGCGCAACAAATTATGCATGCATTTTGGGGAGTAGGGCAAATGAGTTTTGTTAAACATGCGATTTTTGTAGATAAAAATGCACCTTCTTTGAAAGATTATAATGCTTTAATTCCTTATATCTTAAATCGTTTTGATACAAAGAAAATTTTAATTTCAGAAGGAATTTGTGATCAATTAGATCATGCTTCGCCTAATTCTTGTTTTGGAGGTAAAGCAGGACTTGATGTTTGCAAGGAAACACAAGTAGAAGAGCTTGAAATTTTAGAAGATGAAAAATTATTAGAACTTTTTAAAACTAAGGTAGAGCTTTTAAATTTAAAGCAATTTTATAAAGAAAGTAAAAGCCCTATAGTTTGCATTTTGCTTGATAAAAAAGAAAAAATCGAACAAAGTTTTAATAAGCTTTTAGAATTTAAAAAACATTTTAGGATTTTAGTATTTTTGGATACTGAAAATAAGCTTGAAAACCCTTATATGCTTGTTTGGCGTGTGGTAAATAATATAGATGCTAAAAGAGATATTTTTATCAAAGAAGAAAGGCTTGGAGTGGATGCAAGTGCTAAGGGTGAAGTTGAGGGCTATTTAAGAACTTGGCCTAAGCAAACAGATTGCACTAAAAGCGTGATAGAAGATTTAATCTTACGTAATATCTTAGAAAATAATCCAGATCTTTTTAATAAATTTGAAATTTTTTAAGATAGTTGAGATTTTTTTAAAATTTTGGCACAGTTTTTGCTTACTATTTTTTATATTGAATTTATATTGAAAAATAAATTTTTCTTTACTAAGTGTTCATAAATTTATAAATTTGTCGATATAAGCTTGTAACTAGCAATAAGAAATTTTAAAAAGGATTTTAAAATGGAAATATCGAAGGCAAATGGGCAAATGGATACAGCTTTGGCAAACATTAGCCAAAGAACAAGTGAGACACAGGCTAGTTTAAACATTCAAACCGATAGAAGTCAAAGCCAAGGAGGCGATGATGGACAACAGCAAGGTGTGAATGAAAAGTTAGCTGATATTACAAAAAAGTTAAATGAACAAATGGATTCTTTAGATACTAATGTTCGTTTTGGTTATAGTGATAAAATTAATTCTATGTATATTAGCGTGACTGAAAAAAGTACTGGAAGGGAAATTCGTCAAATTCCTAGCGAAGAAGCTATGAGATTAGCTGAGTATTTTAGAGATGTGATAGGAATGATATTTGATAAGGAGAGTTAAAAATGGCATTCGGTAGTTTATCAAGTTTAGGATTTGGTTCTGGGGTTTTAACTCAAGAAACCTTAGACAAGTTAAAAGAAGCAGAACAAAAAGCTCGTATTGATCCTTATACTAAAAAAATCGAAGAAAATACAACCAAACAAAAAGATTTAACCGAGCTTAAAACCAAGCTTTCTGCTTTTCAAGCAGCTGTATCGTCTTTAGGAGACTCTACGGCTTTTGCAAAAAGAAAGGTTATAGCAAGTATCACTGATAATCCTCCTGCAAGCCTTAGTGTGACTTCAGGTGTTGCTTTGCAAAGCATGAATATCAATGTAACTCAACTTGCCCAAAAAGATGTTTATCAAAGCAAGGGTTTGGTAAATGATACAGGAATTATCAATGCAAGTTTAAAAGAACCTACAAATTTAACTTTTTTTTCTAATGGAAAAGAATATAGCGTTACTATAGATAAAAATACAACCTATAGTGATTTAGTTGATAAGATTAATACTGCTACGGGTGGAGAAATTGTAGCTAAGATGGTAAATACAGGAGAAAAAGATGCACCTTATCGCTTAACCTTAACGAGTAAGGAGACAGGTGAAGATAGTGCTATAAGCTTTTATCCGGGTGCAAAAGATTCTGATGGTAAATACAAAGTTGATGAAAATGCTAAAAGTGTTTTTGAAAGTCTTGGTTGGAAACTCGATGAAGATGCTTTAAAAGCTGAAGATTTTGATCCTGCTAAAAGTAAAAAAGGTGTTGGCATTATTGATAGCGAAGATAATCCTTTGCATATTCAAAAAGCTCAGGATGCTAAATTTACCATGGATGGTATCAAGATGACAAGATCGAGCAATACTATAACCGATCTTGGTGTAGGTATTACTTTGACTTTAAATAAAACAGGTGAAATTAATTTTGATGTTCAGCAAGATAGTGAGTCTGTTACCAAGGCTATGCAAGATATGGTTGATGCCTATAATGATTTAGTGTTAAATCTTAATGCCGCTACAGACTATAACAGCGAAACAGGAACCAAAGGTTCTTTACAAGGCGTAACCGAAGTAAACTCTATACGCTCAAGTATTATTTCTGCGCTTTTTAAAACTCAATCAGTTGATGGTACTGTAGAAGATACTAATGGAAATAAAGTAAGTGCTAAGGTAATGCTTTCTTTACAAGACTATGGTTTAAGTATGACTGAGTCAGGAACTCTAAATTTTGACTCTTCCACTTTTGAAAGCAAGATGAAAGAAAATCCTGATTTAACTGAAAGCTTTTTTTCAGGTATTACTCAATACAAGGATATAAACTATACTGGTGATTTAATTAAAGAAGGTAGTCTTAGCAAATATGTGGGCGAAGGTGATGATAAAGGTATAAGTTTTTCTTCAGGTAAGTTTCAAATTGTTACGAATTTTGAAACTTATGATTTATCTAAAAATGCTGATGGAACTGATTTTAAATTAACAGGAAAAACAGAGCAAGAAATGCTTCAAAATCTAGCTGATCATATCAATAGTAAAGGTATTGAAGGTTTAACAGTTAAAGTTGAAACTTATGAAAAAGATGGAGAAAAAGGATATAAGCTTAATTTTAAAACCGACGGAAGTTCTGATTTTGCCATAAAAGGAGATAGCGAATTTCTTAAACAATTTGGCTTAAGCCAAACGAGCATTGCTGCTGAGGCAGTTGAAGGTGTGGGTGTTTTTGCGCAACTTAAAACAACTTTACAAGGTATAACAGGCAAAGATGGCTCTTTAACAAAATACGATGAGAGTTTAACAAATGATACTAAGTCTTTAACCCAAACCAAAGAATCAACTCAAACTTTGATTGATACAAGGTATGATACAATGGCAAATCAATGGTTGCAATATGAGAGCATCTTAAATAAACTTAATCAGCAATTAACAACTGTGACTAATATGATCAATGCAGCAAATAATTCTAATAATTAAGGATAAAAAAGATGCAAAATAGTTTAGCTTATAATGCTTATTCTCAAAATCAAGCGGGGATAGAATCTCCGCAAAAACTTATCGAAATGCTCTATGAGGGAATTTTGCGTTTTTGTGCAAGGGCTAAAGTGGCGATAAGAAACGAGGATATAGAGCAAAGAGTATACTTTGTAAAAAGAACAACAGCTATTTTTATAGAGCTTATTAATACTTTAGATTATGAAAAAGGTGGAGATGTGGCGCATTATTTAAGTGGGCTTTATACAAGAGAAATTCAACTTTTATCTTTGGCAAATTTAGAAAATAACGAAGAAAGAATTAATGAAGTTATAAATGTAACCAAAGGTTTACTAGAAGCTTGGAGAGAAGTGCATAGTAATGAAACAGTGGATCAATGATTTTAAACTCGCGTTAATTCAAGAAGATATTAATAAGCTTGAAAATTTGCTTGATAAACTTGATATGAAAGCTTTTATTAAAAATTTAGCTAAAAGATCGCCCTCAGAAGACTTTATAAAAGAAAATATAAATGATATATTTTATCAAATTCAAGCTCTTTTGCAAGAAGCTGTTGCACTAATTGAACAAAAGAAAAAAGCAAAGGCTGTTGAAATTCAAAAATTTCAAAAAGCTTTGACCTATGTTAGATCTTAAAAAGCATAGCGATAAGCCGAGTTCTGTCTTGAATGCTCATTTATCTAGTTTTGTTTTTACAAACAAAATCAAGCGAAGGGTTAAAACAAAGACGCTAACCATCCCTTCTTGCTGCACATTGGGTTTACATAGCCGAAATTGTTGCCAAAATCGCTGGTAGGCTTTTACCCCACCGTTTCACCTTTTCCACTTGTGTGGTAGTTTCCTTTCTGTTGCACTATCCCTTAGGTTGCCCTAGCCATCTGTTAGATGGAATGCTTGTCTTTAGCAGCTCGGACTTTCCTCTTCTAAAAAGAAGCGAGCATTTACTATGCTTTAAATTTAAATTTTAGCGTAATTTTACTTATTTTTTTATCAAATAAAATAATTTTATTGTGATATCAATCAAAATTTGATAGAATTATTTTTTATTTTTTAACAAAGGAAATTTATGGCATCTTATTCAATGGGTGATTTAAAAAAGGGACTTAAAATAGAAATCGATGGAATTCCTTTTAAAATAGTTGAGTATCAGCATGTAAAACCAGGTAAAGGTCCTGCTTTTGTGCGTATTAAAATCAAATCTTTTATTGATGGTAAAGTACTTGAAAAAACTTTCCATGCAGGCGATAAATGTGAAGCTCCAAATTTAGAAGATAAAACTATGCAGTATCTTTATGATGATGGTGAAAATTGCCAATTTATGGATACACAAACATATGAACAAGTAGCTATCAGTGATGATGATGTGGGTGAGGCAAAAAAATGGATGCTTGATGGTATGATGGTAGATGTACTTTTTCATAATGGCAAGGCTATCGGCGTAGAAGTTCCACAAGTTGTTGAACTCAAAATCATCGAAACGGCTCCAAATTTCAAAGGCGATACTCAAGGATCAAATAAAAAACCAGCTACTTTAGAAACAGGCGCAGTAGTGCAAATTCCTTTTCATGTGCTAGAAGGTGAAGTTATACGCGTTGATACTGTGCGTGGTGAGTATATAGAAAGAGCGAACAAATAATATAAAAAAAGCTTTTGGAGTATTCCAAAGCTTTTTAAATTTATATAATTTTTTATTTTCTTTATTTTATTCTTCAAGGCATTTTTTAAATTTTTAAACTTGACTTTTCTGTAGCGTTTTAATTCTATATTATAAAGATGAGATTATGAGAATATTCTTTCTATTTTCAAATATTTTTAGACGGGATTATGATATTGTTTTTTTGCCTAAAAAGGGTTTTTGCTTGTTATAATTCAAGATATTCTGTAAAATATTTTATAAGATGAGTAAATTTGTTACTAAATAGATATTTTTTAAATTTTAGATTTTGTTTTTATGCTTTGAAAAATATATTTTTTGATATCATAAGCCCTATAATATTTTAAAGGATGATAATGGTTTTTTTAATCATCTCTAGTATTATAGTAGCCATCATTTTAGGCTATATTACTAGACATAATGTTGGAATTTTTGCTATGATTTTTGCTTATATTATAGGAGCCTTTTTTATGGATTTAGCTCCTAAAAAAATCATAGCTTTTTGGCCTATTTCTATATTTTTTGTTATTTTTGCTGTTTCATTGTTTTATAATTTTGCAACCGTAAATGGAACTCTTGAAAAATTAGCTGGACATTTGATGTATCGTTTTGCTAATCATCCTTATTTGCTTCCTTTTGTTATTTTTGTTGTTAGTGCTATTATAGCTGCTTTAGGAGCGGGTTTTTATACGGTTTTGGCTTTTATGGCGCCCCTTACTTTTTTACTTTGCGATAAAATCGGTTTAAGTAAAATTGCCGGAGCTATGGCCATAAACTATGGTGCTTTAGGAGGAGCAAATTTTATGACTTCTCAAAGTGGGATTATTTTTCGAGGATTGATGCAAAATTCAGGTATTGAAGCAAATGAAGCTTTTATAAATTCTAGTATTATTTTTGCTTTTACTATAATTTTGCCTATTGTGGTATTATCTTTTTTTGTGTTTAATGCTTTTAAAAATAAGATGCAAACCAGTGTTATTTCAAAACCTGATCCATTTGATTATAAACAAAAAACTACTTTAATTCTCATGTTTATGATGATTATTGTTGTTTTAATCTTTCCTGTGCTAAATATTATTTTTCCACATAATGAGACAATTAGTTATTTTAATAAAAAAATAGATATAGCTATGATAGCCATGATTTTTGTTGCCATTGCTTTATTTTTAAAATTAGCCAATGAGAAACAAGTTGTTGCTTTAATTCCTTGGGGAACCTTGATAATGATTTGTGGAGTAGGGATGTTAATTAGCATAGCAGTTGAAGCAGGGGCTATAAAATTATTTTCAGATCTTGTAGAAAATGAGATCAATGTGATTTTTATTCCGTTAATAATGTGTGCTATTGCAGCTTTTATGTCGCTTTTTTCAAGTACTTTGGGTGTGGTTACTCCAGCGCTTTTTCCTATAGTTCCAAGCATTGCTGCAAGCAGCGGATTAAGCGAGGCATTGCTTTTTTCTTGTATTGTTGTAGGGGCTCAAGCTTCCGCTATTTCTCCTTTTTCTTCTGGAGGAAGTTTAATTTTAGGATCTTGTCCTGATAAATATAAGGAAAAATTATTTAAAGATTTACTTATTAAAGCTGTGCCAATAGGATTTATGGCGGCGATTTTAGCTACTGTTATAATGAGTTTTATTTTATAAGGATAATTTAATGAAGATTGATACTCATGCACATATATTTTTGAAAAAGTTAAATACAGTTGCAAATGCAAGATATAAGCCTGATTATGACGCTAGTTTTAAAGATTATAAAGCAAATTTAGATCATTATGGTTTTGATAAAGGGGTTTTAGTTCAGCCAAGTTTTTTAGGTGTTGATAATGAATTTTTGCTTCAGAGTATCGAAAAAGATGAAAATATAAAAGCTATAGTTGTGGTTGATGAAGGTATTAAATTTGATGAGCTTCAAAAACTAAAAGAAAGAAAAGCTTGTGGAGTTAGATTAAATTTAATTGGCAAAGAATTGCCAAATTTTAAAAGTACGGTTTGGACTCAATTTTTTGAAAATTTAAGTAAGCTTAAAATGCAAATAGAAATTCAAAGAGATTTAGATAATAATCTTGTTGATATTGTTAAAAATTTAATTCCTTATGGTTGTAATATTGTTATCGATCATTTAGCAAGAGCTAATGCAAACTTAACAAATTTAGAGGATTTAATTTGCTTAAAAAACTCTAGAATATTTTTTAAAATTAGCGGTTTTTATAGAGCAAAAATAGACTATGTTAATAATGAACAAGCTATAAAATTTGCAAAGAAAATATATGAAATTTTAAAAGAACATTTTCCACTTAGCAATTTTGTTTTTGGAAGTGATTGGCCGCATACAAATTTTGAAGCAAATATTAATTTTTCATCGGCTCTAGCAGCTTTTAATGAAGTTGTCGTATCTAAAAAAGAACAAGAGCAAATTTTAGGGGACAATGCTTGTGTTTTATTTGACTTTTAAGCTTTTCGTTTTATCCTAAAGATGTATTTTGCAATGCGTTCAAAATGTACTCTTAGATAAGGTTTATAAATTACAAAACCACCCAAAAGTCCTAAAATGCTTCCTATTACGACATCAACTAAACGAGCGAGTATTAATGTATTTGCATTTTCACTCATAAAATTAGCTGCTTCCGAAAGATAAGTGGCATAAGGAGTAAAGAAAATCATAGCTAAAGCATAGTTTCGATTGACTAAAAATTGTCCTATAAAAAACAAAGACATCATAAGTAAAACAAGCTCTATATTGTGAAATTGTTTAGATAAAAGCCACCATGCAAAACATACTCCTAAGGCCGTTCCTATGATGCGTTGAATTTGTTTAATCCATATAGAATTTAAAGTTACACCTTGCATAATAGCTGTGCAAGAAATGGCTATCCAATAACTTCTTTCAAGTTCTAAAAAAATTCCTATAAATATAGAAAAAGCCACAAAAGAACCCATGATCAAAGAATCCACAAAAACTGCATCAAAACCTATGTATTCTCTAGGTGGAATTTCGCTAGGTAAAGCATTTTTAAATCCATAAATCACAACGATAGAATATAACAAAGCCATTAAATTAGCTACCATTGCCCCAAGAAAAACAAGACCCACTAAAAAGATAAAATCCTTAGCTTCAAAAGGAGAATAAGCTCCTAAAATACAAGAAAATACAAAGAAAAAATATCCAGGTGCACCAATGTTATAATATCTAATTAAAATAGAACTTCCCATGGCCACAAGTCCTATAGGGATGAAGGCAAAAATTGCAGGTAAAAAATGGGTTAAAATTCCTAAGAAAAAACTAGAAACTATGCCAAAAGAACAGCACATCACAACAGCCATTCTATGATATAAAGGAGTGTTTGGAACATATAAAAAAGATAAAGCTCCTATCATGGCAATGAGTCCATAGTTTAATTTTCCAAAAAATACACTAAACCCTAAAACTATACCCACACCTAAAGCCGCAAAAAAAGGCATTTGCCAAACTTGTTCACTTGAATTTAGTTTAGCAATTTCTTTAAAGTGTTGCTTTAGCATTTCTATTTTATTCACTCTCGAATTTGTCCTTCTCCATTAATTATATATTTATAAGTGCAAATATCTTCAACCCCCATAGGACCTCTTGCATGCAATTTGCTAGTTGAAATTCCAACTTCCCCACCAAAGCCAAATTCTCCTCCATCGCTAAAACGCGTTGAAGCATTAGCATAAATACAAGATGAGTTTATAAGGCGTTGAAATTTAGCGATATTTGAAGCATCATTTGAGATAATGGTTTCAGAATGCAAGGAGCTGTGTTTATTGATATGCTCTATAGCTTCATCGCAATCTTTTACTAATTTTACACTTAAAGCAAAATCAAGCCATTCTGTATCAAAGGTATTTTCATTTGCTTTAAAAACTTCTAAATTTGAGTTGTTAAAATAAGCCAAAGCATTTTCATGGGCATGAATTTTTACTTTAAATTTTTCAAATTCAGGGATTAAAAGACTTATAAAATTTTTAGCAATTTTTTCATGGATTAAAAGCGTTTCCAAAGCATTACAAACACTTACTCTTTGACACTTTGCATTAAGGATTATTTTTAAAGCCATATCTAAGTTAGCGCTTTGATCTACAAAAGCATGACACAAGCCCTTATCTTGCTTAATAAGAGGAATTTTAGTATTGTTTGCAATTTCTTGTATCATATTTGAACTACCGCGAGGTATGATCACATCAATTAAATCATCAAAAGTTAGAATTTGCTTGATCTCGTCTCTTTGAGTAAACATAGCAAAACAATCTTGCAAACCAAATTCCTTAAGTGTTTTGCTAACAAGAGTAAATATAGCTTCATTTGTAAATTTTGCTTCACTTCCACCTTTAAATACACAAGCATTAGAACTTTTTATCATTAAAGCTGCAATTTCAGCGCTAAGACTAGGCCTTGCTTCGTAAATAACACAAATAAGTCCTAAAGGAATGCTTATTTTTTGTATGCTCAAACCCGCATAATTTTTCCAAGCTTTAGAAATTTTGCCTATAGGATCTTCGATATAAGCGATTTTTTCTAGACCTTCACAAAGAGCTAAAATGCGTTTTTCATCTAACAAAAGCCTATCTTTTATTGCTCCACTTTTTGTGAAATTTGCTATATCTTTTTCATTTGCTTCTAGGATAATTTTGAAATTTTCTCTTAAAATTTGAGCTAATTTTAAAATAATTTTTTCTTTATCTTTAGGTGTTAAGTTAAGTAGTTTTTGAGAATTTTTCTTAATATTTTCAAGCAAATTTCGCATTTTTAATCCTTTATTTACAAAAAACTTGATAAATTATACAAAAAAAATCAGAATTGAAAGGTAAATATAAATGAAAAAAATAGATTTAATTATAGTAGGTGCAGGTCCAACAGGCATAGGCTGTGCGGTTGAAGCTAAGCTTAAAAACAAAGAAGTTTTGATACTGGAAAAATCAAATAACATTTGCCAAACTTTAATGCAATTTTATAAAGATGGCAAAAGAGTAGATAAAGCTTATAAGGGATGCGAAGGAACTAATCATGGACATGTTCCTTTTGAAGATGGCACCAAAGAAAGTACTATAGAAACTTTTCAAAACGCATTAAAAGAGCACAATATAGAAGTTGAATTTGGCTCTGAAGTTGAGAGCGTTAAAAATGAAAATGGAGTTTTTTTAGTAAGCACAGCTAAAGGCGTTTATGAGTGTAAAAACATCATCGTTGCTATAGGTAGAATGGGTAAGCCTAATAAGCCTGATTACAAACTTCCTATGACTTTAACAAAAATCATTAATTTTAATGCCAATTCAGTTTTGGGAAATGAAAAAATTCTTGTTGTAGGTGGTGGAAATTCAGCAGCAGAATACGCTGTGGATTTGGCTAATTCAAATCAAGTTAGCCTTTGTTATCGTAAAAAAGAATTTACAAGATTAAATGATATAAATCTTAAAGATATTCACGAAGCTGGAAATTCGGGTAAAGTAGAGTTAAAACTAGGAATTGACATTAATGAGATAGAAGATGATAGTGGCAAGGCTAAGGTAAATTTTACCGATGGTACAAGCGATATTTATGATAGAATTATTTATGCTATTGGTGGTTCTACTCCACTTGATTTTTTACAAAAATGCGGGATTAATGTTGATGATAAAGGCGTGCCTTTAATGGATGAAAATAAACAAAGCAATGTTAAAGGTATCTTTGTAGCAGGAGATATTGCTACTAAAAATGGAGCAAGTATAGTTACAGGGTTAAATGACGCTGTAAAAATTCTTTCTGTGCTTTAAAATTTAGCCTTCGGGCTAAATTTGACTTATTAATAAGTAAATTTTATAATTCTTAGTTATTTTAATTTAAATCTATGAAAATGCAAAATAAAACTAATACAAAAACAACAATAAGAACTTATCGTTTAAATTTCTATATTTTAGGACTTCAAGCACTCTACTAGCGTCTTTAAAAATATTTTATTTTAATATTTTTAAAGGATTTGTATGTCAAATATTTTTAGCACTTTAAGCCCTTTTAGGCTTTTTGTAAAATGTGCCGTGCCAAATCTCATAAGCATGGCCTTTATTTCTTTTTATTATATAGTTGATGGAATTTTTGTTGGAAAATATCTAGGAAGTGATGCTTTAGCAGCACTAGCCTTGATTATTCCCTTTATTATGATGTCTTTTGCTTTGGCTGATATGATAGCTATAGGTTCAGCAGTGCAAATTTCTATGCATTTGGGTTTAGGCAAGAAGAATTTAGCTAGAAAGATATTTAGTTCTAGTATATTGATTATTTTTCTAATCTCTTGTTTTATTGGAATTTTAGAGTATTTTTTAGGACCTGTTTTGATTGATTGTCTAAATGTTAGCGATGAGATTAAAACCATGGCTAAAGAATGTATGTTTGTTTTTGCTTTATTTGCACCTTTTACCATGCTTTCTTTTGCCTTGGATAATTATTTAAGAATTTGTGGAAAAACAACCTATAGTATGATTATGAACATAATCATAGCTTTAAGTAATATTGTATTTGATTGTCTTTTTATAGTTGTATTTGGTTGGGGTTTGTTTTCGGTAGCCCTTGCAACTTGTTTAGGAATTGTTTTAAGTGGTATTTTTGGAATTATTCCTTTTTTATTTCAAAATTTAGAGCTTAAATTTTCAAGTTTATATATAAATTTGAGAATTTTTAAAAATATTCTTTATAATGGAAGTAGCGAGTTTTTTGGCAATGTTTCGGGTTCTTTATATAGTATTTTTGCAAATTTTGTTTTGTTAAAAATTTCTACCACTCAAGCTGTGGCAGCTTTTTCTATTATTTTATATATTGATAGTTTTATTATAATGCTCATTATTGCTATGGGGGATGCGATGCAACCTGCACTTAGTTATAATTATGCTAAAAAAGATTTTTTAAGGATTAAAGCTATTATAAAAGTGGTATTTTTTGCAGGGGGAATTTTATCTTTATTTTCTATAGTATTTATATTGATATTTGGAGAAAATTTAATAGCACTTTTTGCAAAAGAAAATGATCAAGAATTTAAAACTTTTGCTTATACAGCTTTGATGCTTTTTGCTTTTAATTATATTTTTGCATGGTTTAATGTCCTAAGCGGTTCTTTTTTGACAGCTTTTAATAAAGCAAGTTTTTCTTTGGTTTTAAGCTTAATGCAAAATTTATTCATGCCTTTATTTTTTCTTTTGCTTTTATCTTATTTTATAGGTTTAAATGGAGTATGGTTAAGTCCATTTTTTGCTGAATTTTGTGTTTTGATTTTAGCTTGGATTTTTCTTAAAAGGATTTTTAAAGATCTATCTTTATAGTGGATAGATCTTTTTTAAATTTTATCAAAGGAGCTTTTTTTATAATTTTTTAGAATTTATATCCTATTCCAGTTAAAACAACTTGATAGGTTTCATCATAAAATCCTATATCGCTATTTCTTTTTTCTATGCCATAATTTGCAAAACCATAAAGTCCGTTATAGCCCAAAAATTGATTTTTAACAACTTTTAGATTAAGCTTAACTATATTACCGTCTTGTTTTTTGTGGAAGATAGGATCTGTTCCTACTGCTTCATATTTGCTAAGACTGAAATTTGGGGTGAAGATATAGTCATTAGCAAAAGCTAAATTTGCTCCCATGCTTAAACCATATCTTGAGTAACTTTGAGCTTTTCCATCTGCATCATTATAATCATAGCTTAGTCCTAAATTTAACAAACTATAATTGTAATTTAATTCAAACTCGTGATAATACCCCTTTCTTTTTAAAGAGTTGTACTCAACTGCGTCTTTATCATATTTGTTTTTGCTAAATAAATATGAAGCTGTAAATTTTCCTAAATCACTTTCGTAAAGTTGAGAGATTTTAAAACCATATCTATCAACATCAGTTTCTTCTCTATTGCCTATTTGATAAGGATTTGCATAAGCTTTTTCTCTTAAAGAAGAAATTACAGAAAAAGAAGTGCTAAAACGCTCTAAATAGGCTTTTTCATAACCTAAAGCTATACCGCTGATATCTCTTCCATTGTAGTTTTTGATAAAAACTCTATCATTGTCTATAAGGTTGCCATAGTAAAGTTCTACACCGATAAAAGGAATAAAAGAAGAGTCCGAATTATCAGCATCATAACCACCTAAGTAATCACTATCCGCTAAAGTTGAAATATTGCTTTTAATATCTCTTGCACCTACACCTATGCTTAAATTTCCACTAAAACCTTCTTGAAAATCTACAGCCATAGCTGACTGGGCTAAGATGGAAGCTAAAATACATGAAAATAAATGTTTTTTCAAACGTTCTCCTAATAAAATAAATGTTGTGATTATAATTGTAACTAACATTACTTTAAATATTTATAAAAAATTAAAGTTTATAATTTTAAGTTTTTTTAGATAAAATTTTTAAAACTATTTATATTTATAAGGAAATTTAGTGCAACAAGAGTATTATGACTTGGATTTAGAGCGAGCTATTTTAAGCAGTTGCATCATGAGTGAAGAAGCTTACGCTAGTATAGCAGGCGATATTAGTCCGAAAGATTTTAGTCTTAAAGCTCATGAAGATATTTTTAAAGCAATTATAGCTTGTAGCAACAACAAAGAGCCCATTTCTATAAGTTTTTTAAAAAAACATAAAAAAATAGATGAAGAGATTTTAGCAGAAATTCTTGCCACTCCTTCTATGATAGATTTGCCTGCTTATGTAAATGAACTTCGCGAAAAGTCCATCAAAAGACAACTTTTGAGTTTTGCACATCTTTTACCAGCTCGTATTAATGAAAATCGTGCCGTAAGTGAAATCGCAGATGAAATTGGTAAAGAAATTTTTAGCATTACAAATCGTGTAAATTTTAGAGATATTAAAGATGTTAATATAGTAATATCAGAACTTTTTGAAGAATTTAAAAAGCAAAAAACTTTAGAAAATAAAAATATCATAGGGCTTGATACAGGTTTTGAGGGTTTAAATAAAATGACAAAAGGTTTTAAAGGAGGTGAACTTATAATAATCGCTGCGCGCCCAGGTATGGGAAAAACAACCCTTTGTTTAAATTTCATCGATAAAGTTTTAAGACAAAATAAAGGTGTGGCTTTGTTTTCTCTTGAAATGCCCGCAACTCAAATCATGCAAAGAATGCTTTCTTCAAAAACTTCTATCCCTTTACAAAGAATTTTAACCGCAGATTTAAACGATGATGAATGGGAGCGTTTAGGAGATGCTTGTAATGATTATAGTCAAAAGAAATTATATATTTATGACAGTGGTTATGCAACTATTGCTGATGTAAGGGCTATTTTAAGGCGTTTAAAATCTCAAGATGAAAGTATAGGACTTTGTGTGATTGACTATATAGGGCTTATGATGAGTAATTCAAATTTTAATGATAGGCATTTGCAAGTGAGTGAAATTTCAAGAGGACTTAAGCTTTTGGCTAGGGAGCTTGATATGCCTATTATCGCACTTTCACAACTTAATCGTGGCTTAGAGCAAAGAGCAAATAAGCGTCCTTTGATGAGTGATTTGCGAGAAAGTGGAGCTATAGAGCAAGATGCGGATGCTATTTTGTTTGTATATCGCGATGAGGTTTATAGAGAGCAAGAAGAAAAAGAAAGAGAGAATAAAGCTAAAGCTGAAGGCAAAGCTTATCAAAGGCTTTTTATACCAAATCCTATGCAAGAAAATGCTGAAATTATTGTTGGAAAAAATAGAAATGGGCCTATTGGAACTATAGAAGTTGTATTTTTAAAAGAAAAATCTTGTTTTGTAGATAAACCTATAGGCTACGAAGCTACTGAATTTACAGGCTAGCTTTAATTAATACAAATTAATTAAAAATATCTCACAAATAATTTTAATATTTAATTAAATTTACTCTCATTAAATCAATTTTTTTTATAAAATAAAATTTTAAATTCAAACCATATAGTTTTATAATAATAAGTATTTAATAATATTTTAAGTATAACTATTTTAATATTCTGTCGTTTTATTTTGTA